>JAIBBB010000211.1 GCA_019694905.1 Cyclobacteriaceae bacterium
ACAGACGGGAAGCCAACCTGCATCAAACAGGGAATCAAGTACTACAAGAATAGTTTTGGCCTTGATCACCTGATTCTCGCCCGCACGCTTAATCTGGCTTCGCAGTTGAGAAAGATCAAGATCCCGGTAACCACCTTCATGATTGCGACAGATCCCTACCTGAAGAAGTTTGTCAGGGATTTTACGAAAGCCAACAATGGGAACGCCTACTATAGCAGCTTGCAGGGACTTGGGAATCTCGTTTTTGAGGACTTTAAACGGAACAGAAAGAAGAGTTTTTAACATGGACAAACCAGGAACAGTTGGCGCACTGAGGAAGTCGGGCTATCAGCCCACGAGCATCAAGGATGAATTGCGGCGAAATCTGATCAAAAAGATTCAAGCTGGGGAAAACGTATTTGACGGTATCTGGGGTTACGAGGACACGGTAATACCGGATGTTGAACGGGCCATTCTGGCAGGCCATGATATTAACTTGCTCGGGTTGAGAGGCCAGGCCAAGACACGTCTTGCCAGACTGATGGTGCACCTGCTGGATGAGTACATTCCGGTGCTCGAGGGCTCTGAACTCAACGATGACCCTTTAGCCCCATTGTCGCGCTATGGTCGCGACCTGATTGCTGCCAGAGGTGATGATGCACCGGTTAGCTGGATTCATCGAAGTGACAGGTATACCGAGAAACTGGCAACGCCGGATGTTTCTGTGGCGGATCTGATTGGGGATGTAGATCCAATCAAGGCGGCCTCGCTCAAGCTTGCCTATGCCGATGAACGAGTGATTCATTTCGGGCTCATCCCGCGTTCAAACCGTTGCATTTTTGTAATCAATGAATTGCCCGATTTGCAGGCCCGTATACAGGTAGCACTCTTCAACATACTTCAGGAGGGAGATATACAGATCAGAGGCTTCAAACTGAGGCTTCCCTTGGATATTCAATTTGTATTTACTGCCAATCCTGAGGACTATACCAATCGGGGCAGCATTGTTACCCCGCTCAAGGATCGCATTGACAGCCAGATCATCACACATTACCCGAAGACCATTGAGATAGGTAAGAAAATTACCACACAGGAAGCACGCATCAGGCCTGAACAAAAGGAGCGGGTGGCTGTGCACGAAATTGCTCGGGATCTTGTCGAGCAAATTGCCTTCGAAGCACGGAAGAGCGAATACATTGACGCGAAGAGCGGTGTGTCTGCACGATTGACCATTTCGGCATTGGAAGCATTGGTGGCTGCCGCAGAACGTCGTGTGCTGAGGAATGCCGAAAAGGAGACGCACATTCGCCTCGCCGACTTTGTAGGGGTTATTCCTTCCATCACGGGTAAAGTTGAACTGGTCTACGAGGGAGAGCAGGAAGGCCCCGGCATTGTAGCTCAAAGTCTGATAGGCAAGGCCATCAGGACCCAGTTTGTCAAGTACTTTCCGGACCCTGATACGTTCCGCAAGCAGAAGGACAAGAGTCCCTACCGTTCCATTGCCGACTGGTTTGGAGAAGGGAATACCCTCGATCTGATGCTCGGAATGAAACAGCAGGAATGGAAGGAGTCGCTCAGCAAAGTTCCGGGTCTGCCTGAACTGATTCAGCATCTGCATCCAGGCGCTTCTCCACAAGAGAAGCTATTCCTCATGGAGTTCGCCTTGCATGGCCTTGCGGAGTACAGTCAAATCAGCAAGCATAATCTGGTAACGGGGCATCAGTTCAAGGATTTGATGAGCAGCATGTTCAGTGCAACAGACCTGGCTACAGACGAGGACGATGAGGAAGAGGACGACACTCCGCGGAAGCGGTAAGTGAAAGAGCCGTCTGTGAACGCGGAAAAATTACCATATGATCCGGAGATGGTATGGCACCTCACCAAACTCGTGAAGCGAGGGGAGGGGTTGCAACAGGAGTTCAAACAGAAGGCGTCACACCCTGAAAAGATTGTCAGAGAATTGGTGGCATTTGCCAATACAGAAGGCGGGGTGTTGTATATAGGTGTTTCAGATGACGGCACACTCACTGGCACCCGCTACCCGGACGAAGACGTTCATGTGATTAGACAGGAACTGATGCGAACATGCAAGCCACCTCTCGATGTTCAGTTCAATATCATTAGACTTTCAGCCAAACGGTTTGTGGTGGAGGCAGAGGTCAGCAAAAGTGATCATCGACCTCATGAAGTGCGAAATGGCAAGGATCACGCAGTGTTTGTCCGGGTGAAAGATCAGAGCATTCAATGCAGCGCTGAACACCGGGAAATTATCCGGCGAAGCCGACTGGGAAAGGGTGTGAAATTCATATATGGCGAGGCAGAGCAACAACTCATGAAGTACCTGGAGTTACATGGCAGAATTACTTTGAAGGAGTACCGCGATGTAGGGAAGCTGTCTCACTTTCAGGCTGCCCGCAAGCTGGTCTTGCTGACACTCTCTGGCGTCATTAGGATTGTTCCCACCGACAAAGGCGATCATTATGTAGCAGCAGGGAGTGCACACTAAAAATCAGGGACGTCACTATTAATGTCAGCAAACTTTTGTTAGCTTGATAGCGAATAACAGTAATGCCGTTGAGACCAGATTCCGGACCTTCTGACAAACGAAGGCTGGCTTGTCTCCACGGCATTCTCTTTTAAACTCAGTGAACATGGTAAAATCCAAGAAGGAGAAGAAAATCTTTGTACTCGATACTTCAGTCATCCTGTTTGAGTCAAACTCTATCCTGAATTTCGATGAGCATGATATAGGCATACCCATCACAGTACTCGAGGAGCTGGACAATTTCAAAAAGGGGAATGACGACAAGAATTTTGAGGCCAGGGAGTTTATTCGCCTGATTGACAGGTTGGCCAAGGACCGGATGCTGCATCAATGGAATCCCATTGATGGTAAAGGCAAGGGCAAGTTCAAGGTCCTGATGGATACCGGTGGCAACGGCATCCAGGATGCCAATCGCGTCTTTCACCAGGACAAAGCGGACCATCGGATTTTGAATGCTGCACTGCAGCTTCAAAAGGATGAGGAAGGCAGGAGGGTCATTCTCGTTTCCAAAGACATCAACCTCCGGCTAAAAGCCAAATCACTTGGGTTGGTAGCTGAAGATTATACCACTGGAAAAGTTCAGAATATCAGTTCGCTTTACACCGGGAAAACCATTCTGGACAATGTTGACCCTGGCTTAATCGATCTTCTGTATGACAAGGGTTACTGTCAACCAGGAGACCTCTCCCGGGGCATCACCCCGATGAAAAACCATTACTACATTTTGCGTAGCGGGAAGAAGTCCATCCTGGCATTTTTCAACTCGGCCAACGGAATGATTGAACATGTGGAGAAACGCGCAGTCTACGGGATCAAGCCGCGTAACGCTGAACAGGCATTTGCTATTCATGCAGTGACCAAACCCGAGGTGAGACTTGTGACGATGCAAGGCGTAGCAGGTACCGGTAAGACACTGATTGCCCTTGCTGCGGCACTCGACCAGAAGCGGGAATTTAAACAGATCTATCTGGCGAGGCCCATTGTTCCGCTCAGCAACAAGGATATTGGCTATTTGCCGGGTGATATCAAGTCGAAGTTGAATCCTTACATGGAACCTCTTTGGGATAACCTGAAGTTTATTCAGAACCAGTACAGTGAAAGCGACAAGGAATATGCTAAGATCCAGGAGATGGTGGCCAATGAAAAGCTGGTCATTACACCACTTGCCTATATCAGGGGACGGAGTCTGTCGAACATTTGCTTCATTGTTGATGAGGCCCAAAACCTCACCCCTCACGAAGTGAAAACCATTATTACGCGTGCAGGTGAGAACACCAAGATCATTTTCACCGGAGATGTGCACCAGATTGATACACCTTATCTTGATTCGCAGAGCAACGGCCTGTCCTACCTGATAGACCGGATTAAAGACCACGAACTGTATGCCCACATCACATTGGAGAAAGGGGAAAGGTCTGAACTGGCCAATCTGGCCAACGACCTGCTCTGACAGGTTGTGGGAAAGTCAGAGGTTTTTTCTGTACTTTTGAATCCGTGATGAGATTTTTTTCAGTTGTGCTTTTCCTTGCGGAAGCCGCTGTCTCACTCGCACAGTCACCCGAGGTGCCGCACAAGATGAATGTAGCAGGCATCATGCTTACACTGCGCGACGATGCCAGACGGGAGATTCAAAAGGATGTCGATGCGCTTACGCAGTCACCGCGATACTTTAATGTCAAAGCAGAGCGGGCCCGTACCTACTTTCCAATCATTGAAAGGATCTTCAAGGAAGAGCGGGTGCCTGATGACCTGAAGTATCTGGTGCTTCAGGAGAGTGCTTTGATTGCCGACGCCGTGTCTTCAAGCAATGCGGTGGGATTCTGGCAGTTCAAAGACATGACCGCCCGGGAAATGGGCCTGCGGGTCGATGAACAGATTGATGAGCGCATGAACATCGTTTCTGCCTCGCGCGGAGCAGCAAAGTACTTTCGTCAGAGCAACAACTATTTCAACAATTGGATTCATGTTGTTCAGTCTTACCAAATGGGGATTGGCGGTGCTCGAAACGTAATTCCTGAAGATGACATCGGTTCCCGTCACCTGACGATCACCTCTGATACCTATTGGTATGTCAAGAAATACCTGGCTCACGTGGTGGCATTCCAGCTAATTCAGACCCAACCCGCTTCCACCGAGGCGGTGCTGGTGCCTGTTCAGGAGCCAGGCAGTGCTTCAGATCTCGCAAAGGAGTTTTCCCTTCCCGAGGAGGACTTGCTTGCATTCAATAAGTGGATCCGCAAAGGGCAGATACCGGGCGACCGGGTCTACACGTTGGTAATCCCTAAGGGTAAGGCAGTCGCAGATTTTGACAAGCTTTATCTGGCAACAGGCAAGACAGAAAGAACACCAAATGTGAAATCGGCCGCCCCGGGGTCTGTGCTCGTGGATATTGAGTTTAATCAACTCAGGGCCACCCGTATCAAGGCTGGTGAATCGTTGATCGCAGTATCCAGTCAATTTGGAATTTCCGCTGATCGACTTGCGTCTTTCAACGATGTGTCGAAGGACTACATTCCGGCTGGTGAAACGGTCATTTATCTCGAGCGAAAGCTGCGTCGAGGCCCGGCTGGAGAGTATGTTGCACGTTCGAACGAGACCTTATGGTCGATTAGCCAGCAATTCGGTATCCGACTTCGATCGCTTGAGAAGTTAAACGCGGTGGCATCTCATCAGCCACTGAAAGCAGGCACCCGCATTCTGCTTGGCAAACAGGGACACGCTTCCGACGCCGGAATTGACCCGGTAGAACTTGACAAGCAGGAATTTGACTGGACCCTGGGCTGGGAACATGATGAAAAAGTGAATGAGATCCCCAGGTACCATGTCGTCAGGAAGACCGAGACGCTCTTTGGAATTGCTCAGTACTATGGAATTGAAGTGGATGTGCTGATGGCGTGGAATGGCAAAAAAGACACATCTATCGTTCCGGGAGAGCGTTTGCGCCTCTCAATGGACGACGGGCGGTAACTCATTTATGAATTGAAAAAAATTGGCAATCTTTGAGGCCTTTTGGGAACACAAGGTAATGGACACAACTGCAAGAACATTGGGATTGGTGATGCTGGTGGATGACAATGACACCGACAACTTTATCAGTAAGCGGATCATTGAGATCACCAAATTTGCCGAGCGGGTAGAGGTGAAGAGTTCAGGCAAAAGCGCGCTGGACTATCTTCGGGAGCATCAAAACAATGCTGACAATCTCCCTAACATCATTTTTCTGGATATCAACATGCCGATCGTAGACGGCTTTGTGTTTCTCTACGAATTTGAAAAATTCAATGAATTGGTTCGCAACAAATGCAAGGTGATTATTCTCTCAAGTTCTGATAACAAGCGTGACATTGACAAAATTGTGAACAACAACCACGTCATTAAGTTCATTACCAAGCCACTCACTGAACTTGCATTGGACGAAATCAGACTCAACAACATCTGACTCTGGCCGGGGCCGCCGACGGCCCACATGACAAATATTAACACCCCCCCACATATGAGACTTTCTTGCTGCATACTGCTGATTCTATTGAGTAGTGCCACCGCTTTGCAAGCACAGGTGGTCAAAGTAGATTCAACCACCAACTGGAGAAGAGCATTCAAAGCGGGCCTGAATCTCAACCAGGCGAATTTCTCAAGCAACTGGAAGGCGGGTGGCGTGAACTCTTTTGGGTTTACAGCCTTCCTGAACTACAAGGCAAACTACAAGACTGAGATTCACTCGTGGGACAATGAGTTGGATTTCATGTATGGGATGGTGAACAATGCAGGTCAGGGTTATCGCAAGACACTTGACAGAATATTCCTCGACACCAAATACGGTCGCAAACTTGGCAACCACTGGGACTTGTTTCTGGCCATGAACTTCCAAAGTCAGTTTGCAAGCGGATATAAATACACGAAGGATGCCAATGGGGCAGATATCAAGAACCTGATTTCTGATTTTCTTGCCCCCGGATTTCTCACAACAACGATTGGTTTTGAGTATAAGCCATCTCCGGTATTCAAACTCCGTATCTCACCTTTTGCTCCTCGCATAACATTTGTGAGAAACAGTGAGCTTTACACGGCAGTTGATCCGGTGTCTCCCTATGGAGTGGCGATCCCCAACACCGTGCGCTACGAATGGCTTGCCGCACAGCTTTTCGCAGATTTCAACAAGGACATTGCCAAGAATATCAATCTGAAATGGCGCTACATTCTCTTTGCAAACTACGAGCAACTCGACCTTAAGCGCATTGACCACAGACTGGACATCAACCTCACCGCCAAAGTCAACCGTTTTGTCAATGTGAATATTGGCGGCATCGTGTTGTATGACTTTGACCAGGACAATGCCGTTCAGCTCAGCCAGGCTTTTTCACTGGGTGTGCTTTATACCTTTCAAAACTACGCAGACAAATAACAGGATGACCGGCCATGAGTCACCCTCTCTGAAAGAAGTACAGCAAATTGTTGACGATTGGATTCGTTCCAAGGGTGTCCGCTATTTCAGTGAACTAACCAACATGGCCATACTTACCGAAGAGGTCGGAGAAGTGGCCAGAATCATGGCTCGGCGATATGGAGAACAATCGGAGAAGAACACAGACAAGGACAAGGTGCTGGCGGATGAACTGGCGGACGTGATGTGGGTGCTTGTTTGTATAGCCAATCAGACAGGTGTTGATCTTACA
>JAIBBB010000212.1 GCA_019694905.1 Cyclobacteriaceae bacterium
GCCTATCTTTTCCTTCAGCACCATCTGGGGAGAATCACTTCCAACCAGTGGCCCTACTTCCGGCCGGAGCTCTCACTGCTCCACCACATGGGCATCGGGTCGCTGAAAAATTCTGCTGCGCACCTGGCGATCGATTTCAAGACGATGGATCGCACCTATGTGGAGAGTGGATTGCTGTTGACCAATATCCTTCGGGTGAATTACCTCAACCTGTTTTACTACGGGCTGGGCGGCGGCGTTTTCTATCGCTACGGCCCATACGCGCTGCCGACGGTTTCGCAGAACCTTGCGTGGAAGCTGGTGGTGACCATCGGGCTATAAAATCAAAGAGCCGGTTTTTTGAACCGGCCCTTTGTGCAAGCAGATGGATAATTGATTTACATGTTCTTCACGACTTCTTTGCCGAACTCAGAGCACTTCAGCAGCGTGGCACCTTCCATCAGACGATGGAAGTCGTACGTAACGCGTTTTGCTGAAATCGCGCCTTCGAGTCCTTTGACAATCAGGTCTGCAGCTTCCTGCCAGCCCATGTATTCGAGCATCATCACGCCTGAAAGAATAACAGAACCTGGATTCACTTTGTCCTGGCCTGCGTACTTGGGAGCGGTGCCGTGGGTGGCTTCGAAGATAGCGTGACCGGTGATGTAGTTGACGTTGCCGCCGGGGGCAATACCGATACCACCTACGATTGCTGCGAGTGCATCAGAAACATAGTCGCCGTTGAGGTTCAGCGTGGCGATCACAGAATACTCATCCGGACGGAGGAGGATCTGCTGGAGGAATGCGTCAGCGATCGCATCCTTGATGACGATCTTGTGACCATTCTTCTCGATCTGGCACCAGGGGCCGCCGTCGATTTCAACGGCGCCGTACTCTTTCTTCAGCAGGGCATAACCCCAATCACGGAAGCCACCTTCGGTGAACTTCATGATGTTGCCTTTGTGCACGAGTGTGAGGCTGGGCTTCTTGTGCTGGATCGCGAACTCAATCGCTGACCGCACGAGGCGCTCGGTACCTTCAATAGACACAGGCTTGATGCCAATGCCGGAGGTCTCGGGGAAGCGGATTTTCTTGTAGAGCTTGGGGAATCCTTCTTTGAAAGCGGCGAGGAACTTCTTGTTGTCCTCGGTGCCTTGCTGGAACTCGATGCCGGCGTAGATGTCCTCCGTGTTCTCGCGGAAGATAACCATGTCTGTTTTCTGGGGCTCTTTCACAGGTGAAGGCACGCCTTTGAACCACCGCACAGGGCGCACGCATGCGTAGAGATCCAACTCCTGGCGTAGTGCTACGTTGAGGGAACGAATGCCACCACCTACTGGTGTGGTGAGCGGACCTTTGATGCCCACGAGGTATTCGCGAAACACCGTCATCGTTTCTTCGGGCATCCAGTTGCCGGTCTTGTTGAAGGCCTTCTCGCCTGCCAGAACTTCTTTCCAGTTGATCTTGCGTTTGCCTTTGTATGCCTTTTCTACGGCTGCGTCAAAAACGAATTGCGACGCAGGCCAAATGTCAATGCCGGTTCCATCTCCTTCGATATACGGGATGGTAGGGTTGTCAGGAACGTTCAGTTTACCGTTGCTGATGCTGATCTTTTGGTCGCTCATGGTTTTGGTTTTAAGATGGGTGGACTCCGCGGAGTCTCAAGCGGGGCGAAAATTAGCTAAATTCGACCAATTCAATACGGTTTTTTACATCGATCCGTTATCTCCTGAAACCGCCATGTTGTACCTCCTGACGCTTTCCATCCTGCTGTCGCTGACACGCGCACCCGAACAACCGGTTGTCCCTGCCGCCACCGTCTGCCTCTCTCCGGAAGAACAGAAGTTGTACGATCTGATCATGGCTTATCGCCGTTCCAAGAAATTGCCAGTCATTCCGCTCTCGGCCAAGCTGACGCTGGTGGCCCAAACCCACACGCGCGACCTCACCAGCAATTTCGTGGACGATACACCCGAAGGCTGCAACACGCACTCGTGGTCGGACAAGGGCAGCTGGTCCCCCTGCTGCTACACCCCTGATCACAAGCAGGCGGCGTGCATGTGGAACAAGCCCCGCGAGATCGCAGGTTACCAGAGCAACGGCTTTGAGATCGCCTACTGGAGTTCTGCAGGCGCCAATGCCGTTGAAGCCCTCGACGGATGGAAATCAAGTCCCGGCCATCACGCGGTGATCATCAACGACGATATCTGGAAGTCGGTGCAGTGGAAAGCGGTGGGCATCAGCCTGTACGAAACCTACGGCGTTGTCTGGTTCGGCGAACTCGCCGACGATGAGCGACCGGGTCGCTGCAACAACTAAATCACATCAGTATTTCTGCAATAACTGCCAGTGCGGCGGCGCCCATGGCTACGCCCATCTTGCGGGCGTTGAAGGTGTGGTCGGCGCTGCTTTCAAACACAATGGTCGTGGAGATGTGCAGGAAGTTTCCGCTCACCAGCGCCACCAGCAGCATGTACGATTCGGACGACAACCAGGCGTTGATGGTGAGGTAGTTGCCGAGGAGGATGCCGGCAGGAGTAGCCATCGCGAAGACCATCAGATAGAGAAAAGCGCGGCGCTTTTTCTCCAATTCGCAGACGAGTACTGACATCAGGGCGAACGCCTCTGGTGCTTTGTGGATGAGTATGCCCAGCAATAGCGTCTGGCTGCTGTTGCCGTCGGTCATCGCCGACTGGTTGAGCATGCCGCCTTCGAGCAATGAGTGCAGACTGAGTGCAGCCACAACCAGGACGGCTGATGATTCGCGGTGGCGGTGCGCATGATCGTGTACATGAATATGCCCGTGCTCAACACCCTGTGAGGCAAACTCAAGCCCCTGCTGCAGGAAGAAGCCGCCGAGTGTGAAAATACCCAGCAACCCGGGGTTCACAGCATCGTGAAACAACTCCGGCAGCACATGGATGATGGTAATGGAAAAGAGGTATGCGCCGGCAAAGACGAGCGCGAGTTTGTAGAAACCCTTGCTGACATTGGGAATGTAAAAGGCAAGCATGCCTGCTGCCAGCGCCACTGCAAAAAGTATCAGCACATCCGCCGTCATGCTCAAGGATTGATTTGTACAGCGCTTTTCATCCGCTCACTCACATACACCGCTTGCTTGCCATCCGGCTGACTGTAGATGAGCAACACATCCAGTTCGGGATGCTGAGGGAGAATTTCGATGGCCTTCTCGTGGCCCATCACCATGAATGCCGTTGCCCAGGCGTCGGCTGTGGTACAATCTTTGGCAAACACGGTGGCGCTCAGCAAGGCGCGCTCCGCCGGAAATCCTGACTTGGGATCGATGGTGTGTGAGTATTTTCTGCCGTTCACTTCGCGGAAGTTGAAGTAGTTGCCGGAAGTGGAGTAGCCCATGTTGTCAAGCTTCACATAGGCCTTGTAGGCTTTGCTGATGTAGTCGGAATTGGGATCGAGCACACCGACTTCCCATACGCGGTTTTCTTTCAGATTTTTTCCTTTGGCAACACCTTCGCCGCCGAGTTCGATGAAATAGTTGTCGATGCCTTTGGACTCAAAAAATTCTGCCACCACGTCAGAGCCATAACCCTGGCCAATGCCGCTGAAGTCGAGTTGGGCGCGCGGGTCGGTTTTCCACACACTGTCTTCATTGAATTGAATCTTTTCGAATCCGACGAAAGCCCGCACGGCCATGACCTCTGCGGTGTCAGGCACGCTGACCTTCTTCGGCCCGAAGCCCCAGGCATTCACGAGCGGCATCACGGTGGGGTCGTAGCAGCCGTTGGAACCGGAAAATACCTTCTGTGATTTTTTCAGCGGCGGAAAGAAATAAGGTGTGGTGAAGCGCACGCCATGGGTGCCTTTGTTGAAGCGTGCGATGTCGGCAGTGGTGTCATAGGTGCTGATGGAGCGGTTGATGAGCACGAAGAGTGAATCCACCGCTGTCTGGAACACGCGCCCTTCCCGGTCGAAGTACGTGATGTGGTAAGTGGTGCCCATGGTCTTCCCTTCGATTTGCGTCGGCAGGATTATCTGGCCCTGGCGGTATTTCCATACACCGAACATTGCCAGCAGCAGCAAAGCGGTGTACAGGATGTTTTTGGCGCGATTGGTCATATTCACGGCAAGTTACAGCACGCCCTAGCTCGTTCCAATGTGATTTGCTCTGATTCTTTTCTGTAATTTGCTGCGTCGATTCAACATGCGCGAAGACTATCTCAAGAGTGATACCCCTGGTGGCGACACCGACCGCGAAGTAGAACGCGCCCTGCGGCCGTTGTCCTTCGGTGACTTTACCGGTCAGGCCAAGGTGGTGGACAACATCCGCGTGTTTGTGGAGGCCGCGCAGCAGCGCAGCGAGCCGCTCGACCACGTACTGCTTCATGGTCCACCCGGACTCGGCAAGACCACGTTGTCATTCATCATCGCCAATGAACTGAAGGCGAACATCAAGATCACCTCGGGGCCGGTGCTCGACAAGCCTGGCGACCTGGCGGGGTTGCTGACCAACCTGGAGCCGCACGACGTGCTTTTCATCGATGAGATCCACCGGCTCAACCCGGTGGTGGAGGAGTACCTCTATTCGGCGATGGAAGATTTCCGCATAGACATCATGCTGGACTCGGGTCCCAACGCCCGCTCTGTACAGATCAGTCTCAATCCCTTCACACTCATCGGTGCGACGACGCGCGCGGGGCTGCTGACTTCGCCGTTGCGTGCGCGCTTTGGTATCAACGCGCGGCTTGAGTACTACGATTCCCAACTGCTCACGAAGATCGTAAAGCGGTCGGCGGTGATTTTGCAGACGCCCATCCAGGATGACGCCGCTTTTGAACTTGCGCGCCGGAGCCGCGGCACGCCGCGTATTGCTAACAACCTGCTGCGCCGCACCCGCGACTTCGCACAGATCAAGGGCGACGGCACGATCACCAAGGCCATCGCACAGCTGGCGCTCAAAGCACTTGACGTCGACGAGGACGGCCTCGACGACATGGACAACCGCATCCTCAGCGCCATCATCGAAAAGTTCAAGGGTGGCCCCGTGGGACTTTCCACCATCGCCACGGCGGTGGGTGAAGAGGCGGAGACCATCGAAGAAGTCTACGAGCCCTTCCTCATCCAGGAGGGATACATCAAGCGCACCTCCCGCGGAAGAGAGGCAACACTGCTCGCTTACAAACACCTGAAGCTGGTGCCGCCGCCGTCGGCCAAGGGCCCCGGCCTCTTTGACTAGCACATCGCGTGAAGGCGGAAGCCCACAGTCAGTTGATCAAGTCACTTGCTGCGAGGCACGGCTTCAGTTTCTGCGGCATCTCTGCGGCTGAATTTATGGAATCAGAGGCGGCGGGACTGGAAGCCTGGCTCAAGCGTGGCTACCACGGCACGATGTCCTGGATGGAACAGCACTTCGACAAGCGCCTGGATCCACGGCTGTTGGTGCCCGGCGCGCGCAGCGTCGTGAGTCTCGTCTGCAACTACGCCCCCTCGCACACCATTGGTGAACAACTCAAGGTGGCGCGCTATGCCTATGGCGAAGACTACCACCGGGTGATCAAGGACAAGCTGGCGGCGTTGATGGAATCCATCACCGACGAAATTGGTGAAGTGCAGGGGCGTGTGTTTGTGGATTCCGCCCCGGTCATGGAACGCCAGTGGGCAGCGCGCAGCGGCCTCGGGTGGCTGGGGAAAAACTCACTCCTCCTCAACCGCGAGTTGGGGAGCTACTTCTTTCTCGCTGAGCTGGTGATCGACCTGGAGTTGACGCCCGATGGCCCCATGAAAGACTACTGCGGCACCTGTACCGCGTGCATGGATGCATGTCCTACAGATGCCATTCCACTTGCAGGTGTCGTGGACGCCAGCCGCTGTATTTCGTATCTCACCATTGAATTAAAGGACGAGATCCCTGCCACCTTTCACAGCAAGATGGAGGGCTGGATGTTTGGCTGCGACATCTGCCAGGAGGTGTGTCCTTGGAATCGCTTTGCGCGTCCTCACGAAGAGCCGCGCTTTGCGCCGTCGCCGGCCATGAGCGCGATGAAGGACAGTGACTGGAAAGATCTCTCAGAGGAGCTCTTCAACGAACTCGCGCGGAAATCGCCATTGAAGCGGGCCCGCTACGAGGGACTGCGACGCAACATCCAGGCGTGTACAGGCGAAGCGCCCGTCAGCTGAGGTGAAACACGCCTTCGTTGAGGGCAATCAATGCTTTCTCCTTGTTGGCCGTATCAACCAGAATGGAGATGTTGTTCTGACTGCCGCCGAAAGACACCATGCGGACGTGCACATCCTTCAGGGCGCTGAAAACTTCATTGAGCACACCTTGTTTTTCGCCGAGCATGTTGCCAACCACACAGATGATGGTCTGCTGCTTGTCGACTTCAATGGTGCCGAAGGTGTTCAGTTCCTTCACGATTTCGTCGAGGTGGCGGTGGTCATCGATGGTCACGGATACAGCCACCTCGGAGGTAGTGATCATGTCGATCGACGTTTTGTATTTCTCAAACACTTCGAAGACGCGGCGCAGGAAGCCAAATGCCAGCAACATGCGCGATGACTTGATCTTGATGGCGGTGATGTCGTCTTTGGCGGCCACGGCTTTGAACTGACCCCGGGTACCCTTGTCGCTGATGAGCGTGCCGTAGGCTTTGTCATCCATTGTGTTCTTGAGGCGCACCGGCACACCGTACTTCTGCGCGGGCACGATGGTGGAGGGGTGAAGAATCTTGGCGCCGAAGTAGGCGAGCTCGGAGGCTTCATCAAAAGTGAGCTCGGCGATCGGCACCGTGTGCTTGACCACGCGCGGGTCGTTGTTGTGCATACCGTCGATGTCGGTCCAGATCTGGATTTCAGATGCGCGCACAGCCGCGCCGATGAGTGAAGCGGTGTAGTCACTGCCGCCGCGCTTGAGGTTGTCAATCTCATTGCGGTGGTTGCGGCAGATGTATCCCTGCGTAATCAGGATGTTGACGTTGCTGAACGTGGGGAGCAGTTGGGTGAGGCGCTGACTGATTTTCTCGAGCTCCGGTTCCTGGTTCTCGTCGATGGACATGAAGTGCAGCGCAGGCAGCATGCGCGCGTCCACTTTTTCTTCGCGCAGGTGGTAGTAGAAGAACTCGGTAGAAGCTAATTCACCCTGAGCCAGCAGTTCGCGATAGCTGCGCTCGTCGAAGGCGCCGGCAGCGAGCAGCCGAATGAGGCTGAAGTAGCGGCTCACGATTTCCTGACCGACCGCCTG
>JAIBBB010000213.1 GCA_019694905.1 Cyclobacteriaceae bacterium
GCGGGGGAGGCCTATTCCTACTTGTCCGGGCACCGGATGGAACGCCAGAGTGAAGACCAGATTCTCGATGCCATTGTCAGGAAATTCAAAGGAAAAAAAGTCACCCTTCTGGCCCCGATGGTGAAGGGACGCAAAGGACATTACCGTGAGCTTTTTGTTCAAATAAGAAAAGCGGGCTACACGAAGGCGAGAGTGGACGGAATTGTGCAGGAAATTACTGCCAAGATGCAGGTAGACCGGTTCAAGATACATGATATCGAAATTGTTGTTGATCGCTTCGTTCCGGAGGCAAAGGACATTCATCGCATCGGCCGTTCGATTGGGACCGGACTCAAAGAAGGCAAGGGTGTTGTAATGCTTCTTGATGAATCAGGTGAAGTCCATCATTTTTCAAAATACCTGATGGATCCCACAACAGGACTGTCATACGATGAGCCTTCACCCAATAATTTTTCATTCAATTCTCCCTATGGTTGGTGCCCTACTTGTCAGGGGCTCGGCATAATGGAAGAGATAACAGAAGAATCCGTAATACCGGACAAGAAACTCAGCATCGCCAGAGGAGGGATTCTGCCTTTGGGCGAATACAGGGATATCTGGATCTTCAAGAAGATTGAAGCCATTTTGAAGCGGTACAAAGTTTCGCTTACGACGCCCATCAAAGAGATTCCTCGGGAAGTCATAAAAGTCATACTCTTTGGTGATGATGTGCCTGTGGCTGTTCCTTCCACCAAGTATCCGGGTACAGATTGGAACACCAAGTTCGAGGGAATTGTGAGTTTCCTTCAGAAGATGAAAGATGAAGAGTCGGAGCCCATGAAGCGCTGGCTTGAGAGTTTCACCATCGTGAGAACTTGTCCTGACTGCAATGGTGATCGGTTGCGTAAGGAATCACTCTATTTCAAAATAGGTGAACATAATATTGCCCAGCTCTCCAGGTTGGATATCCGACAGTTGAAGAAGTGGTTTGACGGGCTGGACGAGAAACTTTCCGATAAGCAGAGATTGATTGGTTCAGAAATTCTCAAGGAGATCAATAAGCGAATTGGTTTTCTGCTCGATGTCGGTCTTGATTACCTAAATCTGAATCGCCCGCTGCGAACCCTCAGTGGTGGAGAAGCACAGCGAATCCGGTTGGCAACCCAAATTGGTACGCAGTTGGTGGGCGTGTTGTATATACTTGATGAACCCAGCATCGGACTTCATGCCCGTGACAATGAGAAACTGATCAAGGCACTTAAGGACCTAAGGGATCTAGGAAATTCGGTTGTGGTAGTTGAACACGACAAGGAGATGATGCTTGCCTCGGATTATATCATTGACATCGGACCGGGCGCCGGGAGGCATGGTGGCCAGGTTGTAGCCCATGGACCTCCGGAGGAATTTCTCAAGCAGGGTAGCGTCACGTCGAAATACCTGTCGAATGAAATATCCATTCCTTATTCTGACCGCAGGCGAAAGGGCAATGGTGAAGTATTGTCGGTTGAAGGTGCATCGGGTAATAATCTGAAGAAAGTTGACCTGCGGCTGCCATTGGGCACACTCACCTGCATAACGGGTGTGTCTGGTAGCGGAAAGTCCACCCTCATTCACGAGACACTATTCCCTATTCTTAATCAACACTTCTTTCGATCCAGGACGGAACCTTTAGCGCATGCCGCGGTCAAAGGCCTGGAGTTCATTGATAAGGTGATAGAAGTAGATCAATCTCCGATTGGCCGAACACCAAGATCTAATCCGGCCACCTATACCACAGTTTTTTCAGACATACGGGATCTGTTCGCGCAATTGCCGGAGGCCAAAATTCGCGGATACAAACCGGGGCGGTTCTCGTTCAATGTAAAAGGCGGAAGATGCGAGACTTGTGAAGGTGCTGGGCTTCGACTGATTGAGATGGAATTTCTTCCTGATGTTTACGTTCATTGTGAGACCTGCAAAGGCAAGCGCTACAACCGGGAAACGCTGGAAGTGAGATTCAAGGGGAAATCAATCGCTGATGTGCTGGAGATGACCGTTGAAGAAGCCGTGGTGTTCTTTGAGAACCAGCCCAAGATCATCAGGAAGATTCAGACCCTGAATGAAGTGGGTCTGGGCTACATTTCACTTGGCCAACATGCTACTACCCTTTCCGGTGGAGAAGCACAACGTGTAAAGCTCGCCACTGAATTGTCAAAGAGGGACACAGGAAAGACGCTTTATATTCTGGACGAGCCGACGACCGGATTGCACTTTCAGGATATTGCTCACCTGCTGGCGGTACTGCAGCGCTTGGTTGACAAGGGAAATTCAGTCCTTGTTATTGAACACAACCTGGATATTATCAAGGCGGCCGATCACATAATTGACCTGGGGCCTGAAGGTGGCGAACAAGGCGGCCGAATTATTGCCGAGGGCACACCGGAGAAAGTGGCAAAAAATCCTGCCAGCTATACCGGACGCTTTCTTAAGACTGAGTTGGCAACGCCCAAGTCTTTGTAGGTGGCCGCTTATACAATTTTTATGCATCGGGGAAGAACGGAAAGCCTAATTTTATCCCCGCACCATGTTGAGCAATAAGCAAAGACTGTACTGGACGCTACAAGCCGGAGGCTGGCTCTTGTATGCCATTTTGCAAATCTTCACCAGTGTGGTAGCAGCAGGTTCACAGCGAATCAGTGTGCCCAGGGTCATTTTTCTGATTTATGAAGCATTGTTTTGCCTCCTTTTGACGCATGGATTCCGGCAAATGATGAACCGATGGCGTTGGATGTCAATGGGGATGGCCAGACTCATTCCCAAAATCGTTGGAAGTGTGTTTGTTCTGGGGTTGCTTCTCTATTTTATCCGACTTCCGATCAGCATACCGCTTGGATTATTCAATGCGTCCAAAGCTTTCGATTTGTCTAACATACTCGGCCTTACCATTGTATACGCTTTCATCTTTTTTCTGTGGACGGCTCTGTATTTTGTCTACAACTATTTTGAGCGCTATAATAACTCACTCAAACTGGAGGCTTCTGTGAAAGAGATTGAACTCAGCAACCTGAAATCACAACTCAACCCGCATTTCATATTTAACGCACTCAATAGCATACGTGCGCTTGTGGATGAAAATCCCTCCAATGCCAAGACAGCAATCACACAGCTTTCAAGTATACTGCGCAGCTCCCTGGCCACTGGAAAGAAAGGACTCACTCCGTTTGAGGAGGAATTAAGAATTGTGAGAGACTATCTAGGACTGGAAAGCATTCGGTTTGAAGAGCGCCTCAAGACGGACTATCAGATTGATCCGGCCTCTCTTGACTTTCTGGTGCCCCCCTTGATGGTTCAGACACTGGTCGAAAACGGTATCAAGCACGGTATTTCCAAACTGAAGGAGGGCGGGTTGATTCAGCTCACAACCACGGTTAGCAATGATCAGTTGCGGATACAGATTCGCAACAGCGGCAAGTACATCAATGGGAACAAGCGTTCCGGCAGCGGACTGGGGCTTCAAAACACCATTCAGAGACTGAAGCTGATATACGGGAAGGACGCATCTTTCCGTATCCTTTCTGAAAACAATTTTGTATTAACTGAAATAATAATTCCACATTTGAACAAATTATGAAAGCACTGATTGTTGACGATGAGCGGTTGGCTCGAAAGGAATTGATGAAATTACTCGAAGAGCATCCCTCCATTGAAGTGGCGGGTGAAGCGATGAATGCTGATGAGGCAGAAAAAATGATTGAGGAACTCAATCCGGATTTGCTCTTTCTGGATATTCAAATGCCAGGAAGAACCGGCTTCCAGCTGCTTGAGTCCCTTGACACCGTGCCACTCGTTGTTTTCACTACTGCCTATGATGAATTTGCGATCAGAGCTTTTGAAGTCAATGCACTAGACTATTTGTTGAAGCCCATTCAACCGGAGCGCCTGGCCGAAGCTGTCCACAAAGTGCAGGAGAAAGAGCGAAGCAGGTCAGGCAAAGGCAGAGAAAGCAAATTGGGTCTGGAAGATCAGGTGTTTGTGAAGGATGGTGAGAAGTGTTGGTTTGTGAGTCTTTCAAACATCAGGCTGTTTGAGAGTGATGGCAACTATATCAAAGTGTATTTTGATACCAACCGGCCGATGATCCACAAGTCACTCAATGCCCTTGACGAAAAGCTGGATGAGCGCTCTTTCTTCAGGGCGAGTCGCAAGCATATCATCAACCTGAGTTGGGTTGAAGGAATCGAACCCTGGTTCAATGGTGGCCTGATGGTCAAATTGCGTGGCGGGGACAAAGTGGAGGTCAGTCGCAGACAAGCAGCCAAATTCAAAGACATGATGAGCCTTTAGTCTCCGGCAGAGGAGATGTGCTGCATGATCATCTCGGCATGAACTCTGGAGTTTTCGATAAACCACTTGTTGGTTAGCAGCCCTCCGCACACTACACCGGCCAGATAAAGTCCTTTGGTGGAAGTCTCCATCGTGGCGGGGTTGTAAATTGGCGTATGAAATTCATCATCCTGAAAGTCCACCCCGCAGGAACGAAGGAAATTGAATGGCGGCTGATAGCCAGTCATTGCGAGGACAAAATCATTGTCCTGTGTAACAGTTCCGTCGGGAGTACGGATGACGATACTTTCCGGGGTAATTCGTTCTATTGATGAATTAAAATGAGCCTTGATGGAACCTTCCTGAATACGGTTTTCAATATCAGGTTTGACCCAATACTTAACGCGATCACTGATACAGGACTCTCTGATTACCATGGTCACTTCTGCACCTTTTCTCCATGTTTCGAGCGCAGCATCCACAGCGGAGTTCGCGGAACCAACCACAGCAACTTTCTGGGCAAAATAGGGATGAGGCTCATCGTAATAGTGTTTCACCTTTGGCAGATTCTCTCCTTCGACTCCAAGAAGGAAGGGCAAATCGTAAAAGCCAAGGGCAAGCACGACAGCTTTTGCATGGTAGGTCCCCCGGGAAGTGACAACTTCAAAATTGCGGCCGGGCGAAACCCTAGTCACTTCTTCGTACAACTTTACCGGTAGTTTCCAGGATACACAAACCCTTCGATAGTACTCCAGTGCGTCCATGCGGGTTGGTTTTGCCAATGGGGTGACAAAAGGAACGCCTCCGATCTCGAGTCTTTCCGACGTTGAAAAGAACGTCATGTTCTGGGGATAGTGATAGAGGGAATTGACAAGACAGCCCTTTTCAATAATAAGATACCGCAATCCGCTTCGGGTCGCTTCAATTCCACAGGCGAGACCAACGGGGCCCGCTCCGATTATCAGCACATCCAGGCATTCGTCCATGCATGCAAAAATAGACCTAAATTGACCCACGATACAATTTCACAAGGCAAGCAGCGCATTAAGCCATGTCAACTTCCTGGACTCAGGTGCTAACACCAGAAATGCAGGCGTTCATTTCATCATCAGAGGCTGAAGATGTTGCCGATCTATCTCTCAGAAAGACTGATTTCCTTGGTGTTCCCTTTCAAATTGTCGCTCAGCAGATTGTTGGAAGGCAGCTAGCCAAAGGCAAATTGCCAAGCTGGTATCGCCAATCCAATATTATCTACCCGCCCAGACTCTCGCTTGAGCAGTGCTCATCGGAGCAAACTGCTGCCTTTCGCTTAAGTGGGATGGAACCGGGTCGGCTGGCCGTTGACTTAACAGGCGGATTTGGTGTGGACAGCTACTACCTGGCCCGGAAATTTGACAGGGTCCTTATGGTTGAACCCGATGCAGAATTAGCCAGGATTGTTGAACACAACTATTCCATGCTGGGGATAACCAACGTGGAAATCGTAAGCGAAAGGGCAGAGAATTTCCTGGCAACATTTTCAGGTACTTCGGATCTCATGTACGTTGATCCGTCGAGACGCCTGGCAGGCAGGAGGGTATTTCGTTTGCAGGATTGCCAACCCAATCTGACCGAGTTGTACCCGGCTATGATTCAGGCCACTCACAGCCTGATGGTCAAGGCATCCCCACTGCTTGACATCAAAGACGGACTTCGAATTCTTCACTGTACATCCGAAGTTCAGGTTGTGGCAGTAGCGAATGAGTGCAGGGAACTGGTATTCAAGAGTTCAGGAAACGGCGAAGGGATTGATCCGGTGATCCGTGCCATCGAGTTGTCGGACCCTTCCGGGTCATGGGAAATTACCATCAGTGAAGAAGAGCGGGCCAAAGTGACGTTCGGGCCGGCTTCAAAATTTGTCTACGAACCCCATGCAGCGTTGCTGAAGGCTGGTGCGTTCAAGTCAATTGCTGACCGGCTTGGCCTGCAAAAACTACATCCGAGTACACATCTGTACACTTCAGAAGACTTGAGGAGATTTCCAGGTCGCATATTCGAGCTAACGGAGAAATTTGTTCAGGGCAAGAACCAGCGCGCAAACCTTGTTACCCGAAACTATCCCCTCACGCCGGAACAGCTAAAGGCAAAGTATAACATCAAGGATGGCGGCGATCAGTATCTCCTGGGTTTCACAGATCAAATGGGGAAACAACTATGGTGGGCCAATCGCCTCAAATAGCAGGGGCTCCCGCCTTGATCAGATAATCAAGTATCCAATAGCCCAGGAGTGCTATCAACGAGATACTTCCATAAACCTGAATGACTTTCTTTCGGGTCTGGGTATCCTCCCACCATAAGAGAAGCCATGGCTTGAAAAGTCCTGCAATGAGAAAGAGGAAACTCAGAGCACAAAGCAGGAAACTGAACGTCCGCAGGTTGTCCATTGCACAAATATAAGCCATCGAGATGAGGCAAAATGATGTGTCATGTTCATGGTAAGTAAGCGAGAGACTTTACCTTTGCACTCCTCGCGTACAGAAGTTGAAGGCGGAAGAGTTTTTGAGCATTTATCAGGAGGACGGCTTTGTCAGGACAATTGCCGAGTGGCTCCGCATTTTTAAACCTGAAGCCGCAAGGATAATGGGACTGCATGGAAGCCTTGATGCAGTGGTAATAGCGACCCTGTCCAGGACTGCACACGCCAGTCATTTGATTATTTGCCGTGACAAGGAGGAGGCGCTTTACCTCCAGAACGACCTTTCGAATCTTCTGGGCCAGCGGGAAATTCTGCTTTTTCCCATGTCGTACAAACGGCCCTATGAATATGAGGAAACGGAAAACGCCAACGTACTCATGCGGGCAGAGACACTGAACCGCTTGTCCGAGCATCCCGATTCACAATTGATCGTTACCTAT
>JAIBBB010000214.1 GCA_019694905.1 Cyclobacteriaceae bacterium
GAAGTGTAATTGATGGGGAGTGTGACTCCGTTGGTCCCCTCGGCTGTGAAAGAATCGCCACCATAGATGAGCGGCGGCGAAGATGTGCTCCTGCTGGTCGACAATACGCCAGCCATTTGAGCAGCAGCTTTGGTGAAGTCATCACCGCTGCGAATGTTCTCTACATGTTTGATCACCAGCAGATTCTCCCTGTCAAAGCCGAGGTCGACGCGAGACACATAATTCAGTTGGTCAAAAACAACAGCCGTTGCGATGAGTAGGAAAAGTGAAATGCTGAATTGAAAGACCACCAGGATGTTGCGCAGGGACCAGCCTTCACGATTCTTGCGCTTCAGACCACGCAGTGCCTCCACCGGATGGAAGGAACTGAGATAATACGCAGGATAGCTGCCGGACAGGATGCTCATGCCCAGCACCAGAGCGAGTGCCGCCAGCCATAGATTGTTGTCGCCGAACAGCGACAATGTCAGCGGTTTGCCAATGAGCAAATTGAATCCGGGTAACACCATTTCTGTAATGCCGAAGGAGAGAAGCAGTGCGCAGCTACAGAAAGTAAGCGCCTCCAGCCAGTGGTCGATGCCGAGTTGCATTTTGGATATTCCAAGCACCTTGCGAATTCCCACTTCGCCGATGCGGCGCGTAAACTGCGCAGTTGTGAGATTGACGAAGTTGATGCACGACAGAAGGATGATGAAGATAGCCGCGCCAATCAATGCATACATCACCATCAGGTTCCCTGAATCATTCAGTCGGTTGTACACCAACTCATCCGGCAAGTGAATCCTGGTGACGGGCTGAAGGAAGAGTTCCCACTTTTTCCCCGACTTGATATATTCTTCATAGCTGACGTTCATGGCGCGCTGCAGGGACACTTCCGCATGCTTGCGCGGAATGACCGCCAGTTTGGCTTTCGTGTTGTCAAGGTCCGTACCCGGTGCAAACCGGATGTACGTTTCAAGCTGCGTCCAGACCCAGCTCCAGCTTCTGCGCTCCAACCCGAATCCACGCAATGACATCATCATGTCAAACTGGAAGTAGGTATTCGACGGCAGGTCTTTGATGACGCCAGTCACTTCGAAGGTTTCTTCCTTTTCTCGCTGGGTGAATCGCAATAGCTTACCCATTGGGTTGACATCACCGAAGTACTTTCGGGCCGATGACGCTGTCAGCACGATTCCCTGCGCCTGCCGCAGTGCCGATTGCGGATCACCCTCCACAAAAGGGAAGTTGAACATCCTGAAGAAATTGGTGTCGGCGGCGAGCACCCTGGTTTCTTCATTCACCACCTCAGCGTTCACGCCCTGGTAGGAGACGAGGTAGCTGCCTGGCGTATGCACCGAAGTGATGAGCTCTGCCTCAGGGAGCTCTTCCCTGAGCGCATATGCAACACCAGGGCCAGTCGATGCAAATTGATGATTGTCGTTCTCACCCCAGATGAATGTTTGATTCACCCGGAAAATACGGTCGGCATGCGCATGAAAACTGTCGTAACTGAACTCATGCCGAACATAGATATAGATGAGGATGGTGCTCACCATGCTCACTGTAAGGCCCAGCAGGTTGATCGCTGCGAACAGCTTCTGGCGGCGCAGGTTGCGAAGGAACAGACGCAGGTAATTGAATTTCATGGTGAGCCGTTTCCCTCGGGGTTGCAAAGTGTGGACCAATCAATCATTGGAGCGCATAATGGCCAATTCCCCGGTTGTTGACTGAGTTTATGTCCACTTGCGAGACACCACCGTTCGATTACGGTCGTTTTCAAAAGTCAAGTTGCTCTGGCCTACGGTTGCTTTTGAAACTTCAGGTGCAGAATCCGACCGCTGTTGACTTCAAAGCCAGTGACCTCGCCACGGGTGTTGCGGGTGATCAACAAGTTCCTCATCCACCAATGCGGCGTGGTGAACTGGTTGGCGGAAAGCGGTTCCAAAGTCACATCCGGGTATTTGCGGTGTTGCAGGATCAACTTGCCCTTTTCGTTCACGATCTCATAACGCGTATCCAACTCGCTGCTCGTATATGTGCCAGTATACGTGGCCAGCACCTGCTCGCTGAGGACAGGCTTCTCATAGCGTTCAAAGCGGCGTTCTTCTGATTGGGTACGGAAAAGGAAATGATCGGTGGGCTTGCGTTGGCTGCTGAAGGTAAGTGTTGCATAGTCGTCAAACAGCGAGAAGGTGGTATCCGACAACGGTTGCAACAGCAGCGGCTTCCAACCCAGATCGATATAGAGCCCGGCACTGTCAATCACCTGCACGGGATTGCCCTCGCTGGTGGCATAGCGTCCAGCGTAGAAAGCATACCGCGTACTGTCGCCCTTGATCCTGACGCTTGCATTCGACTTCGCTGGTTGCTTCGGCAAGTAAATTTCTGCCACCTTCATCGCCAGTGCCGTGGGATCAAACTGTGCGAGATTACTGAACACAACGACATCCAGCTTCTCCTCCGGAAAACGAACAGCGTAGGTCCGGTAACCGGCATCTGCGCCGCCATGACCAATGCGCAGATGGCCATCGACCGTATCAATGGCTATCGCAAAGGCATACTCCAGTTTCTTGCCGTTGTTGAGCACACCGAGTTCATGCATCTGCTGAATGGCTTCGCGACCGCCCACTTTGGCTGTTGCAAAATTGTCCAGCCACTTGGCTTCATCCTCAACGGTGGTGAACAGACTGGTGGCACCCACGGTGGCATAGTTCAGCGGGCTGTTGACAAACTTTTCCTTGCTAATGGAATCATAGGAGTAGGTGC
This sequence comes from Cyclobacteriaceae bacterium, assembly GCA_019694905.1. Taxonomy (GTDB): domain Bacteria; phylum Bacteroidota; class Bacteroidia; order Cytophagales; family Cyclobacteriaceae; genus ELB16-189. The sequence goes on from JAIBBB010000214.1 coordinate 2,749, forward strand.
GGTTCCTGACAATTTCTGTGTTGTCGTCGTGGAAATGCGTTTGCGTCATTGCCAGCGGCTTGAAGATATTCTCCTCGGCGAAGGCACGCAGCGATTGGCCGCTCACTTGTTTCACGATCTCAGCCATCAAAGTATAGCCGGTATTGCAGTAGAGCGACCGTTCGCCGGGAGCAAAATTCAGTTCTTTCTGTTTGCTGACGAGTTTTATCACATGTTCCTGATGGATGACGTCATCAAGAGACTCGCCGCCGATAGCGAGCAATTGCCATTGGTCGCGCAAACCGCTGGTGTGGTAGATGAGATGCCTGATGGTGATTGTCTTGCCAAAGTCAGGAACATACGGCAGGTATTTGCGGATGTCATCATTCAGGTTGAGTTTTCCTTGCTGCGCAAGCAACACGATGCAAAACGCGGTGTACTGTTTGGACTCTGAGGCGATGTGAAAGATGGAGGCAGGGGTGATGGGAATGCCGTATTCGAGGTTGGCCATGCCGTAGCCTTTGCTGAAAACAGTCTTGCCATCCTTCATGACAAGTACCGCAGCACCGGGCGAATTCGGATTGTTCCAAAAGCGAAACAAACTGTCTATGCGTGCGGTGGTTGCATCATTAGACTCCTGTTTGCAGGAATTACCGAGCAGCGCCGTCAGGCAGACCGTCAGTGTTGCCAGGGATAATCGCATGGGATGAGTTTTGTCTGAAGATAGTTATTCTCGTCCAGAAGGTAAGAGAGTAAGTGGTAGATGGTGGATGGTAGATGGAGGTTTAGTGTCAAGAGACGATCTCCTTAACCAAGAGGTGGTCAGGAACGGACTAGCTCCGCCATTGGTTGTGCAGGAGTAAGTGGTAGATGGTGGATGGTAGATGGACGTTGAGAGTCAAGAGACGATCTCCTTCACCAGGAGGTGGTAACGACCGGACAATCTCCACCGTTGATGGGGCATGAGTAAGTGGTAGATGGTAGTGGACGACTGGTGTGGAGCGGCGATCTCCTTCACCAAGTGGCGTTCATGACCGGATTAGCTCCGCCATTTATGGCGGAGTGACTAGAACTCCGCATTCCCCGGAAAGCGCGGGAAGGGGATGACGTCGCGGATGTTGGTCATGCCGGTGACGAAGAGCATGAGGCGCTCGAAGCCGAGACCAAAGCCGCTGTGTGGTGCAGAACCAAACTTGCGCAGTTCGAGGTACCACCACAGATCTTTTTCGGGGAGGTTGAGTTCCTGTACCCGTTTGAGCAACTTGTCATAGCGCTCTTCGCGCTGGGAGCCGCCAATGATTTCACCGATGCCGGGGAACAGCACGTCCATGGCGCGAACGGTTTTGCCGTCTTCGTTCTGCCGCATGTAGAAGGCCTTGATGGCAGCGGGGTAGTCATAGAGGATGACGGGCTTCTTGAAGTGTTTTTCCACCAGATAGCGCTCGTGTTCACTCTGGAGATCTACACCCCATTCTTCCACGAGGTATTGGAACTTCTTCTTCTTGTTCGGGTTAGAGTTGCGCAGGATGTCGATGGCCTCCGTGTAGGACAGACGCTGGAACTCATTCTCGGTCACAAACTGTAACCGCTGGAGCAGTCCGAGTTCGCTGCGCTGGTCCTGGGGCTTGCTGGCTTCTTCTTCCGCCGCGCGTTTATCCAGGAACTCCAGGTCATCCTTGCAGTGGGTGAGCGCGTAGCGCACGAGGTATTGAAGCAGGTCTGTTGCCAGCCGCATGTTGTCGTTGAGGTCATAGAATGCCATCTCGGGTTCTATCATCCAGAACTCGGCGAGGTGGCGTGTAGTGTTGGAGTTCTCTGCGCGGAAAGTCGGGCCGAAGGTGTAGATCTCACCGAGAGCCAAAGCGTATGTCTCGCCTTCCAATTGGCCGGACACGGTGAGGTTGGTCTCCTTGCCGAAGAAGTCATCCTTGTGGCTGATATGCCCTTGCTCGTCGCGGGGCGGGTTGTTGAGGTCGAGTGTGGTGACCCGGAACATGGCGCCAGCCCCCTCTGCATCAGACCCTGTGATGATGGGTGTGTGCATGTACACGAAGCCGCGCTCATTGAAGAACTGGTGGATGGCAAAAGCCATGGCATGACGGATGCGCATGACGGCACCGAACGTATTGGTGCGCGAGCGCAGGTGTGCGATCTCGCGGAGGAATTCCAGGGAGTGCTTCTTGGGCTGCAGCGGGTACTTTTCTGCGTCGCAGTCGCCAAGGATTTCAAGGCCCTTGACCTTGATTTCCACCGTTTGGCCCTTGGCGGGTGACGGGATCAGTTCACCTTCCACGGCAATACAGGCACCTGTCGTGATGCGCCGGAGAATCTCTTCAGGTTGCGAATTGAGCTCCACGACCGCCTGGATATTCAGTATGGTCGATCCGTCATTCAGTGAGATAAACTGCGTGTTGCGGAAGGTGCGTACCCAACCCATGGCTTTCACGGTCTGACCCGTGGGGGTGAGTCGAAGGAGATCAATGACTTTGGTTCGCTGCATAAAGACTGTAGAGATAAAGAAAAGGCCCGAAAGGCCGGCATTCACAGGGCCACAAAAAACGTTAATTTGGACTTCTTGTCAAAGAGCGGCCAGAATTAATAATTTTGCATAAAACCACGCATGCAACGACTAGGCCTCAGTCAGCAACTTCAACAGAAGCTCTCGCCGCAGCAGATTCAGTTCATCAAGCTGCTGCAGGTGCCGACTGCTGAACTGGAAGGCCGCATCGAAGAGGAACTCGAAATCAATCCCGCCCTCGAGGAAGGTTCGGAAGAAGAGGCGCCCGAGCCCGAGACCAGCACCGAAAATGAAGAAGGAGAAAGTGAGGGTGAGGGTGAACAGGAGCAGGAGAATAAAGAGTCGTCAGACGAACTGGACATCAAGGACTACCTTGCCGACGACGACTACAACAGCTATAAGACCCAGACAGACAATGGCGACGACGATGAGGAGGACCGGGAGATGCCGCTCGCCACTTCGTCTTCTCTGCATGAAAACCTGCTGACGCAACTCGGTTTCCTCGGTCTTTCCGAGCGCGAGCTCACCATTGGCAAACAACTTATCGGCAGTATCGAAGGCGATGGCTACATCCGCCGCGATCTGGAGGCGATCGTCAACGACCTGGCGTTTTCCCAAGGTGTGGAGACAAACCTTGCAGAAGTGGAGGGAGTACTCAGCCGTATCCAAAGCTTTGACCCGCCGGGCATCGCCGCCCGCAGCCTGCAGGAATGTCTCTTGCTGCAACTGGAGCGTATGGACGACGGGCAGGACGTAGACGTAATAGTCGCCAAACGCATCATCAGGGAATGCTACGACGAATTCACCCGCAAGCACTATCCCAAAATCCTCAAGAAACTCGATCTCGATGATGAGGACTACATCCGGGATGCCATAGAACTCATCGTCAAACTGAATCCCAAGCCAGGTGGTGAAATTGCCAACGACAGCGTGCGCAATCAGTATGTGATACCGGATTTTATCCTCACCAACAACAACGGCAAACTCGACGTGGCACTCAACTCACGCAATGCCCCGGAGTTGCGTGTGAGCAGGTCGTATGTGGAGATGTTCAAGGCCTACGACAGCAGCGACAAGAAGGACAAGAAGCTTAAAGAAGCAGTGTCCTTTGTCAAGCAGAAGCTCGATGCTGCGCGGTGGTTTATCGATGCCATCCGCCAGCGGCAACATACATTGCTCCGCACGATGCAGGCCATCGTGCAGTATCAGTACGACTATTTCCTCGAAGGTGATGAGACAAAACTGCGGCCGATGATCCTCAAGGATATCGCACAGATGATTGATATGGACATCTCTACGGTGAGCCGCGTCGCCAGCAGCAAAGCCGTGCAGACCGACTTCGGTATGTTTCCTCTCAAATATTTTTTCTCTGAGGGCATTGCCACCGACACCGGTGAAGAGGTCAGTAGCCGTGAAGTCAAGCAGATTATCAAAGACCTGATCGACAGCGAAGACAAGGACAAACCTTACTCCGATGACAAGCTCGAGGACCTGCTGAATGAAAAGGGTTACAATATTGCACGCCGTACAGTTGCTAAATACAGAGAGCAAATGAACATCCCGGTGGCGCGGTTGAGAAGAGAAATGAAATGAAAACCGCCGCCCGTGTGCTCTCCTGGGTATACCAGCCCCTGCTGATGCCCACCTACCTTTTTGTGGTGATCCTTGCGTACAACCCCTCGCTGTTGCTGCCGCTTCGGCCGGTGTGGTCGCTTGTGTTTCTGATCACCGGCATGACCTTCGGGCTGCCAGCCATCAATTTTGCGTTTTTCAGAATGACAGGATCGGTGCGCAACCTCACGATGCCGGATCGCAGGGACCGGATCGGCCCTTTTATTTTCATCTCCGGTTTGTACGTTTTCCTGACGTTGCTGTTCTATTTCAAGATGCACATGTTATCCCTGGTGTACC
>JAIBBB010000215.1 GCA_019694905.1 Cyclobacteriaceae bacterium
AGACGCGGTGGTTGCCTATGTGGGAAGCAATTTGTCATTCACTGACTCCGGCCTAAGTCCAGGTACCTCATATTTCTATACAATCTTTTCACAGAATCGGTCTGCGGATGACGCCTCTTCAAACTACCTGCGAACTGCTCCATTAGCAGGCTCAGCAACTACCCTACTCAACGCACCCACTCCCTCGACGGCAACGCAGGTGGCCACCACAAGTTTCACCGCCAATTGGTCTTCTGTGGCCGGTATCACCGGATACGAGTTAGATGTTTCCGCGGACAATTTCGCGTCCTTCGTGGCCGGCTTCAACGGCTACTCCACTGGATCCAATTCAGTGAGCGTCACAGGGCTGACTGCCGGCGATAACTACAGCTACCGGGTCCGCGCAATAAATCCAACAGGTGCATCTCTTAATTCAGCGGTTACCAACGTCCTTACATTGCCTGGGGCTCCGGTCGCGGCACCTGCCTCACTTATTTCTACTTCTGGTATCACCGCCAACTGGTCGGCGTCCAACAGCGCCACAGGTTATTACTTTGATTTGTCTACAAACAACTTTTCAACCTTCGTCGCCGGCTACAACAACCTGCCTGTTTCAGGTACTTCGGTCACCATCAACGGACTTTCTGCAGGAACATCATACCAATACAGAGTCCGGGCGATCAACGCATCAGGCACTTCGGCCAATTCATCCACAATCAGTACCATCACCCTCACTTTGGCACCTGCCACCAGTGCCGCAACTGCAGTGAGTGCCGCAGGATTCACGGCCAACTGGTCGGCCGTCACCGGAGCTGCCGACTACCGTGTGGATGTTGCCTCTGATCCATCGTTCAATTTCATGGTGGGATCTTACAGCAATCAGACAGCAGCTGGTACCTCTCTGGGCGTAACGGGCCTATTGCCGGGTACCAACTACTACTACCGGGTCAGAGGCAGCAATGCATCTGGCAGCTCTTCCAACTCCTCGCCCATCAGTGTGCTCACGTTGCCAGCCGCACCCACCTCCAACGATGCCGCCTCCGTCGGGAGCGCAGCTTTTGGAGCATCCTGGAATGCTGTGCCAACAGCATCCTCCTATCTCCTCGACGTCTCGCTTGCTGCTGATTTTTCGAGTTTCGTGGCTGGTTACAATGCACTGTCAGTAGCATTGAACGCAACGACGGTGACCGTTCCAACAGAGGGTCTCACCTACTACTACCGGGTACGGGCTGTGAACGCCACCGGCAATTCCGGCTATTCAAATACTGTCACCACTTTGCTGAAGCCAGCAACGCCAGTCGCTTCCGCAGCAGCGAATGTCACCGGTTCTTCCTTCGATGCTGCCTGGCCTGCGGCCTCTGGTGCTGACGGTTATACCATTGAAGTATCATCCGATAATTTTGTTTCCAATATTCCAGGATATGATAACCTGACTGTCACGGGGACTTCACTCACTGTAACAGGATTGAATGAAGGCACCACCTACAAGTACCGGCTTCGTGCGACGAATGCGTCATGGACTTCTGCCAACTCCAACACTATTACACTCACGACCATCCCTCCTGCTCCCCTTGCACTGACGGCAGGTTCCATATCAACCAGTGCGTTCACCGCAAAGTGGGCTGCGACTTCTGGTGCCTCGGGCTATCTGCTCGATGTTTCTGCCGATGACTTCACCACTTTCGAACCCGGTTATCAGGACGCAGTGGTAACCGGAACCAGCAAGGTGATCACCGGATTGACCTCGGGTAAGACCTATCAGTACCGGCTTCGTGCCACCAACACCGCAGGGACCAGTGGTTACTCCAATTCCATCGCCGTTTCAGTACTCGCGAATGCTCCCTTGGCAAATACGGCAATAAGCATCTCAGCCTCAGGATTTGTAGCGCGTTGGCTGCCAGTTTCGGGAGCCACAGACTATCGGATTGATGTATCGCAGTCTGCCGGATTCTCAACATTTGAAGGCCTGTACAACAACTTGCCTGTCAATGGAACAAGTGTCAGTATTACCGGGCTCAGCGCTGGCAACACATACTATTATCGTGTTCGTGCGAACAATGCTTCCGGTGCCTCGGTCAATTCCAACGTCATCGCCGTATTGCTGAAACCTGCTGCCCCTGATGTGCTGGCCGGGTCAGACATGACGACCAACGCCTTTACGGCCAACTGGAATGCGCAGGCGGGCATCACCGACTTTGCGATTGATGTATCGGTCAACGATTTCATCTCAAACCTGAGCGGCTACGACAACCTGTTGGTCAACGGCAATACTGTTGCCGTTAGCGGACTCAATCCAGGCACAACGTACAAATACCGCGTAAGGGCGATTAATGCCACAGGGGCATCCGACAATTCCCTCACGATGGCTGTCATCACCGTGCCCCCGGCGCCTGTAGCATCACCAGCGACGCAAGTGACGACAGCAGGATTTACGGCCAACTGGAATACGTCGTCGGGTGTTCCCGCCTACTACCTTGACGTGAGCGACGACATCAGTTTCGGAACCTTCCTGACAGGGTATCAGAATTTTGCCAGCTCGTCTTCGTCCCAGACCATTTCCGGTTTGCCGGCGGGCACTACCTGGTATTACCGTGTCCGCGGGGCAAACGTATCTGGGACTTCCACGGATTCCAATGTGATCACAGTAGCTACGCTGCCCACTGCACCCAACGCAACGGCAGCAACAGCAGTCTCTGCTTCAGGATTTACAGCTAACTGGGATGCCGTCCCCGGGGTTTCCTCTTATCGTGTGGATGTTTCCACCGACCCCAATTTTTCATTCTATGTGGGCAGCTACTTCAACCAACTGGTGGCCGGCAACTCCCTTACTGTGACTGGCCTCAGTGCAGGCACACAGTATTTCTACCGGGTTCGTTCTGAAAATGGATCCGGAAACTCAACCAACTCCGTGGCAGTGAATGTGCTCACCTGGCCATCGGCGCCGGTGGCCAATGAGTCACTGTCAGTGACAAGTCTTACTTTCCTTGCTAACTGGAATTCGGTATCGACCGCTACCGGCTATTACATCGATGTGTCGGCTTCTTCAAATTTCTCCTCCATGATCGCCGGATTTGACAACCTGTTGGTTTCAGGAACGTCGGCTTCCGTCACTGTCCCGGGCGAAGGTACCACGTACTACTACAGAGTTCGGGCGGAGAACACTTCAGGTTTGTCAGCTAGCTCCAATACCGTTGCCACGTTGATGCGGCCTGCCCCACCGGTTGTGAATGCTGCGTCAGGCGTCGGCACAAATTCCTTCGGTGCCAGTTGGTTCGCCTCACCCGGTGCCACCGGCTACTATCTGGACGTGTCGAACAACAATTTTGCATCATTCATCACTCCTTATGAGAACTTTCTGCTTGCGGGAACCACACTCACTGTCAACGGATTGAACCCCGGTACATCATACCAATTCAGGGTTCGCTCCTATAACGCAACAGGTGCATCACTGAATTCCTCGGTCGTAAACGTAACCACAGTACCGCCGCCACCTGTAACCATCAGCGCAACTGGCTTCACTGCCACCAGCTTCGTTGCAAACTGGCAGGCAACACCGGGCGCCAACAGTTATGAGCTCGATGTTTCGGACGACCCTGCATTCTCCACGTTTGTACCCAATTTTCAGGCCGCACCGGCTGCAGGTATTTCTGCCACAGTCGACAATCTTAATCCCGGTACGGTCTACTATTATCGCGTCCGTGCCGTCAATGCTTTTGGCATATCTGCCAATTCCAACGTAACATCATCAACCAACATTCCTCCTGCTCCGACTGGTTTGACTGTATCCGGGGTGTCAACCGGCGGCTTCAGCCTCACCTGGCTATCGACACCTGGTGCTTTCAGTTATGAGCTCGATATCTCAGCCGACAATTTTGCAACGTATGCTGCAGTTTACAATAGCCTTTCCGTTACAGGAACCTCGCTGAATGTTTCCGGATTGTCCGCTGGTACTTCCTACCAAATCCGGCTCAGGGCCTCCAATGCTTCAGGAACTTCGGCCAATTCCTCGATTACCACTGCAGAAACTTTGCCAGATGAACCAGCGTCACAGCCTGCCAGTTTGTTATTCACTTCGATCACGACAACAGGATACACGATGTCCTATGCACCTTCAGCTGGAGGTGCCACCGGTTACCTGGTGTTACGTCGTGTGGGAACAGCCCCAGCAGAGGTTCCTGCGGATGGAACCGCCTACAATGCAGGAACGGTGCTTGGATCAAGCCGTGTGTCATATGCGGGTAGTGCGACTACTCTGAATGAAACAGGACTCACTCCCGGAACAACTTATTACTATGCTGTCTACGCCTATGCTGGCAGCGGCAGCAAAGCAAACTACCTTACCGCCAATCCGCTGGCCGGCTTTACCATCACCATTCCCGACGCACCGGTTCTGTCAGTTGCCTCGGCGATTGGCCAACATGGATTCACAGCAAACTGGAGCAGTGTCACTGGCGCCTCCGGCTATGCCCTGGATGTTTCCTCTGACAATTTTGCATCGCTGGTCACTGGCTATGAAGGCGCATTGACAGGCGATGTGAACACCTTCCCGATTACAGGCCTTGGTGGCGGCATTGTCTATCAATACAGGCTTCGCGCTGTGAACGCTTCCGGTACATCATCGCCGTCTGCATCGCAGTCTCAGTTGACCAGCCCCGAGAATCCGGTGAACCTCTCAACTTCAGACGTTACCTCGTCAGGTTTTACCGTGACCTGGGACATCGTAACGGGCGCTGACAACTACCTGGTGGATGTCTCCACCGACGCCAATTTCTCTGTCCTCACGGTAAATGATGCCTCAACGACCACACCCGCCATTACACTCACTGGTCTCGCCAATGCCACAACCTATTTCGTCCGCGTCCGCGCCAGCAACAGTGCGGGCTCTTCGCTCGACGCAGTGGCAGTCTCGGCTAAGACGCTAAGCGGCGCAGGGGGTCCCGGTTTGCCGGTCGTGGGTTCCCCACAATTCACTGGCCCGCTGAAATCAAGCCCAGTGACAGTAACTGTGGCTGTGACCGGAGGCGCAGACCCCAAGACTGTTGAACTGTTCTATCGCGGGATTGCAGGCACCAACTTCAAATCGATAGCAGCAACCTTGAAGTCAGGGAATACCTTTGAAGCAAGCCTCACACCTGCCATGGCCGACACGCTGGGCATCGAGTTCTTTGTGAAGGCGACCGATGCAGACAACCAAACAGATGAGTCTGATGCCCACTCCTATTTGTACCGCGCCATCGACGCGTCTTCGAACACGGCAATACCTTTTGTGGCCGATGGATTCAAAGGAACAGCGGCAACCTATCAAATGTTCTCCGTTCCCTATGAGATGTCCGACAACTCGATCGCCAACTTGTTTGAGCCGGCATTGGTAGGCTATAGCAACACCCGCTGGCGTTTGCTCCACTATGACAATGGCACGCTCGCTGAATACCCTGAACAATTGAAAAAGATTGAGTTGGGAAATGGTTACTGGTTCAACACGATCGTGAAAGACTTCTCTATTAAACTCGCTGATGCGCAGGTAAAGGCCGTGACACCTTCGTCCCCGTTTAGCATGACGCTGAAACAAGGGTGGAACCAGATTGGAGATCCTTACCCTTTCAACGTCGATTGGAATGCGATCGTAGCGGCCAACCCCGACGCAGGCCTGAACGCTCTTTGGCTTTTTGAGGACGGCAACTACGCAAAGAAAGATGTGCTGGCTGCATGGAAAGGTGCATTTGTATTCAGCGACAACGGCGGAACGCTGACATTTCCGTTGTCAGCCCGGACCAACGCCGGCGGGCGTCTTGTAACGCACACCCCATCTCTTTCCGACGGCGAATGGATGTTGCCAGTAACCGTTCTGACCGGTGATGTACACACCGTCTTCACAACGGGCATGCGCACAGATGCATCCCATGGAAAGGATCCGTACGATGAGATTGCGCTCCCCCGATTTCTGCAGTACGTTGAAGTGAGCTCACAACATCCTGAGTTCTTTGCACCTTCTTTTGCCGGTGACATTGTGCCAGTCGCACAATCCCACACCTGGACGTTCTATGCTGAATCCAATTTGGAGGCAACTTCCTCTTTCATGACTTGGGACCCTTCAACTATCGCACACCTCGATGGAGATGTGTTGTTGTATGACGTAACCTCACAGGTGGTGGTTGACATGAAGCGCATCGGCATATATTCGTACAAACCTGCCAATGGTCAGACCTTCAAGGTCATTCGCTCTCAAGGGATGGATTTGCCGGAGGCCTTAACAGAATTAACCAGGGCTTACCCCAATCCTTTTGTCAATGCTATCCGTGTGCCGGTATGGACGGAAACTGCCGACAGTCATGTGAAGCTGGAGATATTCAACAGCATGGGACAACCTGTTCATACGGTACAGGAGAATTTCGTTGCACCAGGTCTCCATGAAGTGCAGTGGAACAGCGAGATGCGCCCGGATGATATACCCTCAGGACTGCTTTTCTACAGAATGCAGGTGAATGGGCAAAAAACGGTATTGAGAAGATTGATCAAGGTAAACTGATAAACAGACAGTGATGAAAGCAATTGCAATTTTCGGTGTGTGGATCATGGTTTTTCTCGGGGCTGCCAATTTGCGCGCACAGGAGTTCACCATCACGCAGGTGGAGTTGAATGGTGAAAGCGTAGTGCTGCACTATGATCTTGTGGATACAGCGAGAAACAGGTTCTATACCATTCATGTCTTCTCTTCTAAAGACAATTTTCTCAATCCACTCACCAGGGTGAAAGGCGATGTGGGCCTTGAAGTGAAACCCGGAATGAACCACAAGGTGGTATGGGATCCGGGAGAATTCGGCGCGGAATTCAAGGGCGATGTGGAACTTGAGGTTCGGGGTAAGGTATACATCCCTTTTGTACGCTTTACCAACCTCGCCGACTACAAGTTCATCAAGCGGGCCAAGCCAACTACGTTGACATGGACCGGCGGTACACGGCAAAACATCCTGAACTTCAACCTGTATAAGGAGGATGAACTTGTTACCGTGATTTCCAGTATAGCGAATTCAGGAAGCTACGACCTTGTGATCCCGAGGTCTGTGAAACCGGGCGATGGTTATTACTTTCTGGTGGTCGATTCCAAGAATAAGGATCAGGTGATGAAGACTTCTTCATTCACGATCAAGCGCAAAACGAAGACAATCTTT
>JAIBBB010000216.1 GCA_019694905.1 Cyclobacteriaceae bacterium
AAAATCACTGCAGGTAATCACCGGGTTCATCGCCAGCACCGAGGAAGGCGAAACCACAACCATCGGGCGCAGTGGCTCCGACTATACGGCTGCCATCTTCGCCAGGGCGCTCAATGCCACCTCGCTCGAAATCTGGACCGATGTAGACGGCATGATGACTGCTGATCCGAGAAAAGTAAAACGCGCATTCACAGTGCCCGAGATGACCTATGAAGAAGCCATGGAACTCTCGCATTTCGGGGCCAAGGTAATCTTCCCCGCAACGATGAAGCCCGCGATGGAGACCCATATTCCCATCTGGATAAAGAATACTTTCAATCCTTCCTTCCCGGGCACCTGCATCAGCACACAGTCCGGCAACGGCATGCTGATCAAGGGGATTTCTTCGGTCAACAACATCAGCCTGCTGAACATCCAAGGCACCGGCCTTCTTGGGGTTGTAGGTGTGTCAATGCGGCTCTTCACGGCACTCGCCAACGAAAAGGTCAACGTGATTTTGATCAGCCAGGCATCCAGTGAACACTCCATCTGTCTCGCTGTAGAAGGTGCCTCCGCAGCGGCAGCCCGCCGCGCCATCGAACTTGAATTCCAGTATGAGATCCGTGCAGGAGAAATGGACCATGTGCATGCAGAAGACAATCTCGCCATCGTGGCCGTTGTTGGCGAACACATGAAGCACAATCCGGGCACCAGCGGTCGTATGTTCCATGCGCTGGGCAAGAATGGCGTCAACGTGTCGGCCATTGCACAGGGGTCTTCCGAACTGAATATTTCTGCTGTGATCCGGGAAAGCGATGTGGCAAAAGCGCTGAACGCGCTGCACGAAGCATTCTTTCTTTCCAAACTCAAAGTTCTCAATGTATTCCTCGTAGGCAATGGGTTGATTGGCAAGTCACTGATCCAGATGATGCAGGAACAGTACCGCACACTCGCCGAACAGAACCAAATCGAAATCAACCTGCTAGGCATCGCCAACAGCCGGAAGATGCTGTTCATCCCTTCAGGGATTGAGATGGGTACGGCCTCAGAACAATTGCTTGAAAAAGGTGTCGCGATGTCGATGCCTGCCTTTGTGACAACCATGATGGGGCTGAACATGCCCAATTCGATCTTTGTCGACTGTACCGCCAGCGAGGAGGTCACGCATCACTATGAAACCATTTTGTCAGGTAATATCTCGATTGTCACACCAAACAAGAAGGCCAATGCGGGCTCGCTGAGTCAGTACAAGGCGCTGCGGAAGGCTGCCTCCGCACGAGGCGTCCGATTCCTGTATGAAACCAATGTCGGCGCCGGGTTGCCGGTCATTAATACGCTGAACGATCTGTTGCTAAGTGGTGACAAGGTGATCCGGATTGAAGCGGTGTTGAGCGGTACGATGAATTTCATTTTCAGCAGCTTTGATGGCAGCGTGCCTTTCAGTCAGGTGGTACGGCAGGCAAAGGAAAAAGGATTCACTGAGCCAGACCCACGCGATGATCTGAATGGAAAAGATGTAGCGCGAAAAATTCTGATTCTGTCGAGGGAGGCAGGCCTCAACCTCGAGCTTAATGATATTGAAGTTGAAAACATGGTGCCGGAGTCATGCAGAGCAGCCGGCGTGGATCAGTTTTTCGACTGCCTCCGGAATCATGACGACCATTTCCATCAGCTGGTAAAAGATGCTGCTGAAAAAGGCACCAAATTGCGGTACACTGCTGTACTTGAAAACGGCAAAGCGCGTGTGGGGCTTCAGGCTGTCTCTGCGCAACATCCGTTCTATAGTCTGGCAGGCAGCGACAACATCATCCTGCTTCACACGGCAAGGTACCTGGATCGCCCAATGGTGATTCGCGGACCCGGCGCCGGCGCAGAGGTTACCGCGGCTGGTGTCTTTGCCGATATCATCAGAATCGGTAACTACGCATAACAAATGGATACCATTCGAGCTTACGCCCCTGCTACGGTAGCTAATGTCTGCTGTGGATTTGACATCCTCGGCTTCGCCATGGACAGCCCTGGTGACGAGGTTGTGCTCCGTCGCACGCGCAATGACGAAGTGTTTGTCAGTGCCATTCACGGCGATGGAGGTTTGCTTCCCCTTGATCCAACAAAGAACACAGCAAGTGTCGCCGTGCGGGCCTTTCAGGAAGCCACTGGGCTTCGTTTTGGTGTGAGCATCGAACTCTACAAGAATCTGCCACTGGGGAGCGGCATGGGTTCCAGTGCTGCGAGCGCGGCCGCAGCGGTGGTTGCCATCAACGCTTTAGCGGGTAGTCCGCTAAGCCGGCACGAACTCGTTCCTTTCGCTATGGAAGCCGAAAGGGTGGCCTGCGGAAGTGCGCACGCCGACAATGTTGCTCCGTCTATCCTTGGTGGCTTTGTATTGATTCGCGATTACCAACCACTCGATGTGATCAAACTGCCAATTGACCTGGAATTATATTGTACACTCGTCCATCCTCACCTGGAGGTAAAAACATCCGACTCGCGCAAAATACTGCGGCCGGTGATCGCACTGAAAGATTCTATCACCCAAAGTGGAAACGTGGCAGGACTTATCACAGGGCTATTTACCAAAGACCTCTCGCTGGTGAGCAGGTCGCTGAAAGACGTGATCGCTGAACCCGTCCGCTCCGTGTTTATACCGGGCTATGACCGGATCCGGCAGATGGCCATGGAGTGCGGTGCACTGGGCGCCGGCATTTCAGGTTCGGGACCGACGATGTTTGCCCTCAGCGCCAATCGTGAAGTGGCGCAACAAACAGGCGCCAGGCTGCAGCAACACTTTTCGTCCCTGGACATCCACTCCGACATACTCGTTTCCAAAATCAATCCGGAAGGCGCCGAAGTGCGCTCCTGACATGAGATACTACAGCACACGCAACCGTTCTGAACGGGCAACCTTGAAAGAAGCCGTGCTCCGCGGGCTGGCACCAGACGGCGGATTGTACATGCCCCATTCATTCCCCGTGTTGTCTCCGGACTTCATTGGCTCGCTGCAAAGCAGATCGTTTCAGGAAAACACACTGACTGTAGCAACTGCTTTTTTTGGAGAAGACCTGGATGAACAGGTGCTCAGGCAGATGGTGGAGTCTACAATCACCTTTGACGCACCGCTTGTGCCCTTGTCAGAGAATCTCTATGCGCTGGAACTGTTTCATGGCCCCACTGCTGCGTTCAAGGACTTTGGCGCCCGATTCATGTCCCGGATGCTGGGGCATTTTGCAGAGAGTGAATCCAGGTTGATTACGATTCTCGCAGCCACTTCCGGCGACACTGGCAGCGCCGTCGCCAACGGTTTCCTGGGTGTGCCCGGCACCCGCGTCGTGGTTTTGTATCCGTCCGGCAAAGTGAGTGACATCCAGGAAAAGCAGTTCACAACGCTTGGTGAGAACATCATTGCACTGGAAGTTGAAGGATCGTTCGACGATTGCCAGCGCATGGTAAAGGAAGCCTTTCAACACCGCGAACTCAACGGGCGCATGGTGCTGACTTCAGCCAACTCCATTAACCTCGCCAGGCTCCTGCCCCAAACATTCTACTACTTCCATGCGCTGGCACAGCTGCCAGCAGGGTCCAGGCCAATGGTATCGGTACCCAGCGGTAATTTCGGCAACCTCACTGCCGGATTGATCGCCAGAAAAATGGGGTTGCCCATCGGGCATTTTGTTGCTGCCACTAACGTCAATGACATCGTCCCCCGTTACCTGCAGACCGGCGCATATCTGCCGCGTGCTTCCGCCGCTACGATCAGCAATGCGATGGATGTGGGTGACCCCAGCAACTTCGCCCGCATGCAGGACCTTTTTCAATCGTCCCCTGACGACATGAAATCGCTGATCACCGGTTGCACCTTCTCAGATGATGAGACAAAGGCGGCCATGCTGCAGGTATACCAACGCCATGGGTATGTCATGGACCCGCATGGTGCGGTTGGGTACCTGGGAGCCCTTGGTCATGCAAACGCCGGACACCCAATCATCTTTCTGGAGACTGCGCACCCGGCAAAATTCAAAGAAACAGTTGAGCAGATCTTGAAAGTGGAGGTGCCTGTGCCGAACACATTGCAGCACTTTCTGAGAAGAAAAAAGCAAACAATCCGGCTGAAGCCGGACTTTGGTGCGCTTTACGAAACACTTGTCAGCGAAAGCTTAGCGCACTAGCTTCCCGTTCTTGTCGATGGCGTGAATCTTGTTGCCGTCGGGGCCGATTGCAAGAATCTGGAGTTCATCCGAATCCTTCGCATACTGAATGGAAGATGGAATCAGTTCTACCGCATAGGAGTGACTCCATTGGATTCCCTTCTGCTGACTGATCCGGACGGCCGTCATAGGTATCTTGCCATTGTCACGTTCTGTGGAGAAAAACAACAGGAATACATGGGTGCCATCCTCACTGCGAGCGGTGAGCGTCTTCATCACGGCGAGTTGGCGCTTCTGGAAATGCACGCTATCCACAGCGAATTTGCCTTTGGCTGCGAGTGTGTGAGCAGGGTTGATTGCATAGAAATAACCATGTGGCACACTATCGCGAAAAACAAATCCAGCCGTCACAAAATCATTGACCACGAGCGGTGTGTGACGCACTTGCTTGGCCGCAGGTATTGTCAGTGGAATTGAGTCATTGCCATCCACCAGCCATAACATACGGTCTCTCAGGATGCGGTGGGCGGTATTGAGACGCTCATGTTCCCTGGCTGCAAATTCGTGCATGGCCTCAGCCAGGTTCCTGACGACGCCAGGGTTTCCGTAGGAGTCGCTGATGAATGAACTGTAGTTCCTGGTCTCCTCATCAAAATCGGACTTCAGCAAGATTGAGGACAAGCTATCCAGTTTGCTTACTGCCTTGCGTTTGGCCTCCGTAATCCGCAACTGCTGGCGTATGCTGGTGGAATCCCTGAACGGACGGGCCTCGGCCAATACCGATCCGTATTCTAACTCAGCCGTTTTAACCCGGAATAAACGAAAGGGAAAAGGATCCGGGTCAAACTTGCGGATGCGACCAAGAAGGTCCTGACCGCTGAGTTTTGACAGGTCTGATGCTACAGAAATGGAGTCCTTCCGCAACTTCTCTCTTAACTTATTGATCTCAGCATCATGCGTGTTCAGTTGCTCCCGGATCGGTGCAATTTCCTGATGGATCATCTCCAGACGGCTTTCAGCCCATGGCTTCATGTCGAGCAACGCCAGGTTATTTTTGTATAAGTCTACCGGTGTGGCCTCCTGCTTCTTGAAATCCCTGATATCGACGGGAGCCAGGACGTGATTGTATCCCGTCTTGCCGTACTGCTGACTACTGGTCAGATATTCATTGAAATCTTCCATGGTGGAGTCATACACCGCAATTAAATCCTTCAGATCAGCCATCAGTTTCTCATCGGAACGAAGAAAGAACTCGCGGTCATTGCTGAAACGACCTCTGATCTCATTGTATTGAGCCGAAGCAGCCTGATAGTGACCACCGAATGATACAAAGTGCTTTTTGAGGACCAGCGTCTTTTCCTTGCGATCCCTGACAGCCTCCAGGCGCTTTTCAAGATCAAATTGTATGTCTGAAAGCTTGATGCCGAATTTTCCGGTGCGCAAATCCCGGCGGCTGTAAGCCTGGTAGTATTCTTCGTTGCGCCTGACTTCCTTGTCGGTGATAGCTGTTGCTGCCTTCTGGTAAAATATGGCTGCACTGTCAAGATCTCCAACGAGCAATTCAGTTTGCTTCAGTACATCCCTTGTACCCGCCTTGTCCTGGAAAATAAAACCCATGTAGAGATAGGCGCTGGGTGTCTCATCATTTTCCCGCAGGAACTTCTTCAGGAAGGGCTCCGCCTGCTCATATTGCTTGGCATTGAGGAGGTTAAAAAGATCCTTGTATTTCACCTTTTGTCCGAAGGACGTCAGGCTTAACATCAGGAAGGCCACACTGAGGGTAACAAACTTTGTAGCAGACATTTGTGTAAGCGAAAGATTTGCGAAATTAACGAAATTTTAGAGGTCTCCAGACCGTTATATTACAATAACCAAGCCATTTGCAGACATGTTCAAACGGATATTCGACTGGTTGAAACCGATAGCCGCCGCAGTGATTCTGCTTGCAGCGCTTCAATTGACCGGATTACTCAGCAGTGTTTCCTTCTATACCCAGACAGCGGCCCTGGAGACCGGCATCCTGGATGCCACCACCACACCCGACAAAACAGGCGATACTTTCAACTTTGGATTTGTCTTGAAAGACATGCAGGGCAACAGGGTCAACTTTGATGACTATAAAGGAAAAGTTGTCTTTCTGAACATGTGGGCTACCTGGTGCGGTCCCTGCCGGGCGGAGATGCCTGCGATACAGAAATTATACGAAAGCGTGCAGGATCCAAAAATTGCATTTGTGATGTTGTCCATTGATACTGATGACAAAAAGGACAAAGTGTTGAGCTATGTCAAGAAGAACAATTATACATTCCCGATATTCATGCCTTCCGGCCAATTGCCTGATCAATTGCGTGTGCCCTCCATCCCTACCACGTTCCTTATTTCCAAGGAAGGTAAAGTGATTCTCAAGGAAGTGGGAACCACCAATTACAACACTAAAAAATTCAGGGAACTCCTGAAGTCGGAAGCATCCAAATGAAAAGCACGCTATTGATTCATCCTTCAGACAATGTGCTGGTGGCACTGAAGGATCTGAAGGCAGGTGAAGAGGCGGAAGCCCGGGGAGAAACAATCAAATTGATCCAGGACATACCGGCCAAACACAAGATTGCCATACGTGCATTGCAGGCAGGCGACTCCATCCTCATGTATGGTACGCTTGTTGGGACCGCTCAGACCGCGATTCCCGCCGGTGGTGCCATCACGACTTCCAACGTGAAGCATGCTGCTACACCATACGGCAAAAAGCAAAAAGAGTATCATTGGGCGGCGCCGGATGTTGCTGCATGGAAGCAGCGGACTTTCATGGGCTATCACCGTGCAGATGGGCAGGTTGGCATCCGGAATTACTGGTTGGTCATTCCGCTGGTATTCTGCGAAAACCGGAATATTCTCACCCTCAAGGAGGCCTTTCTAAACGAACTTGGGTACGGGCAACCCGATCTCTTCCGCGAGCAGGCCTG
>JAIBBB010000217.1 GCA_019694905.1 Cyclobacteriaceae bacterium
ACGAACAGCTTCCATACAGCGTCTTCGGGTCGGGTGGAGATCGTCAATGGCGGCGAGGCCAATGCACAATACGCATCGATGGCTAACGTGAGTCTGAAGTTTAGGAGTGGTGATTCACGATTGACAGGAACATGGGAGTTGGACACACTTGCCGTCCTGGCGGGTACACTGGATGCGAAGGCTGTTGCGCTGAACGCTGCGTACGTTGATTTCTCCAGTGCAACGAGTAAGAGCATTGCGCTGGATCGATCCGCACTACGGTTGAGCAAAGGCATGCGGGTACAATCAGCGCTCACGGCCATCACCACAGCAGCAGCGACGCTCGAGTCCGTTGGTACTTCAACCGTGCTGAACTGGGGTGGCGTACTGTGGCAGGGGCGGGTGACTGCAACTGCAGATACAACTGAATTTTCAGGCCTGAATACCATCCAGCACCTGACCACTGCGGCCGTTGTGCGACTGACGTCAAATCATCACATCGACACCTTGCTGATGGACCCCGGTGCCCGGTTGGAACTGGCCGGCCAGTCCAACCAGTTTGTGGGCGAGGCCTCCTGGCAGGGCACGTCGGTTGATTCGATCCGCATCATTGGGTTGGGTGCTGCCACGATTCAGTTCACAGGGAACCACAAATATTGTTTCGATTATTTGTCGGTAGTTGGTGTCAATGCCGGTGGTGTGGGCATCAGCAATGCGGGGCTGCACAGTCTTGTTCAAAACGGAGCCGGTTGGTTGACAATTGATTGCAGTGAAGTAATGTTCCCCGACTTTGCGGTACAATATCCCTGCGACCACGGCCGGACTTTGTTCACCGACCGGAGTGAGGGGCCTGTGACTGCCTGGTCGTGGAATTTTGGTGACCCTGCCTCTTCCGACAACACCTCACAGGAACAGAATCCGGTTCATTCCTTTACGCGGACCGGTGATTTCAATGTGACACTCACGGTGAGCAATGCCGTTGCTGAGCAACAGGTTACCCGTGTGGTGACTGTGCGAGCGAACACCATTCTCGACAACCGGATTCAATACAATGCCACAAGCCTTTTCAGTTCTGTGGCTGTACCTGCCTACCAATGGTATGTCGATGGCCAGTTGCTGAACAACACTTCGCGGAGTCTGGGCTATCACGGCGACATCGGGTCCTACCTGGTAGTGGCGTCCGATGGCACTTGCAACCGGCCTTCGGACCTGCTTGTGATCACGGGGCTGGAGGCGCTGCCGGAGGACTTCCAACTGTATCCTAACCCGGCGGGATCTGCCGTTCAGGTTGAAGGTACCCGGGGCGAGGGTAAGATAGCGGTCTGGGATGCATTGGGGCAGATGGCAGGTGAATTTTCAGCGAGTGGACCCCTTGATGTTTCTGCCTATCCCCCCGGAATCTATGTGGTGGAGTGGGTTTTTCAAGGGAAGGCACATCGGAAGCGGCTGCTGGTACAGCATTAGGCCGGTTTTTTCCAGATTTATACAACTATTTAAGGGTGCGGATCATCTTACAGACAGATGAGCGGGCGAACCCAATTTTCCGGAAATTAGCTGTTTATGCCAGCTGAACGTGTTGTGAGCCAACCAATCATGCATACCGATGCGCTTGTGCTGCGTGCGCAGACGGGTGACGCCCATGCACAAGGGCGGCTGATGCAGTTGTGGTACAGGCGGATTTACAACTTCAGCTACAAGTTCTTCTTCGATCACGACCAGGCGATGGAAGCGACGCAGAAGACGTTCATCGCAATGTTCCGCAACCTGGTACAGTTGCAGGAGCCTGCGCGGTTCAAGTCGTGGTTGTACACCATCGCCGTCAATTGTTGCCGCGAGGAGTTACGGAAGCGCAAGGCCAGCCGGTCGCTGTCGCTGGATGAATTGACCGGGTCAGAGGGCGAGCACTCAGGTGCATGGCAGCAGAGCGACAGGCGTCACGATAACCCTGATCGCGTGTTGCAGCAGGACGAACTGTCAGACCTGCTGCAGACGTGCTTGCAGGAGTTGAGTGAAGAGCAGCGGGTGGTGGTGATCATGAAGGAGTATGAAGGGTTGAAATTCCGCGAGATCGCCGAGGCCCTTGGAACTTCGGAGAATACCGTCAAGTCGAGATTGTACTATGGACTGGATACGTTGAAAAAGATACTGGAACGCAAGAACATTACGAAAGCTACCATTGGTTATGAAATATAGACCCACAGAAGAAGACTGGATGTCCTTTCTCTACGGCGAGTGCGATGAGCAAACGCAGGAGCGCATGGAGCAATACCTGCGGGAGCATCCGGAGGAGCACCAGCGATTGCGCGACTGGCAGCAGACACGCCGGATGCTGGCGGCTGTTGGGGACAAGGAAGTGATTGCGCCGTCGATACTTCCGGCACAAGAGGGATCGTTCATCCGCCAGTTGTGGCAGAGTTCATTCACGCGGTCGGCTATTGGAATCGCCGCCGGGCTGCTGGTGGTGATGGTGAGCGCACGGCTGACGGGCACCATGGTCAACTATTCCAACGGTGAACTGAAAATCAGTTTTGGCGGGCAGGCTTCGCAACCTGTGCAGCAGGAGTCCCTTACGGCGCGACAGGTGCAGGACCTGATCGATGCTTCGCTGTCGGCCAACAACAAGGTTGTCAATGCCTCCCTGGCGAACAACCGCGAAGAGTTGGAGCGTTCCATCCGTCAGAACATGGGCAACAGCTCAGCGAAAATGAATGAAGCCATTCGCACGATTGCGGGCGCTTCGCAGGAGCAGGTGCAGACCTTTGTGTCGTCCCTGCGCGAAGAAAACCTGAAAGCCATGCAGAACTACATGAAGCTGACGTCAGCTGAGCAGAATAAGTATGTGGAGGGCCTGCTCGTGGACTTCTCCAAGTACCTGCAGGAGCAACGGCAGGGAGACCTGAGGATGTTTCAGGCCCGCATCAACAGCGTAGAGAAGAACACTGATCAGATCAAACAGGAAACAGAACAGATTCTTGCAGGCATGATTTCGAACACGTCCGGCCGCCGCCAGACAACCTATTAAGCAACAGAAAAGAAAAACGTATGAAAACAAGAATGGTCACAGGATGGAGAATGACAATGGCGTTGGTGCTGATGGTGACTGGCGTGGGAGCGCAGACAAAGATTGACGATCAGCGCATGGCAAGGGATATTGAGGTGGCAGAGAACGTGCTCAATACCCTGCTGCGCCAGCAGATGAAACGCAACTTCTTCCCCGTGGAAGTGCAGGGTTCCTACCTGCCAGGCTATGGCGTGACGTTTCGGATCCCCAATGACATGGGCGCGATGATGTTCATGCTGGGCGAGCAACCGCGCATAGCCTACAACCGCTCATTGGACGGTACGGAATCGTTATCAATTACTGCAGCAGATGAAGAACTCGCGGCCGACGAGGAGTGTGACAATTGTCCTGACAAGGAGTCGCCGGCACTGGCATTGATCGACACCTATCAACGCGTGCAGCCACCTGCGATGGCTGGCCAGACAGACAGCGTGGCGGAGCGGATCACTTTGCGCATGATTGATGCAGCCAGAGACTTCATTGCCGACTACGGTGACATGATCAGTCAGCTTCCGGCTACTGAGAAAATCATCATCACCAACCGTGGTGAGGGGAACCAGCGGTTCTGGATGTCCCCCGACCTGATGCCTCGCCGCAAGTTTTTGTCGGTGGAAGGAACGAAGGGTGATGTGGTTCAATACAAGCAGGGAAAGATCACCCGCGAGCAATTGGTGAGCAAACTTCACATCATCAACTCCGAGACCTCTGAAGAGGCAAGTCCTGACCTGGAACTGCTGAATACAATCTTCAACCGGCTCTATCGGGTGGATTTGTCCAAAACATTCTTTACCGAGGAGGGCGCCTACTTTGAGCGACTGAAAGATTTTGGTGCCATCTTCTACATGCAGGTGTTTTCGAGTCATCAACAGGATCTCAAGCACTTTCGGATGCCGACGTTAGGACTTGATAACGTCGATCAGGCTACACGGGACAAAAAGGTGAAGGCGATGTATCCCGATTTCATCAAAGATCTGAAAGAGAACATGCTGGAGTACGGGCGCACGTTGCGCAGCCTGAAGGAAGGTGAGCAGCTGGTCTTTAATGTAAGGGTCACAAAATGCGAGGGCTGCGCCATACCCGCCACGGTGGAATTGTCGTTGAAGGAATCGGTATTGAAGGAGTACAACCAGGGCAAGCTCACACAGGAGGCTGCCATCAGCAAGATATCCGTGAAGAACGGAGCCATGCAGTAGATTATTGTAGGTTGGGTTGCCAGTGGCAGGTCAAAATCTGCTGCTGGCATTATTTTTCTGTAGTCGTGCAACTTTTGCTCCGTTTTGGAGTATGGTATTGGATAGGACCTGAATTCTCAACCTCAACCCCCAAAAAATGACCAGGCGAAATTATCTCATTGGCGGCGGCATTCTTGTCTTGCTGCTTGGCGGCTATTGGATGGTCAGGGGGGACAAGGGCAGCGAGAGCAGCGAAATCATCAGCACCGTCAAAAAGGGCACATTCCGGGTGGAAATAGAAACCACCGGCGAACTGGAGGCAAAAAACTCTGTCAAGATTTCCGGGCCGCAGACGCTGCGGAATTTCCAGATCTGGCAGGTGGCCATCCAGAATATCGTCGATGAAGGTACGGTGGTAAAAAAGGGTGATTGGGTGGCCACGCTCGACCGTTCCCAGTTTCAGCAGAAATTCAATGAAAAGCAGATCGAGTTGGAAAAGGCCAACTCCAAGTACGTGCAGACGCAGTTGGACACCACGTTGCAGTTGCGGCAGGCGCGGGATGAACTCATCAACCTTAGGTACACAGTAGAGGAGAAGAAGATCATCCTGGATCAGTCGCAGTTCGAGCCTCCGGCGACGATCAAGCAAAACGAAATCAACTGGGACAAAGCGCGCCGGGGATTTGAGCAGGCGCAGGAGAATTACAAAATCAAGAAGAACCAGAACGCAGAGAAGATGCGTGAAGTCAGTGCCGAGTTGCGGAAAGTGCAGGCCGATTTCAACAACATGACCAGTGTGCTCGAGTCGTTCAATGTGCTGGCTCCGGAGTCGGGGATGGTGATCTATGAGAAAGACTGGGACGGCAAGCCCATCAAGGCGGGCTCGCAAATCAATATGTGGGAGCCTACGGTGGCCACATTACCTGACCTGACGCGGATGGTGTCGAAGACCTATGTGAATGAAGTGGACGTCCGCAAGGTGAAGTCCGGGCAGCGGGTGGAAGTGGGCCTGGACGCTTATCCCGACAAGCGGCTCACCGGGGTTGTGGTGCAGGTTGCCAATGTGGGTGAACAGCGGCCCAACTCGGACGCCAAGGTATTTGAGGTGCGGGTGGAGATTGATGGCACCGACCCAACACTCCGCCCCTCGATGACTACCAGCAACAAGATCATCACCAGTGTAAAGGATGCTACACTCTTCATTCCTCTGGAGTGTCTGCACAGCCAGTTCGATACCATCACTTTCGTTTACAAGCGCGACGGCCTCAAGCTGAGCCGGCAGGAAGTGATCGTGGGAGAGACCAATGCCAATGAGGCTGAGATACTTGCGGGGCTTGCCGAGAATGACCGCGTGTATCTTTCTGTGCCGGAAACGGAAGGCGGTGGCGATGTCAACCTGTTGCCCCAGCTCAACGGAAAACGCAGGAAGGAGGAAGGCGACACGACCCGTCAGGTAACGGCATCACTGAGACTGCCAACACCGCAAAGCAAAGCCCACTAGCATGTCGGACCGTTTGCTGGCCAATTTCTACATCGCGATGGATGCCGTCCTCGCGAACAAGATCCGGTCGTTGCTGACCGGACTGGGTATCATCTTCGGAGTGGCGGCCGTGATTGCCATGCTCGCCATTGGCAACGGCGCGCAGCAGGAAATACTGGAGCAGATCAAACTCGTCGGCGTCAACAACATCGTCATCAAACCGATTGTCGAGCAGAAAGATGAACGGATAGAGGAACAGGTTGGCAAGAAGGAGAAGAAGAAATTCTCTCCCGGGCTCACGTTGCGCGATGTCAACAGCATCCGCGAGCTGGTACCTGAGGACTCACATTTCAGTCCCGAGATCATGATCGAGACCAATATGATCCGTCAAGGCTACCGTCGGTCGGCCAAACTCGTCGGGGTGCTGCCTGAGTACTTCAATATCTTCAATTTTAGTCTGCAGGCCGGACAGATGTTCAACGACGAGCAGCTCAGGTCCGGATCGCCGGTGTGTATCATCGGCCACGGCATACGCAGCCGGTTTTTTCCGACCGAGGAGCCTGTGGGCAAAAGCATCAAAGTGGGGCCGCACTGGCTGAAGATTGTCGGTGTGCTGGAAGAGCGGGCGGTGTCTGCCAGCAGTATTTCCAAACTCGGTATCCGGGATTTCAACATGGATGTGTACACCCCACTGCAGACCATTCTCATCCGCTACCGCAACCGCGACCTCATCACAGCAGAGGCACTGCGCAAGGCGGCGATGAAGGGCCGAGGCATGGTGATCATCTCAGGGAACAACAACAACCAGGAAAACACGGAGGAGGCCAAGAACTACCACCAACTGGACCGCCTCGTCGTGCAGGTGGCCGAAACCCGTACGCTCAAGCCTGTGGCTGACGTCATGCAGCGCATGCTGAAGCGGCGTCATTATGATGTAGTGGATTACGAAATTGAGATTCCCGAGTTGTTGCTCAAGCAGCAGCAGCGCACCAATGATATCTTCAACTATGTGCTGGGTGCTATTGCCGGAATTTCCCTGTTGGTGGGTGGCATTGGTATCATGAACATCATGCTGGCGTCGGTGCTCGAACGCATCAAGGAAATTGGATTGCGGCTGGCCATCGGTGCGCAGAAGAAGGACATTGTGCAGCAGTTTCTTTTTGAAGCGATCTTCCTTAGCCTTATCGGTGGCGGGGCAGGTATCCTGCTGGTGTTCCTGCTCACATTCCTGCCATTCGGCAGCCTTGAGGTAGTACTCAGTGTGAAGAATATCGTGCTTGGTCTCGGTGTTTCCTCCGGCATTGGCCTCATCGCAGGGATTGTTCCCGCCGCCGTCGCCGCACGCCTTGATCCGGTGATTGCGATCAGGGCAAACTAGCCTATTTGTTG
>JAIBBB010000218.1 GCA_019694905.1 Cyclobacteriaceae bacterium
GATGGGATTGGTTTTGTCATAGGGATCATATGTACCTGTGAGGTTGACGATTCGTTTACCCAGCCGGTCCACAAAAAAATCAATGTCAAATTTTTGAAGTGACGGATCCCATTCATTGGTCCCCTTGACGTCGCCGATCAGGAAGTTGTTCACCCGGAGATCCCGCACCTGTACACTGTTTTGCACCTCGAAACTTCCATACAGGTCCGACAGCGCGATCGTGCCATTCACCCGACCACTGAATTTTTCAGTAGACATAACGTTGAACAAGTCCATTCCCAGGTCTTTGATCTCAGTGTGCAGTACGGCATCAGCATCTTTTGAAATCGCCCCATTGAGAGTGATCGATTCTTTGCCAAGGGAGATCCCCAGTTGGTGGAAGTGCCATTCCTTTCCATGAAAAAGTGTGTAGTTGGCCGGGTTGACGGCCCATTCTTTTCCTAGCAGTCTGATCTGCGATGGAAGAATCTTCATTTTGGTACTGTCGCTGAGAAAGTCGATTTCGGATTTCAGGCGAAGTTTGTTGTCGACTTCCTCTTCTTCCACATCAAGCCCCAGGTCGATATGGCCTTTGTCCCAGATGGCTTCGACGAGCAGGTTGCGGGTCTTGAAGCCTTTGGCGATTTCCTGCCGCCCCGACGATACCGTCATCATGGCCAGCACACGCGTGGAGTCATGGATCTTGGATCCGTTGAACTCTATTTCATTGTCGCGGAAGGTCCTGCCTTCGTATCGCACCAGCGGGATCCGGGTATATCCTTTGAAGATGGAGGTAAATCCATTGGTAAACGAGCCTTCCAGCTTGAGATTTCGAGATACCTGCAGATCCACATCCAGCAAATCAAAAAGAGGATTGAGATCGGTCAATTTTGCCGTGAATTCCGCCTCATACTTTTTGTCCCAGCTGATTTGCTGTTGATAGTATTGTTGAAGGGCCTCTCTGTCGTTTTTGACGTTGAGCATGAACTCGCGGAAAATATTGTTCACGTCCGTAAACAAGTTGGTGAATGTGTAGGTGCCTTCGAGTGATACAGACCCCAGGGAAGTGCTGAGTTTCAGAAGGCGGTGGTCATTGTCGAGCGTCGACAGCAATTTCAACGAATCAAAAGACATTACTTCATCGTCGTACCGGACGCGTGTATGTTGAAGGGCTACAGTGCCGCGCAGGCTGTCGAGTGACAGCCCGGCTGTATTGATCCTGAACTGGGTTTGCACTACGATTGGGTAGGGAAGGAGGTTCATGACCTGCAGGGCGGCGGTGTCAATTTGCCCTTCCATGCGTATCAGGTTCTTCCGGTCGCGCAGGTCAATCGAACCTCGAACCGCAAATTGCAGGTTAGGATCGTTGATAGCCAGTTGTCCATTGAAGAACCGGTTGGTAAACCTTGCGTTTGTGGTAATGTTCGAGTAGTTATAGTGACGCAGGCCAAACTGGCTGATGTTTCCATTGATGAGCAGGTCGGCGGTTCGTTCTGTGAGACCTCGGCCATTGACATTGCCTTGCATTGTCACTTTCTGAAAAGTAGTGGTGTCATTGAAGAACATGCCGAGATTGAAGTCGGTCATCGACAAGGCTCCTTTGTAGACGGAGAGGGCGGCATCTTGCTCGTTTACTTTCAGGTTGATGTCCGTTCGGATGGTTCCCAGCGGACTCTTCATGATTCCCGTAGTTACGAAATCGTTGTAAAAGCCGATGAAGTTCCCGCTGAGTTGAAAATTGCCAAGTGGTTTGATGCGTTGAAAGGCGGGGGGTGGCATGAGAAACGACCAGTCGTGTATGTCCATCTGGGACGGCGACAGTTGGAGGTTGATGAAGGTCTCTTCGAGTCCGGGTAGTCCATCCATCGATAATTTGCCAATCAGGCGGGAGCGACCCATTTTAAGGTCCATGTCGCGCCAGGTGAACTTGTCCACGCGTCCGTTGACATGTCCGCTGAGGTACAGACTGGACGGCAGTTGGCCGGCGGCACTGGCGAAGAGAGCGAGGTCGTGGGGATCGATGATTGTGTGATTCAGGTTAGCGCTGATGGTGGTGCCACGATTAAAGTCAGCGAGCTGGTCATAACCATTGTATCTGAACGTCACACTGTCGGCGATGAAACTGTGACCTGCTTCAAGGTGAAGTCCGAGAAATTCCATGGATTGCCCGGAGATGCGGAAGAAGGTTCTCAGTTCATGAACCTTGAATCGCGTCTTGAGTTCTTCGGCCACCATTGTGTTAATGCGAAATTGAAGTGTATCTCCGGAAACCATGAACTGCTCCAGTTCCACATCGTCAACATCAACATGGAAGTGATTGTGGTCGAATCCCGGAATTGAATCGGTACCGGGTCGGTGGAGGATAAACTCACTATTGTCCAGTATAATTTCTCCGATGCGCAGTTGTGTATGTGACGGGGTTGTGTCCTGCGAGGCGAACTGTGCGGCGAGTGAATCCACCCAGGCGGTAATATTGATGGCGGTGTCTGCATTGTGCGTCAGATCTGCAAGGTGTACATGCGCGCTGTCGAGCACGACACCATCCAGATTGAGGTTGCCATCGAGCAGCAGGTCGGTTAGGTTGTAGTTGGCCCTGATCCGCCCGGCCCGGATCATTTCGCGGTGCTCAGGGTCCCTGATGACGATGCCGCGCACTTCGAGCCGGTCGTACCAGATCAACCTGACCCAGCGGACTTTGGTTTCGTAGCCAGTAATTTGGGAGAAAGACTGAAGGTAGCGCTGGAGGATGGCCTTTTGTACCGAGGGGATTTGAAGAATGGCGGCGGCCAAAAAGAACAGCATGGCCACCGTAGCGATGGTGTAAACGGTTACCTTTGCGATTCGTTTTGTAACGGTTTGCCAGTTCATCAGATCTGCATGGGCCCCACCATACTAGCCATTGAGTCCTCCTGCGACGAAACGTCGGCTGCTGTAATCACAAACGGCAAAGTACTCAATAATATTATAGCCTCGCAAAGCGTGCACCAGAAATACGGCGGGGTGGTCCCCGAGCTCGCGTCCAGGGCACATCAACAACAGATTGTTCAGGTTGTGGACCGGGCATTATCAGAGGCGGGCATTGTTCCAGGACGATTGGACGCCATTGCATTCACTCGTGGCCCCGGGCTCATCGGTGCCTTGCTGGTGGGAGTTTCTTTCGCAAAGGGACTTGCGTTGGCATTGCAAAAGCCATTGATTGAAGTGAATCACATGCAAGCGCATGTGCTGGCACATTTCATCAAAGACCCGGTACCGGCATTTCCATTTCTTTGTCTGACGGTAAGTGGTGGACATACACAATTGGTGCTTGTAGAGGATTTTCTGACGATGCGGGTGGTGGGCGAAACGCAGGACGATGCAGCAGGCGAGGCATTCGACAAAGCAGCCAAGTTGTTGGGCATTCCTTACCCGGGTGGACCTTTGATTGACCGCTATGCGCGGGAGGGACGGGGTGACGCATTTCGTTTTGCCCGAACAGTCATGCCTGGCTTTGATTATTCCTTCAGCGGAATCAAGACTTCATTCATGTACTTCCTCAGGGCGGAAACCTCAAAAGACCCTGAATTCATCGCGAAGCATCGGAACGACCTGTGTGCAAGCCTTCAGCGCACACTGGTGGATATGTTGCTGGAGAAGATGGACAAGGCAGCGCAGGCTTTTGGGGTAACGCAACTCGCAGTGGCGGGTGGTGTGGCTGCCAACAGTGAATTGCGTTCCGCACTGTCCGCCTTGGGTGCGCGGCGAGGATGGTCTGTGTACATTCCTGATTTTCAGTATTGCACCGATAACGCAGCGATGATTGCCATGGCAGCACACTACAAGTTCCTCGCTGGTGATTTTACAAGCCAGGAAGTTTCGCCCCTTGCGCGATATGCTTTATCTTAGGTAGCATGGAAATCCGCAAAACACCCTTATTTTGCATTTCCTCCAGCGCAGAATGGGGCTGGGAAAACTGAAACTGATCCATGTCTACCGCCGCCCGATTTCAAAAGGATGTCAATATTCGCAACCGGCAGGCCGGTTTTGAGTATGAATTACTGGACAAATACACGGCAGGGATGGTGCTTCGTGGCACAGAGATCAAATCAATCAGGGAAGGAAAAGTGAATCTTCAGGACGGCTACGTTTATTTCAATCAGGGGGAAGCCTTTGTTAAGGGGATCAATATCACACCGTATGCCCAGGGAACCATTTACAACCATGAAGGTGTGCGCGAGCGGAAGCTGCTGCTGAAGCGGTCAGAACTCCGGAAACTGGAGGCCAGGTCTGCGGACAAGGGGCTGACGATTGTGCCAACGCGGCTGTTCATCAGCGACAGGGGTTTTGCGAAACTGGAGATTGCTGTGGCCAAGGGAAAGAAGCTGCACGACAAACGCAGTACAATCCGCGAACGCGATGCGAAGCGGGAACTGGACAGACTCAAACTGAAGTAGTTCGCTAATGGAGATCATTGACTACGGCGTATGCAGGCTTTCACTGGTGTCGGTTCGGAAAGAACCGGACCACCGGAGCCAGCAAGTCAACCAGCTTCTCTTTGGTGAGCATTATGAAGTGCTCGGTCAATCGACTGACGGAGCGTGGTTGCAGATCAGGCTGCACATGGATGAGTCGGACGGATGGCTGGATCAACGACAGCACCACAGTATTCCTAAAGAGTACTTCGACCAGATCAATGCTTCCGACTACCGCATCACCACAGACCTCACTTCGGGGATTCTCTATAAAAAGAACCCTATCACCATTCTCCTGGGCAGCGTAGTGCCAATTTCAAATTCCGAACTCTTCCGCATGGAAGAGCAGTTTGCTTTTAGTGGTGAATCCAAAAGTCTTGGACAGAAGCGAGATACCGAATTTCTCCGTTCCGTGGCTTTGAAATATCTCAATGCGCCGTACTTGTCGGGTGGAAAAAGTCCGTTCGGGATTGATGAAACGGGGCTTACCCAGATGGCCTATCGGTTGGCCGGATACACGATTGCCCGGGATGTCGCGGGGCAGGCGCAGAGCGGAAAAGTGGTGGCCGACGCCAAAGACGCAAGAGCCGGCGATCTGGTAGTAGGGCCGGGTGCGCAGGGCAGCGACCTCCATTGCGGTATTCTCTTAAAGGATCAGAAAGTGCTGCACGTCAGGGGCAATGTCCGTATTGACAACTTCGAGGACGGGGTGGTATTGGATTTCGAAAGCCATTTACCGCTCTTCAGCGTACTCCATTTCAGAAGAATTGTCGTTGCTCAATAATTATTTGTTCGGGCCTGTTTTCGTGTCTACTTTTGCGCCCGTCACTATGGATCGCAAACCGTACATCAGGGCACACGCATTCTTCTGGCTGCTTTTCTGCTGCTTCTGCATAGTGGACGATTGTCCGCTGACATCCATGCTCGATTTTACAGAGATTCCCATGGAGCAGACCCTCTCGTCGGAGGAGGTTGATGAGTCTTTTGCCATTCATGTGTACACCAAGGTCAGAGTCCGGCCCGTGGTTCCGGCCCGGATTTTCAGGCAATCAGACAATGATCATTCTTTCTCTTATCCTCAGGTAATTTCTGTACAACTGGCAAACTTGCCATTGCCGTCAGACGTGAGCAGACCCGCTCTGCCGCTGTTGGGTATTTTTCGTATTTGATTCACAGCCATTTGCTGGTCTGCTGAGTCGCGGGTTGTACAGCCGCGTGTTTTATCCTTTTTTCAAATTGTGAGAACATGATTGATCGTATTATTCATTTTAGTATTACCAGAAAGTTGATCACCGGGGGGCTGATAGCGGCCATGGCCACCTGGGGCGTGTTTTCTCTTTCTCGCCTGCCCGTCGATGCAGTACCGGACGTAACCAGCAATCAGGTTGACGTCATTACCAACAGCCCCAGTCTGGCGGCCCTGGAGATTGAGCGCTTTATCACTTCTCCCCTGGAGATGGCGATGTCCAATATCCCGGGTTTGGTAGAGGTTCGGTCCGTGTCCAAATTTGGTCTCTCTGTGGTGAAGTTGGTTTTCGAGGATGACGTCGATGTCTATTGGGCCCGTCAGCAGGTGTTTGAAAGATTGGAACTGGTCAAGAGCGACATACCCGAAGAATTGGGTAAGCCCTATATGGGGCCCGTTTCGACTGGTCTGGGTGAGGTCTTTCAATATACGATCCGTGCCAGTGACCCCAACGACAAGTCATTCTCGTTGATGGAAATTCGCACACTGCAGGACTGGTTCATACGAAAGCAGTTGCTGGGTATCCCGGGGGTGGCTGAAGTGAGTGGTTTTGGTGGGTATAAGAAGGAGTACCAGGCGGTGATCAAGCCGGAACGGCTGAAGGCACTGAATGTGACCATGGATGACTTGTTTACCGCCCTCCAACACGGCAACAGCAACACAGGTGGTGCCTATATCGAGAAAAACAACAAGGCCTATACCATACGCGGGCTTGGACTTGCCACTTCCCTCGAAGAAATAGGCAATACCGTGGTCAAGGTGAATAACCAGGTGCCGGTGCTTGTCAGGGACGTCTCCGAGGTTGTGCTTGGCCACAGCATCCGGTATGGGGCGATTACCGTGGATGGTGAAGGGGAAGCTGTCGGGGGTATAATCATGATGGTCAAGGGTGAAAACGGGAGTGAAGTGATCAAGCGCATCAAGCAGCGCATGAAGATTATCCAAAAGAAACTTCCGGAGGGTTTGGTTATCGAGCCTTTCATTGATAGGGAGAAAATCGTTTCTAAAGCCATCGAAACTGTTTCAACGAACCTCATTGAAGGCGCATTGATTGTGGTAGGCGTGATCCTGCTGTTCCTCGGCGATTGGCGAGCAAGTTTGCTGGCGGCGTCGGTGATTCCGCTGGCCATGTTGTTTGCCTTTGGCATGATGGTTCAGTTTGGGGTAATTGGCAACCTGATGAGCCTGGGGGCCATTGACTTCGGGCTTTTGGTAGATCCGGCGATCATCGTGGTGGAAGGAATCATTTTCTGCTTTGCTATTGAGCGTGCCCGCAAAGGCGAGCAGCTCAGCCAGCTGGAAAGAGAAAAGATCATTTACACAGCCGCCTCTGATTCCAAGAAGTCCGTGGTATTTGGCGGGCTGATCATACTGATTGTCTATTTTCCGATTCTGACGCTCACC
>JAIBBB010000025.1 GCA_019694905.1 Cyclobacteriaceae bacterium
ACTTTCATCCCCAGTTGAGAGGCGCGAATTGCTGCAACATAGCCACCAGGGCCGGAACCGATCACGATAAGATCAAAGGATGCCATAATTGGGTGTTTAAAACGCGGCAAATTAATCTAAAAAACTGATGCGAAAAAAAGATTAGTTTTGCCCTCCCGAAGCATACCTGCCGATCGTCAATTCATCGGCAAAGGCGGGTTGTCGCGGGAGTGAAAAGCAAAACCACACAACATGAAACTTCTTCAGGGCAAGACCGCATTGGTTACCGGGGCTTCGAAAGGAATTGGTCGATCCATCGCGATCAAATTTGCAGAACAGGGAGCCAACGTAGCATTCACCTATTTGTCCAGCGTAGAGCAGGGACAGGCACTCGAAGCAGAATTGGCTTCCAAAGGCGTCAAAGCGAAGGGCTTCCGCTCGGATGCTTCGGACTTTGCACAGGCGGACAAATTGATTGCCGACGTGGTTGCAGAATTCGGATCGCTCGATGTTCTCGTGAACAATGCGGGCATTACCATGGATAACCTGTTGCTTCGCATGAATGAAGAGGCATGGGACAAGATCATGAATGTCAACCTGAAGTCTTGTTTCAATACAGTAAAGGCTGCCTGCAAGCCCATGATGAAGCAGAAATCCGGATCGATCATCAACATGACATCGGTGGTAGGGCTGAAGGGAAATGCCGGGCAGTCCAACTATGCGGCTTCCAAGGCTGGTATCATTGGATTCACCAAATCAATTGCCCTCGAGTTGGGTTCACGTGGCATCCGTTCCAATGCCGTGGCTCCTGGATTTATAGAAACCGAAATGACCGCCAAGCTGGATGAGAAGACCGTTCAGGGCTGGCGTGATGCAATTCCGTTGAAGCGGGGTGGCAAGCCTGAGGATGTGGCTGACGCCTGCGTGTTCCTTGCATCAGACATGTCAAGTTACATTTCTGGTCAGGTGATTCAGGTGGACGGCGCGATGCTTACCTAGTCGAAGATTATTGTGCCGAAGCGCCTGTAGTCGTGAAAGTTCTCACGAACGGGCTTCCATGACCATTCAGTGGCGCCTTTGTCGTAGTCAATTCTGTAAAAATTCGCACGCCATTGAGTCCCTTTTTTTGGTGGGACCTGCTGCAGTGGCTTCAGTAGTTTATAGGGAATAAAGAAGGCGGCAGACCAGCCTGTGACCTGGCCGGAGTTGTTTCTTTGAACTATCGCTGTGTGCTGCGTCCGTCGATCGCCCTCATAGTGCCACGGGCGCCAGCCAAAGAATGTGCCCTCGTGGTTGGGTACAAGAATCGGCAGTTCCACATTGAGCGGCGACAGCTCATATTCAAAGTACAGCGGCACAGTTGTGTCGGTCCAGAAGAATGCTTCCACCACATCTTCTTTGTAGATATCCATGAAGTCCTCCTTCATGGTGGCAGTTATGGCCGAGTCCTCACATTGGTACAGCATGTAGATTCCTGATTCCGAGTACTGGATCTTCAGCCGGGTCGCGTAATTCATGTGGCCGTCGCTGCGGGTGAGGGTAAGCCATGGCGTCCCTTCCCAGTAATCTTGTATTTCAGCGCGTGTAACATCAAAATCACTGCAGCGCCGCACGTGCCATTCATCCTGCCCGAAGATTTTGAACGGCAGCAGCGTTAGGATGACAAGTCCGGGAAGCAGTGTTTTCAGTCGGATCATGGGCGGGATTTGATGAATTAGTCATAATTTAACCAACGTAATTGAATACCACCATGCGGATCATTGTAATTCTACTGCTTCTGATTGCGGGCGGTTTTGCCTCTTCAGATGCACAACCGGTTAGGGTCATTATGTTCGGCGCCCATCCAGATGATTGCGACCAGGGCGGTGGCGGAACCGCGATATTGCTGGCGTCGATGGGCTATTCTGTAAAATTTGTATCTGTGACGAATGGAGACGCAGGACATCAGTCGCAGGGCGGTGGCGCTTTGGCCAGGCGCAGGATCGAAGAATCGCAGGAGGCCGGTAGGCGCTTTGGTGTTGCCTATGATGTACTGGACAACCATGACGGTGAGTTGCTTCCCACACTTGATATCCGACTTCAGGTGATCCGCAAAATTCGGGAATGGAATGCGGATGTAGTTATCGCTCCAAGACCGAACGATTACCATCCGGACCATCGGTATACAGGTGTATTGATTCAGGATGCTGCCTACATGGTGGCCGTGCCCAATGTAGCGCCCGCCACAGCACCCCTGAAGAAGAACCCGGTATTCCTCTACTTTCAGGACTACTTCCAGCGTCCCAATCCATTCCGTCCTGACATTGCAATAGACATCTCGACTGTGTTCACTAGAAAGATCCACGCACTCGCTGCGCATGAATCACAGGTGTATGAATGGTTGCCCTGGATAGGCGGATACGCCAATCAGGTTCCAACAGATCCATCCCAGAGAGAGGCCTGGCTTGCCCAGCGCGAATCGGAACCGATCACTCCTGCAGTGCGTGAGGCGCTGGTGCGCTGGTATGGCAAGGACCAGGGTGCCCGGGCTTCCCATGCAGAAGCGTTTGAAATTTGTGAGTACGGCGCGAGGCCTGATGAGGCAGAGATCCGCCGGCTCTTCCCGATGCTCAAATTGAAATGAGGCGTCTGGCAGGATTGTGCCTTCTGCTGGGCTTTTTTCTTTCGGCCGCAGCCCAGGAAAAATCAATAGTTGAGCTTCAGCGGTCGCTGCGCAGCAGCAAGGGAGATGACTATGTCCGGAACCTTCTGGATTTGTGCTGGCAATACCGGTTTCGCAATGCTGATAGTGCGCGCCAATACGGTATGGAAGCGCTGCAGCTCTCGCGGAAGCAAAGGCATCGCGATTTTGAAGCCACTGCTCTCAACTACGTAGGTGTTACCTACGAGGCCCAGGGCGACTATCAGGATGCACTTCAGTATGAGATGGAGGCGCTGACGATTCGCCGGCAGCTGGGCGATGATTCCAAGATTGCACAGACACTCAATGACATTGGCATTATTCATGATGAACGCGGTGACTACCCCAATGCGCTCTCTCACTACTATGAGGCGCGGCGCATCTTCGAGAAGTTAGGCGATCGCTCCAAGATTGCGATGGTGATTAACAACATTGGAGTGGTGCTCAAGGCGCAGAAGGAATATAGAAAGGTAGTCGGACTCTACCAGGAGGCCTTGACCATCTATCAATCGCTGGGTAACAAGTTCGGGGTGGCGGCCTGTGAGGCAAATCTTGGTGCCGTGTATCTCTTGCTGGACCAGTATGACAGTGCGCTCTCCTATTCACTAAAGTCGGAACAAGGGTTTCTGGCCCTTCAGGTTGCCCAGTATGTACCAGCATCAGTAAGCAATGCAGGAATTGCCTATGACAAGCTCGGTCGCACTCCCGACGCGGTGCGATATCTGAAACGGGCGCTCGAACTCAATCAACAGTACGACAATAAGAAGGAGACAGCCTACACGTTGATTTATCTCGGCCGGATTGCGTTGCGCGAGGGAAATCTTGAAGAAAGCCGGCGGCTGGTGGAGGAGGGCCTTGCTTTGGCGGGCAAGATCCATGCGCAGAACGAGCGGATGGAAGGGTTAGAAATGCTCTCGCAGATCATGAGCCGGGAGGGTAATCCCTCAGCCGCACTACGTGCTTATACTTCTTATGTGGCGGTGAAGGATTCGCTTTTCGAGGCTGAGAAAGCACGGCAGATCGCTGAACTGCAGACTCAATATGACACAGAAAAGAAGGAAAGTCAGATCCGCTTTCTCCAACAGGACGTGAGCATGAACAGGCAGTTTATTGTTGGGTTAATCCTGACACTGATGGGTTTAGTATTTATCGGTTATTTGTGGAGGAATCGCGTGAGACTCAAACAGGAAGTTGAGTTGGAGACGACGCGCGCGTCCCTGCGCGAGGCTCAGTTGCAGGCTGTGATCGCGAGCCAGGAGGAGGAGCGAAAGCGATTTGCGGCCGACTTACACGATGGTCTTGGTCAAATGATCTCTGCAGTTCGTTTGAGCTTGTCGTCGGAACAGCCGGATCCAGTGGCAGTCAGGCATGCGCTGCAATCGCTCAACGACATGAACGGTGAAATAAGACAGATCGCGTTCAATCTTATGCCGCAGGTGCTTGTCAAGAGTGGTTTGACCGATGCATTGACGGAGTTTGCCAAGCGCCTGACCATGACAGGCAAAGTTAAAGTAGATGTGCAGGCCTTTGATGTGGATCCGAACCTGTCGGCCGAGACAAAAATTGCCCTCTACCGGGTTTGTCAGGAGTGGGTCAACAACGTGATCAAGTACAGTGGCTGTACACGAATCAATTTGCAATTGGTACAGCACGACTATGAGCTGGTGATTACTATTGAGGATGATGGTCAGGGTTTTGATGCGACAGTGCTCCAGCAGGGTCGCGGCAATGGCTGGAGGAATATCCAGTCAAGACTTGCGCTCGTGAAGGGTGAATTTGAGATCGACAGTATACCGGGCCGGAATGGTACGACCGTAGTGATATCGGCACCGGCAAGTGCCCCGAGATAGGCTTACAAAATACCCACTCCACGGTATTTCGTGCAGAACCAGGTTGGTCTACTTTGCACGAAAACTAAACTATGGAATACAGCTTTCGCCGCGCTGCCCATGAGCCCGAGATTTCTGTCTTGCTGGGGCACCTGGAGTTGGCGGTACACACCAACCAGGCGGTGGAAACAATTCCATATGATGGAATTTACCGGGTGAAACTACACAGGCACGGAGGTTATTTTTCGATTACTGTGTATAGCAACGGACATAAGCCGCTTCACATCACGAGCCGGCGCTGGGACGCCAATGGCAAAGCCGTCCAAAATACCTCAGCTTACATCACGTTCGTCCGGGTGCTTCACTTCCATTTGCGCGACAAGGCCAGCGCAGGCTATCATCTTGCAGGTGACCTTGGCGCACAGGTCATTTACAGTCTGATAGGAGCGGCAGTGGGACTGGCGCTCTCCCTGACGCTTGACCTGACATCACTCAATCTGATGCCATTGGGCCCGCAGAGCATTGTATTGGGTGCGACTTCCTTGCTGGCGGCACTCACGTGGCAAACCTGGCGCAGCCCGGACAAGTACGACCCCGGGCAAATTCCTCTGCACTTCCTGCCCTGACATTTGCAGATGATGCCATACACCTTCTATTTTTAGCAATGGTTACCGCAAAGCAGATTACCATCGTTCTTGTCGACGATCATCAGATTGTCCTTGATGGACTTGTTTCGTTGCTTTCCAGTGACCCTTCGTTTCAGGTTATGGCTGCACTTGGCACAGGCGAGGACGTCATTCGCTTTATGACAAAGGTTCAGCCAGATATCCTGCTGACTGACTATTCCCTGCCGGGCATTTCCGGCCTCGATTTGTGCAGGCAGGTGAAAAGGAAGTATCCTGCTGTAAAGGTTGTGGCACTCAGTATGCATGATGAAGTGCATCTGGTTCGGACAATCATGAAAGAGGGAGTGGACGGCTATCTTCTGAAGAACATCCAGCAGATTGAGTTAAAGAATGCGTTGCGCCAGGTGATGATGGGGCATGCCTATGTGAGCCCTGAGATTACCCGCATGATGATGAGTGACATCCATCAGCCGGATCGCGAGCCGGCCCTGCTGAGTGAACGGGAACTGGAGGTGCTTCGGTTGATCACCCAGGAATTCTCGAATAAACAGATAGCAGACAAGCTATTCATCAGTGAGCGGACCGTGGAGACACACCGTAAGAACATTTTTCGAAAGACCCATACAAGTTCCATTGTGGGCCTGATCAAGTTCGCCTTCGAGAAAAAGCTCGTGTAAGCACTCCATCCGTGCTGCCACGGATGACCATTTACCCTATCAAGGGTATTGAGCCGGCAGGGGGGTATCCGCAATTTTGATGACCAAAATACCCCACATGAAAAAAATCTATCTCCTCCTCTGCCTGCTCGTGAGCGTTGGCTTGCAGGCCCAGGTTCTCGAACTTGAGAAAACCTACAAGATTTCTCGCGCCAGTAAACGCGGTGAACTTTCCGGCCTTGACTATGACAAGGAAGCCCGGACGTACACACTGACGTATCTGACTGACATGAAAAAGAAATCGGATCGCTACATCTTCAAGTATGAACAGTATGTCTTTGACAGTGATTTCAATTTTGTAAAGGATGCTGAACTGGAGGAGGATGCAGAAATCATGAAGAAGAAATTCAAGTGGTTTCGCTTCAAAGGAGAAGACTACGAGACCATTGGGAATTCAGTCAGCCAGCAAATCATGGGCGGCATTGTATTGAAGCGCAAGAAAATCCTTCACCACTATAGCTGGTTATTGGGTGGCTATACCAAAAAGACAGAGCTTCTGGAGAAAGTGAAGCCACGTACTGAAGAAGGCCGAAGCTACAGCCTGGTGGAATACGCAGAGGATGAGATCAACGGAGATTTGTATATCCTGGCCACTGTGAATGCAAAGATTGGCACACGCAACAATGATGAAGTGGGTGATTTCACATTGCTCAAGTATAATGTGGATCTGGAACTGGTTGCCAAGCACGACTTCAATTTTCCTTTCAAGCAGGTGCCGGCATATGTGGATATAGTAGAACGTGTCAATCAGGATGACCCCGAAGAAATTGGCGTGGCCGGCTTCAACCTGATCTTTGCACCCTCGGACGTCTATGGTAAGAAGTTCACCGATCCGAACAACAACAACTACACTTTTGTGAGCCTGGACGGAGATTTGAAACCGACTACTCAATTCAATTTCGAAAGCCCTTCAAGCTACTGGCGGATTGACAACATGATCGTCAACGGTGATGATATGTACTTCTACGGACCAGCATTGGCCGGAAAAGACAAATACTTCAACAAGGCTGTGGCCAGCACGGCTACAAAAACCAGTGGAAGTTTGCTCGGTGCAATAGGATCCGGTGAAGCAAAGTTCAAGGCAGTGCAATTGATGAAGGTTTCTGGCGGGAAGCTCAAATTTCTGACCGAAACAACATTGGCAGATTTCAAAGCCAGACAGCAATTCCCGCCGAGCCAGCGCAAGACCCCCGACTATGAAGGTCGTGAATTCGGAGTCAG
Organism: Cyclobacteriaceae bacterium; assembly: GCA_019694905.1. Taxonomy (GTDB): domain Bacteria; phylum Bacteroidota; class Bacteroidia; order Cytophagales; family Cyclobacteriaceae; genus ELB16-189. The sequence goes on from JAIBBB010000025.1 coordinate 7,052, forward strand.
GAGCTACAACTTCATGAGCAATGGAGACCTGGTCATTCTGGGTCAGAACTATGATCGTTCCAAAGAAGGGAATATCAACAAGTTCAATGACATCCTTGGGTTTCACTTTGATGGAAATGGAAAACTTCGGGCGCAATACGGAGTTGACACGAAAGAATCAGGCAAGATTGTGACTACCTCAACGGATACGCACTACGGAATTTCCACCATTACCCGCATCACTACAACGCTCACGCGGAATTTCGCCTGCCCCCAACAATTGATTGAAGCGCAGGACGGGAATGCCTACTGGCTCCTTCGCGAGATACGGGATATTCGCGATGGCAAACTGCTGACCTATCCACGCATGGGTCGGGTGGATTTGAAAAACGCTACCATGACAGACCTCACAACTTTCGGCAAAGGAGACGGATACTATCTGAACCCGAACTATCCGACATTGGAAACCGACAAAGGACAAAGTATTGTCTTCTTTGGTGCTGACAAGCCTGGGCGCGAGTTGTGGTTTGCCCGCGTGGCCTTGAAGGCAAAGTAGACAACAACTTCTGTTGGTTTTGGTTTAGTGAGCGCTGACTGGTAGCAGTCAGCGCTTCTTTTTGCGGCCAGAAGGGTCAATTTGTAAAACCTGTGCTGACTCGGTAGATTTGGTTTTCAGACCTTACCCGTATTTCAATGAAGAAGCCCTTCTTGTTGTTGCTGTTGGCGCTCGGTAGTATTGCAGCCAGGACACAAACTCCGGATACCACCATCTACTCGGTAGTGAATGGTGGAAAATTGGTTGGCAGCGAACAAATGCTGGTGTGGCCCAATCACCGGTATCAATATAATTACGAGTTTAATGACCGTGGCAGAGGCCCCAAGATGTCTGTTGAACTGACCACGGACGTGACAGGTGTTATTACCAGAAGGATTGCAACCGGTATTGACTATTTCAAAGCACCTGTGCTGGATGAATGGCAGCTCGCGGATGGAACAGCGAAATGGAAGAACAGGATCGAATCGGAGAGCAAGCAGGTGGCGGGCCCGGTAATCTATTCACCCATCTCCTCGACGCCGGCTGAAACTTCACTCTGGATCAAGCTACTGATCAAACAGCCCAACCATCAGGTGGCGGTAATGCCTTCGGGTACTGTCCAGGCCAGGCACATCAAGAATCATGTGGGTACAGTGGAGGGTTCTATTCCGGTGGAGTTGGAATTGTATGCCATTGCCGGTCTGGGCGGACCTCCTTCCTATTGCTGGGTCACACCCCGAAAGGAGTTTTTTGCAGCGGTCAACGGTTGGACCACAGTCATTCTCAAGGGTCATGAAAAGATGATTGACGAACTCAAGGCCATTCAGGATGAAATCGAGCACGACTATTTTGAAGAAGCGGCGGAGAAACTAACCCACCGTGCGAAAGCACCCTATGCGATTGAGGATGTCAGTGTTTTTGATCCTTTTAAAGGCAAGATCGTTCCTCACCAGACTGTGATGATAGAACAGGGCCGCATTGCTGAAGTAGGTAAATCCTCCAGGATAAAACTGCCCGCTGGTATTGAACGGATTGATGGAAAGGGAAAAACGCTGATGGCCGGTTTGTGGGACAATCATTCGCATTACAGTCCTGAACAAGGCTTGTTTCACCTGGCCGGTGGTGTCACCAATGTAAAGGACATGGGAAATTCTCTTGACCTTCCGGAGGTAAAGAAAAAGGTTGACGAGGGAGAATTGCTCGGTCCGGAGATTTCAATCATGTCTGGGTTCATTGATTTCGCGGGCCCTTATGCCGGCCCAACTGGCAAAATCGTCAAGACGCTTGACGAGGGCATCGCTGCGGTACGCTACTACAAGGAGCACGGCTACCAGCAGGTAAAGTTGTATAGTTCCATCCCGGTAGAGTGGGTAAAGCCGCTGGCCGAAGAGGCGCATCGGCAAGGCCTCAAAGTATGCGGTCACATTCCGTCGTTTATGACAGCTGAGCGTGCTGTGAAAGACGGTTATGATCAGATCATTCACATCAACATGGTGATGTTGAATTTTCTGGGTGATACACTGGACACCCGATCAATGGGTCGTTTTGTAAAAGTTGCCGAGCGAGCCGGCGGCATCAACGTCAACAGCCAGGCTGTGCGGAATTTTGTTTCCTTGCTGAAAGAACGCAAAGTGGTGGTGGACCCTACTGCAGGTGTCTTCGAAGACATGTTTGTTAATCAGGCAGGACAGTTAGCAAATGGCTACGGTGCTGTGAAGGATTTTTTTCCTTCTGAATACCGCCGGCAACTGTACTATGGGGGATTGCCTGGTATTGCGACAAATGGAGCCACCTATAAGTCCTCATTCGAAAATATGCTCCGCATGATCAAACAGCTCTATGCGGGCGGCGTTACATTGGTTCCTGGGACGGATGGATTTCCTGGTTTTCTGTTGCACCGCGAACTGGAATTGTATGCACAGGCGGGTATTCCACAGGTTGACATACTCCGGGCTGCCACACTCACGTCCGCCAAAGTGGCTGGTGTCGACAATGAGTTGGGGAGCGTGACAAAGGGCAAGCGCGCCAACCTCGTGTTGATCAATGGCAATCCACTTGCCAATCCGGCTGACATCAGGAAGATTGCCCTGACTATCAAAGGTGGCCATCGCTTTGACCCGCGGGCCCTGTATGCATCCTTTGGATTCGGCTATTGGCCCTGAGTTATTTCACGACGAGACTCCGGATAAAGCGAACTTCTGAAGAATCAACTGGACTTCCGTCCTTTCTGAAGATGTCATGGAACCAGACTGCTGGTTCAGGGCTTCCGGGTTTTGATCCCCAGGGGAAAATGGTATTGGTTTTTCCACTGACCAGGCCCCAATTGATGGCCCCAACCTGATGTTGCCTGAATATGGGCAGGTGTGTGACAAACCTGCTCCCGTTGGTCCGCGCCATGTATTCTGTGCACACTACCGGTTTCCCTGATTGCTTCAATTGCAGAATTTCAGTTTCAAGGCTGGTCGCATCATTGTAGTTGTGGAAAGAAATGACATCTGAACTGCGAAGTTGAAAATCATTCAGCCTCAGGAAGGCTTTGTCAGAAGTCCAGGTGGCGCACGTGAGTGGTTGTGACGGTCTTACAGACCACGCCCATTCAAAAACGCGGGTCAACAGGGGAAGAGACTTTTCTTCAAGTCCGCTATTGCCGGGTTCATTGTACAAATCCCACATCCAGATTCTCTTATCGTCCTTGAAGGTGAAAAGGATATCCTTTACATATTTTTCAAGGGAGCCCCATGTATCAGGTTCCAATACGCGTGACTTCCCTGGAGCTTGTACCCAGCCGCTGTTGTGCACACCCGGCCTTGGAGCCGGCTGCTTGCCTGGTCGGGGTGAGTCATTCCAGCAGTCATCAAACAAAACAAACAACGAAAGGATCTGGTGCTTGTCTGCAATCTCCAGGAACTGGTTGATTCGACGTTTGAAACCTATCGCGTCACTTTCCCAAGGAAGGTTGTGGAGGTATACCCTTACCGTATTGAACCCTAGTGATTGTGCCCATCCCAATTCACGATCAATAGTGACCGGATCAAAGGACTCTTCCTGCCACATTTCCAGTTCATTGATGGCTGTGGAAGGAATGAAGTTGCATCCGATACGCCAAGGCTGGCGCTGGTACCAGTCATTGGCCTGAGAAGGAGTCCAGATGGTTTGAGACAAGGCGTTATGCATCGCCATGCCGAGAACCAGAATCATGAAAGATCGCATCATAGTCCACTCAGGGTCTGGTCAGTAATATAGTCTACCACTTTTTGAAGGCTGCCGGTTTCGCGAAATACTGCGAGTTGCCGGTCTGCACCGGTTCCTTCGCGCAGCATGTGAGGCACGCGTGACAGAACATTCCTGCTGCCGAGATCGTCAACCACGTCGTCGATGAAATCCAGCAACTCATTGATCAGCGATCGGGTATCTACTTCAGCCAACTTGCCGAAGTCTATCAGTTTGCCATCGATTCCATAGCGTGATGCACGCCACTTGTTTTCATTGATGAGAGCGCGGTTGTACACAATGAAGCTCATGTTTTGCTGTCGCAGTTTGTACAACTTGGCCACGAGTGCCTGGAAGATGGCTGCAATGGTGATGGTCTCATCAGCCCGCAGGGGCACATCGCAGATTCTGAATTCAATGGTGTTGAAAAATGGATGAACGCGGACATCCCACCAGATTTTCTTGGCGTTGTCGATACAGTTGGTTTTGATCAGTAGATTGACATAGTTGGTGTAGTCGTCCCAATCATTGAAGAAGTCGGGCAGGCCCGTCCGCGGGAATTTGTCGAAGACCTTGGTCCGGAAAGACTTATATCCTGTGTTGCGGCCTTCCCAGAAGGGGGAGTTGGTGGACAATGCATACACATGGGGGAGGAAGTACCTAATGGTATTCATGATGTGAATGGCCATGTTCTTATCGCTAAGACCCACGTGCACATGGAGACCGAATATCAGATTGGAGCGCGCTGCCTCCTGCATTTCGTTGACGATTTCGTCATAGCGTGGATTGGGTGTGATTAGCTGCGTACTCCAATGGGAAAAGGGGTGCGTTCCGGCGGCGCCGATCCGGAATCCCAGCTCGCCAGCCACGCGGGCGACGGTTCGCCGCAGATGAGCAATGTCGGTCCAGGCCTCTTCCACGTTCTGGCACACGCGGGTGCCAACCTCGACTACGGCCTGGTGCATTTCTGCTTTTACATGATCATTTAACTCGCGGCTTGCAACTTCTACAATCTTCTGGTCATGGGAAATGAGCTCGCGCGACTGAGGGTCGATCACCATGTACTCTTCTTCAACTCCAAGTGTAAATTTTTCCATGGACACGGGGGATGTAAACAAATCTACTCAGAAAAGTGCGATGACTTTGGTGTGAAGGACGCGGATTTGACTTACTCTATCGGTTTGGTAGTCGGAAATGTTTTGAATGTTGGCGAGTTTTGGCATTGCCCATGGAAATACTCGGATACACCGGTGCGGTGCTGATTGGTCTGGTGTTAGGGATGCTGGGTGGCGGTGGATCTATTCTCTCCATACCCATCCTGGTGTACCTGTTTGGCAAGGATCCGGTACTGGCTTCCGCCTATTCACTTTTTATCGTTGGCGTCACCAGCCTTGCGGGCGCAATCCCCAAGTACCGGGAGAACACCGTCAATTTGCGCATGGGCCTGGTGTTCGGGCTCCCGTCCCTCATTGGAATCTTCGTAACCCGTAATTGGATCGTGCCCGCGATCCCGGAAGTGCTGTTTAGCATCGATGAATTTGTGATGACACGGCGGCTGCTCCTCCTGGGTCTGTTTGCAGTGTTGATGGTTTTTGCTGCATTTCCCATGATTCGCGGAAATCGGTTTGAGTCACGCAATCAGAAACTCAGGGTGTTTATGGTAGTCGTGCAGGGCACAATAATCGGATTTCTGACTGGTTTGGTGGGCGCCGGTGGCGGTTTTTTGATAATACCTGCCCTCGTATTTCTCACCGGACTGCCATTCAAGACGGCGGTAGGGACCTCTCTGCTTATTATCTCAATCAACTCTTTGGCGGGTTTTGCCGGCGATGTGTTCAACCACCCGATTGAATGGGATTTCCTGCTGGAAATAACCGGCTTGTCAATTCTTGGCATTTTGATCGGCAACAAATTGGCTGGCCATGTCAGTCAGGTTCGCCTTCGTAGCGCCTTTGGCTGGATGACCCTTGTGATGGGCATTTGGATCCTGATCCGCGAAGTGTTGTTGAACAACTGACGAAAGTCAGCCGCTTTCAGATTATCAATCAAGGTCGATACCTGGTAAGCCGAATAGTTTAGTATCACCAAAGCTATCGGCCATGAAAATTGAACAACTTTACACAGGATGTCTGGCACAAGGTGCCTATTATATTGTTTCTGGAAATGAAGCGGCCATTGTTGACCCGCTGAGAGAAATCAAACCGTATCTGGACCGGGCCGAGCGCGATGGGGTTAACATCAAGTACGTCCTTGAAACGCATTTTCATGCTGACTTTGTGAGTGGTCATGTGGACCTGGCAAGGGCAACTGGCGCCCGAATAATCTTTGGGCCGACGGCGAAACCCTCCTTTGAAGCCCATGTGGCAAGGGATGGCGAGGAGTTGAAATTGGGGACCGAAACGATTCGCGTGCTTCATACGCCAGGCCATACGATGGAGTCATGCTGCTTCCTGGCAGTTGATGAAACCGGTGTGGAAAAAGCACTGTTTTCAGGTGATACTTTGTTCATAGGAGATGTCGGCCGCCCTGACCTGGCACAGCGCCCCGGATTGACGCTTGAAGATCTGGCTGGCTACTTGTTTGATTCGTTACAGCAGAAGGTACTTACGTTGCCGGACGATGTGGTGGTCTACCCTGCTCATGGTGCCGGTTCTCTTTGCGGAAAGAAGATGAGTTCCGAGACTACCGATACGATCGGACATCAGCGCACCACTAACTATGCCCTTAAGATCGGTGATAAGAGAGATTTTATTACTGCGGTTACATCAGGGCTGACAACACCACCTGCCTATTTCCCGCTAAACGTCAGGCTCAACAAGGAAGGCTACGAGAGTTTCAGCGAAATTCTCCACCGGAGCCTGCGGCCGTTGTCTCCTGCGTCCTTTGAAACGGCTGCGGAAGAACTTCATGCCCTGATACTGGATACCCGCGATCCCGAGGAGTTTGTTCAGGGATTTGTACCCATGGCAGTGAACATTGGTCTTAACGGTGCCTTCGCGCCCTGGGCCGGTGCCCTCATCCCGGGCATTAATACGCCGATTCTGCTCATCACCAAACCCGGTAAGGAAGAAGAGGCCGTCACCAGGCTATCCCGTGTAGGTTTTGACAATGTCGTCGGATACCTCGAGGGCGGATTTGCCAGCTGGATCAGGGCTGGTCAACCGGTTGACACCATCGCTACTGTAACGCCCGAACAATTGCACGATGTATGGGAAGATTACCCATTCTTTGAAATCATAGACGTCCGGAGGCAAACTGAATTTGATGCCGAGCATATCGTAGGCAGCCACAACATGCCGCTCGACAGAGTCAATGACTCACACGAGCACATGGACAGGAAGAAGACGTACTACGTTACCTGCGCTGGCGGATATCGGTCGGTCATCTTCATCTCCATTCTCAAGTCAAGGGGCTTTGAATCACTCATCAATGTGCAGGGTGGATTTGCAGCACTGAAGAAATCCGGAAAATTCTCGGTATCTGACTACGTTGAGCCTGTCTCATTGCTCTGACGATCGCAGTGACTCGAGGACGTGCTCGATCGACAGTGCGGTGGGATAGAATCCAATCAGCCGTTGCATTACACGGTCAACCAGTGTGTCGGGGCAGGAGGCGCCACTGGTAAGAATGATGCGCGCCGGTTGCCGATCGGGGAGGTAGTTGGAGGTTTCCCTCATTTCTTTGTGGTGCACGTCAAAGTGCCGGATCTCATTTGATGAGAGAATCTCCTTTTCTGAATTGATGAAGTAGGTGGAAAACTTCCGCTCACACAGTTCAACCAGGTGGCTGGTGTTGGAACTGTTGTATCCGCCTACCACAATCGCGAGGTCAGCATCTGTTTCCAGCAAGTGGTATGTAGCGTCCTGGTTGTCATTGGTGGCATAACACAAAGTGTCCCGCGTGTCGGCAAAGTGCCCGGCGAGTTGCGTTTCGCCGTAGCGACTGATCATGACTTCTTTGAAATGATTGGCGATCGCCTGGGTTTCTGTTGCAAGCATGGTTGTCTGATTTACCACACCTACCCTTATCAAGTCTCGTTCAGGATCGAAGCCATCGGAGTACAGACCTGCAAATTCTGCCTTGAACTGAGTCAGTGGCTTCTCGCCGGCAATATAGCACCCCAAACGCTGAGCTTCTTCCATGTCGCGGACGATGACGGAAGGGCCATGGTGTGCACTGTGCGAGAATGTTGCCCTTGTTTCTTCGTGCCTGGCCTTACCATGAATAATGATGGTGTAGTTGTCCTTTCCCAGTTTTCTGGCTCTGTTCCAGACTTTCTCTACAAAAGGACAGGTGGTATTGTACTGTTGGACCTCAACTCCCTTGTCCAGCAGTCGTTGTTCAATCTCCAAAGTCGTTCCGAAAGCCGGTATGATCACAATGTCGGCTGAGGTGATGTGATCCCACGGCACGAATTGGGTACCGTCAGTATCCATGATGAATTGGATGCCGCGTTGTTGCAAATCCGCGTTGACCTCCTGATTGTGTATCATCTGGCTCAGCAGGTAGACCCTTCGACCTTGGTTTTCCTCCAGTGCACGGTAGCTGATTTCGATCGCATTCTCTACTCCGTAACAGAAGCCGAAATGACGAGCCAGCAGGATTTGAAGAGGCCCAAAGTCAAGTACACTCGGACTCAGGTCCTGCTTGCGCAGATCCCTGGCCTGACGAATTTCCTTGACCGTGCCCGTAATGCGCGAGCGATAGTATGCAGGGATCTTGAACTTTTTGATGGCAGCTGATTTTACGCTCAAAAGTACGAAGGTTCACCGAATTTGACCGCGGCAGGACCTGGTACAGGGCAGGTGGAATTAGTTAGATTTGATGAGAGTTTGTTTGTCCGTTGGCTCAATACTGGCGTCACATGATTCAACAGGTTTTAGTTGACTACTGGGTATTCCATCTGATCGGTGCCTCATTTATCCTGACTGGGTGGATCATGCCTCGCAGGAAATGGTATTGGCTAATTGCAGGCGTCAACAGCATGGAGCCGGAACTTTTAAGACGCTATGATCTCAGACTGATTGAACGGGTTTTTGGACGCCTCCTGGTCATCCTGGGAACACTCATTCTGCTGAACCCATGGGCCATGACATTGTTGGGCAGGCGACAATGGACGCCTGCGATGTTCATGGTTATTGTCCTTGGTTCTGTATGCGCATGGTTTGTTCACGGGGCTTTGAGAAGAGACCGGTTCTACCAGAAGGATCTGCCTCAGCAATAGCCCTGATCGTCAGACGGTCGGGTGGGTAGAACGCAGCAATTTTCTTTCTGCAAAAAGTCCAGACAGGATGAGCGCCCCCGCAAACAGAAACAGCCCAGTGTTGTGTTGAAGAAAGCGGAGTACACCAAAACTTGGTTTGAAGCCTGACACCACTACTACTATTAGCCCCGTCAGAAGAAACAGGCTGACCCCAGAAATCAACCAGAAATTCTCAGATTTCAACAGGCCGGGCTTGCGGCTGGTGGCCATGAGGGTCACGCGGTCGGCGAAGCCTTCCGGCAGCGACGACTTCGGTGGTGTAGCAAGTACTTTGAACACCAATTCATACGCAGACTCATCCGCATTGCTTGCCTGAGCGCCAGATACGATGCGATTCTGAAGTTCGTCTTCGTTTTTCATAGTACTTGTTCCTTTCCAAGGTATGTTTTTACTTTCTCTTTCAACAGATGCCGGGCCCGAAAAAGGTAATTCTTCACGGTTCCTTCGGGCATGCCCGTGACCTCACCGATTTCCTGATAGTTCATGCTTTCAACATGATACATCATCAACACACCCCGGTAGTGCGCAGGCAACTGATCTGCCAATTGTTGTACTACTGATTCCAGTTGTGTTTCAGACAATTCGTTCTCGACGTTGATGTCCGAGGCCACCACTTTGTTGAAATCCTCATCATCCGGGAATTCGGACATGCTCATTTTCTGGCGGCGCTTGTGATTGATGGCATGCCGCCACGCAATGGTTGCGATCCAGGTACTGAGTTTGGATTGAAATCCAAAGTCGCTTATACGCTCATAGACTTTCAGGAACACATCCTGGCAAATCTCTTCCAGATCTTCCTGATTGTCGATCAATCTGCTGACCATATGAGAAACGAGGCGTTCATGCCGCTGAATAAGCTGCTTGAAAGCCTGCGGATCCCCGCCCGCTACGAGGGTAGCCAGTACACGATCGTCGGTCATTGTTGGGTGAGACACGGAACTACACTACAATGTTGCAGTAAAATTCCAATTTTGGCCACAGGGGTCAGCAACCCTTCCAATGGCGGTTGTTTCAGGGTTTTTTGAAAATATTTCCCTGGATTGCAACATCAGGCTGGAAGCCTGTGTCCCATGGGGAAAGAAACATCCAAAACACACCAAATTATGGACGCTAACCTGAAAGAAGTATTGATGCCATTGACCATCATGGGTTCATTGGGCGGGTCTGTTTACGTCTTTGTGAAGACCTACTCAGATTATATTATCAAGCGAAAGCTCATAGAAAAGGGCTTGCTGAACGATGATGCAAGAGCCCTGATTCAGGGTGAAGCTCCGGCCAACCGGTACAGCTCGTTGAAATGGGGACTGATCCTGTTTGCAGCCGGACTCGCACTCATCCTGATGGAGTTTATTCCGGTGGCGCCGGATTCGCCGCTGCCCTACGGCCTATTTGCCATGCTGATTTCTGCTGCCTTTCTTGTGTACTACTTTATAGTGAAGAGCAAAGAACAGACCGGGCGCTAGCCGCACGCTCACCTTCTCTCCGTTCCGATAACCAGCAAAGGGCCCGACAGGGCCCTTTGCAAAATACACCTTCTATGATTCGCAACTACCTCAAGACTGCGGTGCGCAGCCTGTTCAGGCATCGCTTTTTCTCCGCTATCAATGTCGCAGGTCTGGCCGTCAGCCTTGCCATATGTCTGGCCATCGGCATGTTGGTGGCGGACCAGATGAACTATGACCGGTTCAACACCGATCGCCACCGGATATATCGGATCAACTCGATCCCTCAGGCTGAAAATGGCGTCAAATACAACGAGACAGCTACTTCTCCGCTTCCGTTGCGTGGGGAACTGGACGCGGAACACACAGGATTTGAGCAGACTGTCAGACTTGCCCGCGGATTTGCCAACAACTGGTTCGAACTGGAGCAAAATATTACGATCCCTGTTTCAGGCTATTACGCAGATCCTGAAGTCATCGAATTCTTCCAGTACGAACTTGAGTTTGGCGATTCGAAAACTGCCTTGCAGCAGCCCTTCGCAGTGGTGCTCACGAGGAAGGCGGCAAGCAAGCTTTTCAGACAGGAAAACCCGGTGGGTCAGACAATCAAGATAGGCGATCATCTGTATCATGTTACGGGTGTCCTTAAGCAGTCTGGGCGCAAGTCACATATTGCCTTTGATGCACTGGCGAGTATGGCCACCCTCTCGGGTATGGCAGCACCCGGAAAGGGGGAGCGGGTGACCGAAGACTGGTACAACTATTCACAGGGCTGGACTTACGTACGTCTGCCAGAAAGCGCTACCATTGATGGAGCTGCCGGTGAGTTAGCCCATGTGATAAAAAGGCATTACCATGTGCTGCCAAGACCTGATGAGCAGCAACGGCTCAGCTTCACGCTTCAATCGCTTAGCGATATTACGCCAGGGCCATTTATCAACAATCCCATTGGTCCATTTATGCCCTGGGTGTTCATCTGGTTCTTTGCCGCATTGGCGGGTATTGTGCTGCTCACCTCTTGTTTCAACTTCACTAACCTGTCCATCGCCCGCTCTCTTACACGAGCGCGGGAAATAGGGGTCAGAAAGGCGACAGGCGCCATGCGGAGTCAGGTATTCGTGCAGTTTCTTCTGGAATCGGTTGTCGTTGCCTTATGTTCCCTGATCATTGCATTTGGATTGCTCCAACTTATCAGGCCGCTGTTGCTGAGCCTTCATTTTGCACAATTGTTGCAGTGGGACCTCGCGGGTGACTGGACGGTGTATGGGATCTTTGTTGTGTTCGCTCTGGTAACCGGCCTGCTGGCGGGGTTTTTCCCGGCAGTGATTATGAGCGGATTCCAGCCGATCAAAGTCCTGAAAGGTTTTGCACAGATGAAACTGATGTCGGGAGTCGGGCTTCGGAAGGTACTGCTGGTTGCGCAGTTCACTTTTTCTCTTGTGTTTATTCTATCAGTTATCGTTGTATTCAATCAGCTGCAGCTTTTTCTGCGTGCTGATCACGGTTTTAGTATGGATCAAAAGGCGGTCGTACAGTTGAACGGTGTAAAGCCTGAGGTGCTGAAGACTGCCTTGAGTAACTATCCCGAAATTGAAAACGTGGCAGCAGCCTCCCACCTGCCTGCTGCGGGAACGACTTACGGTGCCGACTTCAAAAGAGACCTGTCTGAGCAGGATTGGACAATGCTTCCGTACTACGCCGTAGATGAAGATTATCTGGTCAACATGAAATTGAAACTTGTGGCCGGCAGGTTTTTTGGAGCGGACCTTGGTACTTCCAATAGGCAGTTCATTGTGATCAATGAGCGGGCAGTAGAAGCGTTTCGCTTCGCGACAAACGCCGATGCGCTTGGTCAGGAATTGATTTTGCACGACGATTCATCCCGCTACAAAGTGCTGGGTGTGGTTCGTGACTACAACCATCAATTGCTCATGGAGAAGATGGACCCTTTGGCTCTGCGATATGTTCCTGGCGAACTTCATTTGTTGCAGGTAAGTTACCGGGGTAGTTTTGAGTCTGCCGTTGCCGCCATTGGGAAGGCATGGCAGCACGTAAATCCCAACGACAAACCTGATATCCGTGAATTCAGCGGTGAAGTCCACAAGATGTATGATGTGTTGTTTGGTGATCTTGTGAGTGTGCTGACTGTTGTATCGCTGCTGGCCATCGGCATCTCCTGCATGGGCCTGCTCGGTATGGCTACATATATTACTGAGACCAGGATCAGGGAAGTATCCATCCGAAAGGTGCTTGGCTCCAGCAACTGGTCGATTGTAGTTTTGTTGTCCAGAGGTTTCATTACCATTCTTTGTTTGGCCATTGTCCTGGCCATACCACTCGCCTGGTTGTTAAACAACTGGTGGCTGGAGAAGCTCGCCTATCACGTTTCAGTTGACTTCCTTACGGTACTGTGGGGAGTGCTCATGCTGTTGACGGCGGGAGTGTTGACCATTGGGTCCCAAACCATGCGTGCAGTGGTGATAAAGCCAACTGAGCACCTGAAGTCAGAATGAACAGGTGATCACAAAGCTTCAGGCACAGAAGCGTGTATCGTCAGCTTCCCGGTCAGCCACAGATGAGAAATTGTCGGTCGTGCTGAAAAGCGGAACGGCTATCGCATCACGCATTCGCGTGTAGGGCCTGGTTACCAGGATGTGAATCAGACAGCGATCGAAATGAAATAATCCTCGGCCACCTCTACCTGTTGACTATTGAAAGTGCTTCAACCTCACAATTTCCTGCGGGCGGAGGTGGCGCCAATGGCCGCGCTCGAGCTCTTTCTTGTCGAGTCCTGCATAGGCTACACGGTCCAGGCGCACAACTTCGTACTGCAGTGCTTCGAAGATACGTCGAACGACATGGTTCCAGCCAATGTGCAATTCAATGCCGACTGTCTTGCCGTCGTCAGAAACAATGGCCAGGTCATCGACGATCGCGCGCCCTTCCTCCAGGTGAACGCCATCAACAATTTTCTGGAAGTCATTTTTGGTGAGCGGACGGTCCAGTTCTGCCTTGTAGATCTTTTTGATGTTGTAAGACGGGTGTGTGAGTTTATCTGCCAGCTCGCCGTCATTGGTCAATAGCAAAAGCCCAGTGGTGTTGCGGTCAAGGCGGCCAACCGGATATACTCTTTCTTTACACGCTCCGGCGATGAGATTCATCACGGTGTTTCGCTCCTGCGGGTCGTCTGTGGTGGTAATGAAGCCTTTGGGCTTATTGAGCAGAATGTAGACCGGCTTTTCTGCAGTGAGGCGTTTGCCTTCATACCGTACGTCGTCGCCCGGCTTCACTTTGTGACCCATCTCTGTGATGGTCGTGCCATTGACGGACACCAGGCCCATTTTGATCAGTTCATCCGCTTCTCTGCGGGAACAAACTCCACTGTTGGCGATGAAACGATTGAGTCTGATCAATCCATCGGACGGTTTTTCCTCCGGATTATAGCGGTCTTTCAGTTGTTCCCGTTGGCGTGTAATCCTGGCCTGCACAAAGGAGCGAGGCTCTTCACCATCATCTTTCTTCTTTCTAACAGGTTTGTCTTTGGGGCCGTAGGGTTTTCCGAAGTAACGTTCGGATGAATACTTCTTACGTTCGGTCTTCGGGCGCTCTTCACGATGATCGTCCGAGGGTTTTCCATAGGGTTTGCGGCTCTCGAACGGCTTTTCAGGGCGGTCGCCTTGATTGTCGGGGCGGGCTGTTTTTTTCCAGGGCTTTTCTCCACCCGCTCTGTAATTAGGCCGACTGCCTCCGGCTGTTCCACTGTCGCGACGTGGTGCACCATAACGCCTGCCTTCATCCTGGCGAGGATTTCCGTACCGGCGCTCTGATTGTCCACCTTCTTCTCCGCGCGCCTTGCCATAACGACGCTCTGATTGTCCACCCTCTTCACTGCGGGGCTTTCCATATCGACGTTCACCTTGTCCACCTTCGTCCCTGCGGGGCTTTCCATACCGCGGCTTGTCGCCGGCACCTGAACCACGTGTATTGCCAAAGCGCTTGTTAGATCCCTCGTCTTTTGAGCCATAACGACGCGTGCCACCCTCGCTGCTTCCGCTGTCACGACGATCAGCGCCAGGTCCTGCTTTTTTCCAAGGTCGGCCGCCGCCTTCACCTGAGCGTTTGCGGAAGGAACCGGATCCGCCGGCCGCGCCGCCACGCCTGCCGGCGTTGCTTCTGCGGGGTTGTTCATTTCTGGGCATAGAATTCTTTGTTTGTGTACTGCAACACCAATACTAATTTAGCCACTGTCATTCAGACAGCAGCCGGAATGAGAGAGATGGAAGCGGACTATTGGTTCTCGCCTGCTTCGCCGATGCTGTTTACTTCTTCTGAAAAATCTTTTGGTGTCGGCAACTCAGCGATGTCATTGATGCCAAAGTACTCCATGAACTTGGGGCTGGTGCCATATAGCATGGGGCGACCCACCGTCTCGGCTTTGCCGCGCAATTCAATCAGCCCCTTGTCGAGCAACTTCTGAATGGCATAGTCGCAGTTTACACCGCGGATATTCTCGACTTCTGTTTTTGATATGGGTTGCTTGTATGCGATGATTGAAAGCGTTTCCATGGCAGAAGTGGACAGTCTTTTTTTCGACTGCTGCTTCAGCAGGATCGCAATACTCGCCTGATAGGCAGGTTTAGTCAGAAACTGAAAACCACCGGCTGAACGATACAATTGGAAGGAAAAATCATCCTTCTGAAACTTCTCTTCAATCCGCTGGATGGCGCCCTGAATATCTTCCTCGGGAATCTCTGAATTGAACATCTCTGACAAGCAAGACTTGATGTCTGCCAGTTTAATGGGAGAAGGCGAGCAGAAAATCAACGCCTCGATATGGTTGAGGAGAAAGTCCATGGATTAGTCCTGTTTCATCATTTTGGCCTCGATCGACTGCGTGGTGTGTGGAACCGCAATCAACCTTTCCTTCGGGATCAGTTTACCAGTAACGGTGCATATTCCATAGGTGCCATTCTTGATTCGGATCAGCGCATTCTCAAGGTTGGTGATATACTTCTGCTGACGTGCGGCGAGTTGGCTGAGGTTTTCCTTCTCAGCAGTTTCTGCTCCGTCTTCCAGTACTTTGGTGTTTCCGCCAGACGTGGCATCGGTACCTTCATCATTATTCCTGTTGAGCGTATCCTTGAGAATCTTGAATTCCTCGCGCGCTTTTTCAAGCTTGCCCATAATGAGCACTTCAAATTCCTTCAATTCATCCTCTGAATATCGGGTCTTGTCGTCCGGCACTGTGGACTTGGCGGGTTTGTGAGCAATCGGTCGCTGGGTGAGCGCCGGGAAAATATTGAGTTGGAGATTGCCGGGATGCGGGGGAGTTTTCGGCTCCGACTTGCGGGGCGCAGGCTCCTTTTTAGCAACTTCCTTCTTTACTACTTCTTTCTTGGCCTTTACCTCCTTCACAGGCCTGGCGACTTCCTTCTTGGCCTTGGGCGCTTCTTTT
>JAIBBB010000219.1 GCA_019694905.1 Cyclobacteriaceae bacterium
CTCCATCCGGTGTTTGAGTGCCGCGCGTCCACTTCTCGCTGTCAAAACAATGCTGGATGATGGCACACCTACATCGGCAGGGTTGATGATCTCGTAGTTTTCCGCATGCTTGAGAAATCCATCCTGGTGGATGCCGCTGGAGTGGGCAAACGCGTTTGCCCCCACAATCGCCTTGTTGGGTTGCACCGGCATCCGCATCATGGATGAAACCAGGTGACTGATTTCAAACAGACGCTCTGACCTGATGTTGGTATAGAGCTCCAGGTCCTTGTGCACCTTCAATGCCATGGCTACCTCTTCCAATGAAGTATTGCCGGCCCGCTCACCGATACCATTGATGGTGACTTCAGCCTGACGGGCGCCATTCACCAGTCCTGAAAGTGCATTGGCGGTCGCCATGCCCAGGTCATTGTGGCAATGCACAGATATAATCGCCTGGTGAATATTTTTTACGTTTTCAAACAGATACTTGATCCGCTTTCCGTAGAGCTCCGGAAGGCAATACCCTGTCGTGTCCGGGATGTTGACTACATCGGCGCCGGCTTCAATCACAGCTTCTGTCAGTTGGGCCAGAAAGGCAAGGTCAGCTCTTCCCGCATCTTCGGCAAAAAACTCAACCTCGTAGCCCTTCGCCTTGGCATATTTCACGGCCCAGACCCCCTGTTCAAGGACTTGTTTGCGGGTTGACTTGAACTTGTGGATTATGTGCACATCGCTGGAGCCAATGCCTGTATGAATACGTCCCCTCTTTGCGTGGTGCAATGCCTCGGCAGCCACATCGATGTCATCCTTCTTGGAGCGCGTGAGCGCGCACACCACCGGGTCTTTCACTGCCTTGGAGATCTCCACGACCGACAGGAAGTCACCTGGGCTTGAAATGGGGAACCCTGCTTCGATGATATCTACTCCGAGCGCCTCGAGTTCACGGGCGATCACAATCTTCTCGTCGGTCTTGAGCTGGCAACCGGGCACTTGCTCGCCGTCGCGCAATGTCGTGTCAAAAATGTGAATCTTTTCTGCCATGGGTTAGGTCATTGAGGTTCAAGTACTATTTTTTGAGATGGCTGACCACCTGGTCACCCATCGCCTGTGTATTCAGTCTCTTGTTAGCGGGCGTATTCGCATCAGCGATGTCGGCCGTACGATAGCCTTCCTTCAAAGTAGCCGCAACAGCAGCAATCACTGCTTCTGATTCTGCCTTCATGCCAAATGAAATGTCCAGCAACAGGGCGGCCGAAAGGATCGATGCCAATGGGTTGGCAATACCCTTGCCAGTGATGTCATGTGCAGATCCGTGAATGGGCTCGTACAATCCCACCTGGTCACCTACCGATGCGGACGCCAGCATGCCCATCGATCCGGCAATCTGTGAAGCCTCATCTGTAAGGATGTCTCCAAAAAGGTTTCCAGTGACCACCACATCAAAACTCCGGGGGTTCTGAATCAACTTCATGGCCGCAGCATCAACAAACTGGTGCTCGAGTTGCACGTCCGGGTAGAGCTTGCCAATTTCCTGAACAGTCTCGCGCCACAATCTCGAACTCTCCAGCACATTGGCCTTGTCAACAGAAGTCACCTTCTTCTTCCTGGTGCGGGCGGCAATGAATGCCTTGTGGGCAATGCGCTCCACTTCGTAACGCTGGTAGATCATCAGATCATAGCCAGTCTTGCCGTCGTCCTTGCGCCCCTTTTCACCAAAATACACATCGCCTGTCAGCTCCCGGAAGAACAGAATGTCCGAACCCTTCAGAATTTCGGGTTTAATACTACTTGCCTCCAGCAACTCATCAAACAATTTGATCGGACGCAGGTTGGCGTACAGCCCGAGTTCCTTTCGCATTTTCAACAGGCCTTGTTCGGGGCGGACTTTTGCTGTCGGATCATTGTCGTATTTGGGATGACCCACGGCGCCAAAAAGGATGGCGTCGCAATTCTTCAGCCTGGCCAATGTCTCATCGGGCAACGGATTGCCGGTGGACTCAATGGCGTCATGCCCGATAACAGCGTAGTCGTAGATAAATTCGTGATTGAATCGCGCAGCGATTGCATCCAGTACTTTCTTGCCCTCAGTGGTGACTTCCTTCCCAATACCGTCGCCTGGCAGAATTACTATCTTCTTCTTCATGTCCTTATGCGTGTGCCTGATCAAATGCTCTTATTTCTGTCCGAAGACTCAACAAGTAGTCGATGTCATCGTAGCCATTCATCAAACAAGTCTTTTTGTAAGCGTTGATCTCGAATGCTTCAGAGGTTCCATCGGGCAGTTTCACCTGCTGGTTCTGCAGGTCCACAGTAATCTGAGCTGTTGGTGTTGCTGCAATCAAATCGAAGAGTCTCTTCAGAAACGAATCACTCACAACGAGAGGTAAGACACCATTGTTGAGCGCATTGTTCTTGAAGATGTCCGCGAAAAAACTGGAGATCACTACTTTAAAGCCATAGTCATGGATGGCCCACGCCGCATGTTCGCGGCTGGATCCGCATCCAAAGTTCTTGCCGGCCACAAGGATCTTCCCGCTGTACGACTTGTTGTTGAGAACAAATCCTTCAATCAGCTGATTGTTTGCGTCGAATCGCCAATCACGAAAAAGATTCTCGCCAAATCCCTCCCGTGTCGTCGCCTTGAGGAAGCGCGCCGGTATGATCTGGTCGGTATCAATATTCTCTACCGGCAGCGGCACCGCTCCAGATATGAGTGTTATAAATTTCTCCTTGCTCATTTCTTAAAATAATTCCGTCAGATAAATTCTCTCACATCGGTAACCTTGCCAGTGATGGCCGCCACGGCAGCACTCAGTGGGCTGGCGAGGAAGGTGCGGGATTTTGGCCCCTGTCTTCCCTCGAAGTTTCTGTTGGAGGTGCTGATGCAGTACTTCCCGGCAGGAACCTTGTCTTCATTCATACCCAGACAGGCGCTGCAACCCGGACTGCGCAATTCAAAGCCCGCTTCTGCAAACACTTTGTCGAGTCCCTCACGGATGGCTTGCTCTTCAACCTGTTTGGATCCGGGTATCACCCAAACCTCTACTCCGGCAGCCTTCTTCTTTCCTTTGACGATTCCGGCAACCAGGCGCAGATCCTCAATGCGGGCATTGGTACAGCTGCCGATAAACACGTAGTCCACCGGCTTGCCGAGCAATGGTGTCCCCTGCTCAAGTCCCATGTACTCCAGTGACTTGACAAAAGACGCCTGCTCGGAGATTTCCTTCAGCTCATGTTGGGTAGGAATCCGGTCCGTGACCTTCATGCCCATCCCAGGATTGGTTCCATATGTTATCATCGGCGCGATGTCCGCCGCATCATACTGCAGCACTTTGTCATACACCGCACCCTCGTCTGTTGCCAACTGCTTCCATTGACCAACGGCCTTTTCGAATGCGGCGCCCTGCGGGGCAAACCGACGGCCTTTCAGATAATTGAATGTTGTTTCATCTGGCGCGATCAAGCCACCACGTGCACCCATTTCTATACTCATGTTGCAAATGGTCATGCGGGCTTCCATCGACAAACCACTGATGGCGCTGCCGGCGTACTCCACGAAATAGCCGGTGGCTCCGCTGGCTGAAATCCTGGAGATGATGTACAGGATGATATCCTTACTGACCACTCCTTTGCCCAGAGTTCCATTGATTTCAATCTTCATGGTTCTGGGTTTGTACTGCAGGATACACTGTGTGGCCATGACCTGCTCCACTTCACTTGTGCCGATTCCGAATGCAATACTGCCAAAAGCACCATGCGTGGACGTGTGGCTGTCGCCGCAAACAATAGTCATCCCTGGTTGGGTAAGGCCCAATTCAGGTCCAATGATGTGCACGATTCCCTGGAAAGGATGGCCCAGGTCATATAGCTCAACGCCAAATTCCTTACAGTTCTTCCGCAGCGTCTCCACCTGGTGCCTTGACAAGGCTTCCTTAATGGGCAAATGCTGGTCCTTGGTGGGAACGTTGTGGTCAGCCGTAGCAGTGGTCCTTGAAACATTGAAGAGCGGAATGCCCCGCTGGCGCAGTCCGTCGAATGCTTGCGGGCTGGTCACTTCATGGATAAAATGACGGTCGATAAAAAGGGCGTCCGGGTATCCTTCTGCACGCTTGACAACGTGGGCATCCCAGATCTTTTCAAAAATTGTCTTTGGCTTCTGGCTCACAACTACTGTTAGTTTGGTAGACCTGTTTCAAAACGAAACCGCCCTGTCAGACCTCGGGGTCGGATAGGGCGGCTTGTGCTTTGTTACTGGACTACGAAGATGAGAAAAATTCAGTCTTCGAAATCGGCCCTGCCGACAAAAATTTGGTTCACTTACAATTGTTTGGTAGTTGTTGTTCCCAAAGTTGGCCAGAAGTGTTCAATGGCCAAAGATTGTTCTGAGTGTGTCCATAAATTCAGGACAAAGGTCCAACACACTTCCAACGCAATCGGTCTATGAGTTGAAGAAGATTTGCAGAACCAAAAGCGGTCCACCAATCAGTGCGTTCTTCACTTCGCTTTGGGAATGAAAAGCGTTTTGCCAGCGACGATTCGGGAAGTCTTCAGGCCATTGCGGTCCTTGATCGCCTGGATCGTGACGTGATATTTTGCTGCGATCGCACCGAGTGTTTCGCCAGACTGAATCTGATGAATGGTCTCACCACTCACTTGCTGCACAGGAGTGCTGTTAGCCGGCTTGCTTACAACCTGCGTTGTCGCCGGCTTTTTCTTCTCTTGCGGGTTCGTCTTTCGTTCGTCAGCCCTCACTGCCACAGGGGTAGGTGTGGAGCGCAAAGGCGCCTCGGCTGATGCCTCGATGCGTAAGAGCTTGCCTGCGGTGATGCGCGTTGAGTAGAGGTCGTTGGCTGCCATGATCTGCGAGACAGTAACACCGTACATGCGTGCAATGCCCCCGAGTGTTTCACCTCTTTCAATACGATGCATGATAACCTTTCCATCTGTAATGTGTGTTGGTACTGCCTGTTGCAAATTCACCGAACGGGCGGGGGCAAATTGCGCCAGAGGCATGGATGTTTTGGCGAGGCTGTCGGGATGCACGTGAGCCGCTTCCACCGTCATGCTGTCTCTGAACATCTGCAGGCTGCGCTGCAGTGCTTCAGCCAATAACTTTCCCTTTAGAATATAACCGCTCATCGTCAGGTGGATCATGTCTCGTTGGGCGAGGCCGTTCTGATACCAATGGATCATGGTCTGCGGTCCGCCTGAAATCCAGTACCAGTCATAAAACAGGCAGTGTTGTTCCCGGGCGATTCGGCGGATGAGATCGGAATAGGTCTTACCTGCTGTAATATTCCTTCCGCGTCGGTTCATGTCCTGCGTGCTGGTCAACAGAATGGAAGCCCCGGGCGCAGCGCGGCGCACACGGGCGATCACAGCCAGTATCCTGGTTTCCATTTCAGCCGGAATATGATTGCCAATCAGGTAGTCGTTGGTGCCGAAGTCCAACACAACCAGATCAGGATGCAGCAGGGGGAGTTGTGCTTCAAAAAGACTTTCCGACAACAGCGATCCGAATTGGGAACCACTGATACCCATGCTGTGGTAGATCACTCCCGCCGAATCCACAGACTCAAGACTCAAGCCGTAAAGTTCCAGTTCCGACTCCCACGAATGCCTTCTCTTCACATGGGCATACAGCGCGCTACCCGTAGACGGAAGATCCACTGACACAAACGGCTCCGCAGACTCATCCAACGGAACTTCGATCTGATTCCCCCCGGTGCGGATGACGAGGTCAAAACTACTTCGCTGGGCCTTAGCGAATATCCTCAGCTTGCGATAGGAGGAAGGAATAGAATCCTTGAAAATGATTTTGAATGAGGCTGTGCTGTCGGTAGTCCGAATCGTTGCGCCTGTGATTCCCAGAGGAAGGCGCGGCACATATTCCAGATTCTTGGCATACGTCCATTTGCCCCGGTGATAGGTTGAATAGTCAATGGTGCTGTGTGTGCGCGCTGCCGAATAAGGAAAGATCATTCCACGGCCCGCATCACCCCGGGCTTCCTGAAGCAGCCGTCGGGTTTCTCCAGTGTAGATATCCGATTGGATATGAGAATCGCCAAAATGGGCAACAGAAATTCCCTCTTTGGAAATCCATCGCTCATAGAATGACTTCAAATCACCAGGGTGAAAGAACTGCACGACATTGGCCTTGCGATGAATCCAGGGGAAAGGCAAAGAATCGGGCGAAACGCCCTGCGCCGGCGCCGGGCCCGAAGTCACCAACAACACAATTCCCATCAAAAAATTCCGCATGAGTCCGCCAGTAAAACTCCAAAGATAGGGCTTCGCGGGTTGATCGTTCAAGGATCAATCTGTGATTTGAAAAAAAGCTGCTTTAGAAGGAGGTAATAAGAGCAAGACTACCTACACGACGACCACGTGCATATTCAGGTGCAACAACAGGCGATTTGTCGGTGCCTGATTGCTCCACGCAATGAGCACACTGATCCGGAACCAATCAGACAAGATATTCAAACAGGTTTTCGTTCTGATTGATTTCGGTGTAATTCAACTTGTACTGATTCATCCGGTTGATAAGCGCACCGAAATCCTCCCTTGTTTTCACTTCAATCCCAATCAGCGCAGGCCCTGATTCCTTGTTGTGCTTCTGGATAAATTCAAACCGGACGATATCATCATTAGGTCCGAGGATATGGTTCACAAACTCCTTCAACGCTCCGGGGCGTTGCGCAAACCGCACAATAAAGTAGTGCTTGAGTCCTTCATACAGCAGCGACCGCTCTTTGATTTCCTGCATCCGGTCAATGTCGTTATTGCCGCCACTGACGACACAAACGACCTTCTTCCCTTTGATCTGCCCGGCATAGAAGTCCAGGGCAGCGATCGCGAGTGCTCCCGCAGGTTCAGCCACAATCGCATCCTCGTTGTATAACTGCAGAATGGTCGTACTCACTTTGCCTTCAGGTACAAGCAGCATATCAGTGATTGTCCCCTTGCAAAGTTCAAAAGGCAAGTCCCCGATACGCTTCACCGCAGCTCCGTCAACAAACCGTTGGATTTTGTCCAGCACCACCGGCTTCCCGGCCTTGAGTGCTTCCGTCATGCTTGG
>JAIBBB010000220.1 GCA_019694905.1 Cyclobacteriaceae bacterium
AGCTGCAAGGCACAAATCAAGGCTTGCCCGGGTCTGAAGAACTCCATTTCCTCCAGGGTGGGAGGTTCAATCTTCAGAATAATGTCTGCTTTGAAAACTTCCTGGGGTGCATACACAATGCGGGCACCGGCGTCGCTGTAGAGCTTATCAGAAAACTTGGAGCCCTCCCCTGCCTTTGTCTCCACCCACACTTCGTGCCCGTTGTTGACCAGCAGCGCCACGGCATCGGGCGTCAGGCAAATGCGGTTTTCCTGCAATGAGATCTCTTTCGGCAATCCAATGAAGAACCGGTTGTTGGGGGTCTTCACCTTCATCAGCTTTTCCTGTGGATAGAGGCCGCTCTTCGCAAGCGCCTCAAATCCGGACTTACCTTTGTCTGCCATATGCTGTTACTTCAATTTGTCTCGTTTGTTCGTCAATCAGGCTCAGCCGGACTTTGACGGCGTCATCAGGCGCCCAGCCACCAAGCACTGCAGGCCACTCTACCAGGCAGTAGTTGCCTGAGGAAAGGTAATCCGGAATACCCCGTTCGACCAGTTCCTCAACCCGGGCAATGCGGTAGAGGTCCAGATGAACAATGGTGCCGGCAGCACCTGCGTACTCATGCGCGATGGCAAACGTGGGGCTGCTCATGTTGTCCTTTACCCCAAGCCTCCGGCACAAGGCCTTGATCAGCGTGGTTTTGCCGGCACCCATCTCGCCCTCCAAAAGCCACACCCTGCCGGTACACAGCGTCAGCAGCCATGACGCCACTGCGTCCAGTTCATGGTGCTGGAAAATGCGCGACACGGGTGCTGGTTCTGCTTCAGGCATTTTTCGGAGAGAGAAAAGCAATTGGGATGATCATCTCCTCCATGCTGACACCACCGTGCTGGAAGGTATCCTTGTAGAAGTTGACGTAGTAGTTGTAGTTGTTCGGGTAGGCAAAGAACTGATCTTCGAGTGCAAATACATAGGCCGTCGACACATTCGACTTGGGCAGATGGAAGCGCTCTGGCTTGGGAGCCTCCAGCACCTTCCCGCTTTCGTAGCCCAGGTTCTTTCCCTGCTTGTACCGAAGATTGGAATTGACATTCCGGTCGCCGACAATTTTGAAAGGACGTTTGACCCTCACGGTGCCATGATCGGTGGTGATGATGACGCGGCCCTTCTTCTCGGCAACGGTGCGCAGCATGTCCCACAAGGCAGAATGCAGAAACCACGATTTGGTGATTGACCGGTAAGCAGCTTCATCCGGGGCCAGTTCACGAACCATCGCCATGTCTGTTCGGGCATGCGACAACATGTCGACGAAGTTATAGACGATGACATTCAATTCGTTTGTAAACAGGTTGTTGATGCTGTCCGCCAGCGCGCGTCCCTCCTCCAGTTGTTTGATCTTGTGGTAGGAAAACTTTGACTGGATGTTGTTCTTCTTCAGCTGTCTCTCAAGGAACTCGTGTTCAAAATTGTTCTTGCCTTCATCTTCATCCTCTCCAATCCACAAATCGGGATGTATGCGTTGCATTTCATCGGGCATCAACCCCGAAAAGATCGCGTTGCGTGCATAGGCGGTGGTTGTCGGCAAAATGGAATAGTAGGTTTCCTCGCTGTCGATGTTATAGTATTCTTCGAGAATTGGTGCCAGTACCTTCCATTGGTCGAGCCGGAGGTTGTCGATCACAAAGACAAAAGTACTCCCGCCCTTGCCCAGTTCCGGAAACACCTTCTTCTTGAAGAGTTGGTGGCTTAGCAAGGGCTTGGCAACGGCAGGATCGTTCAGCCACTTTTCATAATTGCGTCGTACAAACTTGCAGAAGTTGAGATTGGCTTCCACTTTCTGCATCTCCAGCACCTCACCCATCCCTTCGTTGTCCGACTCCTCCATCCTCAATTCCCACTGAACAAGCTTCTTGTAGATATCCGCCCACTCTTCGTGGTCGGGGTCATTGGAAAAAGCAAGGCTGATCTTCTGAAATTCCTGCTGGTAGTTCTGACTTGTCTTTTCCATCACCAGCCGCTTGTTGTCGAGGATCTTCTTCACTGACAGCAGAATTTGACTGGGGTTCAACGGCTTGATCAGGTAGTCGGCGATTTTTGCACCGATCGCTTCCTCCATGATCTGTTCCGCCTCATTCTTGGTGATCATCACCACAGGAAGGTTGGGCTTGTGGTTCTTGATTTGTGTCAATGCTTCCAATCCGGACATGCCCGGCATATGTTCATCCAGAAAGACAACGTCAAAGTGTCTGGCCTCGCTGAGTTCAACGGCGTCGGCGCCATTGTTGACAGGTGTGATGTCATAACCCCGCTGCTCCAGAAACAGGATGTGGGGCTTCAACAGATCAATCTCATCATCTGCCCACAATATGTTGTATCTTTGCATACAATTTTTCTACAAGTTAATCATTCCCGGCTGCACCTGCGAACCGTGGGCAAACTCAAAATCATCAACGATCCGATCTATGGCTTCATCAGGCTTCAGCAGCCGATGGCAGAGGCCGTACTGGCCCATCCCTGGTTCCAGCGACTTCGCTACATCCAGCAGTTGGGCCTTTCTGATATCGTATTTCCAGGTGCTGTGCACACGAGGTTCCAGCATGCACTGGGTGCCTATCACCTGATGGGCAAGGCACTCGATGCGCTGTCCGCCCGGGGTACACGCATTACTGCAGAAGAGTCCGACGCAGCACAACTCGCCATCCTCCTGCACGACATCGGTCACGGTCCATTCTCACACGCACTGGAAGAAACCCTGCTCCCTGGTATCAGGCACGAAAGCCTCACCTACCTGATGATGGGCCGGCTCAACGAGCAGCTCGGCGGCGGCCTTGACCTCACTATGCGCATCTTTCGCAACGGATACAAACGGAAGTTCTTTCATCAGCTCGTGAGCAGTCAACTGGACATGGACCGGCTTGACTATCTCAAGCGGGATTCATTTTACTCGGGTGTACCGGAGGGTTCGATTGGTGTGGAACGTATTCTTGAACTACTGAACACTCACCAGGATCAGCTGGTGATCGTGGAAAAGGGAATCTACAGCGTGGAGAATTTTCTCTTTGCTCGCCGTTTCATGTACTGGCAGGTGTATCTGCACAAAGCGGCGGTGAGCGCGGAGCGCATGCTGGTCAACCTGATCCGCCGGGCACGCTACCTCTCACAGGCAGGCGAACGCGTACCCGCGTCAGAAGCCCTCCATGTGTTTATGTCACATGACCACACACTCGACGACTTTCACGACCACCCTTCTCTCCTGGATGCATATGGTCAACTCGACGACCACGACATCTGGGGCGCAATCAAGAACTGGACTGCGCACCGGGATCCGATTCTGTCTGCCCTGTGCCGGCAATTGCTGGATCGTGAGATCTTTCAGATCAGCATGAGCAACGAAGGTGTAAGCAAGGCCAAGACCGAGCACGTGCGTGCAGCCGTCGCCCGACAGTACGGTGTAATGAAACGCGACACGAACTTTCTGTTTTCTCATGGGTCGGTCAGCAACGAAGCCTATGTTTCCGAAGGACAACCCATTCACATCCAGATGCAGAACGGCAGCATACTGGACATCGCCGCAGCCTCTGAACTTCCGCACATCCGGGCGATGAGCAAAATCGTCAAAAAACACTTTATTTGCTGGCCCAAAAACTTAAATTTGTAAGGATGTTTTTCATGCTTCCAACTCATTGAGGCCGGCTCGTTTTTTAAATCGTTATCCGTGGAATTTACAACAGCTCAGATTGCGGCGCTTCTCGGCGGCAAAGTGAAAGGTGACCCGAACGGAAAAATCCGGATGCTGGCCAAAATCCAGGATGCAAAGCCCGGTCAGATCGCCTTCCTGGCGAACCCCAAGTACGAACAGTTTATCTATACCACGCAGGCTACTGCGGTGATCGTTAGCGATCAATTTGAACCCAAAAAGGAGATCACCCCCAGCCTGATTATTGTCAAGGACCCCTACAGCAGCTTCACCGTCTTGCTGGAAGAATACCATAAGATGCTCAACTTTCAAAAGTCGGGTGTCGAAGAGCCCAGTCACGTGGGCGAGGGAACAGTGATTGGCACCAACATCTACCGCGGTGCCTACTCCTACGTCGGCAACCAGGTCAGGATCGGCGATAACGTCAAGATCTATCCGAATGTATTCATCGGCGACCGCGTTGTGATCGGTGACAACACCATCCTCCACGCCGGTGTCAAGATCTATGCCGGAACGCGTGTTGGTAGTAATGTGACCATTCACGCAGGCACCGTGCTGGGCAGCGATGGTTTTGGCTTTGCGCCACAGGCCGATGGTACTTACAAAACGATTCCCCAGCTGGGCCATGTTGTCATTGAGGACAATGTGTCCATTGGCGCCAATACAGTCATCGATTGCGCCACCATGATGGGCGACCAAACCATCATCCGGAAAGGTGTGAAACTGGATAACCTCATCCAGATCGCCCACAACGTGGAGATTGGCAAGAACACTGTCATTGCCGCACAAACCGGTGTGTCCGGCAGCACCCGTGTGGGCGAAAATTGTATCATCGCCGGTCAGGTAGGCATCGGCGGACATATAGAAATCGCTGACAGAACCAGTTTGGGCGGACAAGTCGGCATCACCAGTTCGGTCACTGAACCGGGACAACAGTTTTTTGGCACGCCGCCGCTGCGGCTGAAGGAGTTCTTCCGCTCGTTTGCCTTGTTCAAAAAGCTGCCAGAACTCAACAATCGGGTGCGGGAGTTGGAAAAACTCCAACAGGGAAGTTCCGGCGCCGTTCAAAAGGACTGAGCCTGGCCGTCATCCCCTCCAGCTTTGTGTTGGCAGTGTGAAGAATCAACATTAAATTTGCCGATTCTTTATATATGCTTAACTACAAACAGCAAACCATCAAGAAGTCGGTGACCCTGTCAGGTGTGGGACTCCATACCGGCGTACAGACCACGATGACATTTCTGCCCGCAAAGGCCAATCACGGAATCAAATTCCAGCGCATTGACCTGCCAGGTTCACCTACCATCGATGCTGACTGCGACAACGTGGTTGATGTTTCCAGAGGAACGACCATCGAACAAAGTGGTGCCCGGGTATCGACCATCGAACACACCCTGGCAGCGCTGGTGGGCCTTGAGATCGACAATGTACTCATCCAGCTGGACGGCCCTGAGGCCCCCATTATGGATGGAAGTTCACTTCCTTTTGTTCAGGTTCTGAAGGAAGCCGAGACAGAGGAGCAGAATGCACTCCGCGATTATTTCGAAGTGCAGGACTCAATTTTCTATCGCGATGTGTCGCGCAACGTTGAACTGGCCGCACTGCCCCTCGACGATTATCGCGTGACCGTAATGATCGACTACAATTCACCCGTTCTTGGCAGCCAGCATGCTTCTATTACGAATATCCGTCAATTTGAAAAGGAGATCGCCTCCTGCCGCACTTTCTGCTTCCTCCATGAATTGGAAATGCTCTACAAGAACAATCTCATTCGCGGCGGTGACCTCAACAATGCAATAGTCATTGTTGACAGGGTGGTCGAAGAACATGAGTTGGAGCACATTGCCAAAATGCTGAACAAGCCGAAGGTGGAGGTGAAGAAAGAAGGCATTCTTAACAACATCGAACTGCGGTACAACAACGAACCCGCCCGCCACAAACTGCTGGATATTATCGGGGATGTGGCCCTTGCCGGCAGACCTCTCAAGGCGCAGATACTCGCCGCCCGCCCGGGTCATGCCGCCAATGTGGCATTCGCCAAGAAACTCAAGAAGGCCATGCAGGAGGCCGACAAGAAGGGTATGCCGCGCTACAATCCCAACCTGCCTCCGGTGATGGATATCAAGCAGATTTCCAATACTTTACCCCATCGATTCCCATTCCTCCTGATCGACAAGATCATTCATCTTGACAACGAGCGGGTAGCCGGTGTGAAGAACGTTACCATGAATGAGTTCTTCTTCCAGGGACACTTCCCTGGCAATCCGGTTTTCCCGGGGGTGCTACAGGTTGAAGCAATGGCCCAGATCGGCGGCATTCTGGTACTCAATACGGTGCCCGACCCTGAGAATTACTGGACTTATTTTTTGGGAATTGACGAATTCCGCTTCCGCAAAATGGTGCTCCCCGGTGATACACTGGTGATTCAGTGCGATCTGCTCGCACCCATCAAACGCGGCATCGCGAAAATGACAGGAAGAGGTTATGTTGGAAACACGCTGGTCTGCGAAGGCACGATGACAGCGAGCATTGTTAGAAAAGATTCATGAAGCATCCATTAGCAAACGTACACCCGGAGGCACAAATAGCCGACAGTGCCATTATCGAACCTTTCGCAACCATCCAGAAGGATGTCGTCATCGGAGAAGGATGCTGGATAGGACCGAATGCCGTCATCTGGGATGGCGCCAGGCTCGGCAAGAACGTGCGGGTATTTCCCGGCGCTTCCATTTCCTCTGTTCCTCAAGACCTCAAGTTTGCAGGTGAAATCACAGAAACTATCATCGGCGATAATTCTCAGATCAGAGAGTATGTAACCATCAGCCGGGGCACGGTTGACAAATACAAGACGGCTGTGGGCGCCAACTGCCTCGTGATGGCATATGCACACATCGGCCATGACTGCATCGTTGGCAACAACTGCATCCTCGGCAATACTGTACAACTCGCCGGCCACGTCACCATTGACGACTACGCCATCTTCGGCGGTGCCTGCGCAGTGCAGCAGTTTAGCAAGATCGGCGCACACGCCTATATCGGCGGTGGTTCACTCGTGCGAAAGGATGTGCCTCCGTTTATCAAGGCGGCCCGCGAACCCCTCGCCTATGCCGGGATCAACACTGTGGGCCTGCGCCGGCGCGGATTTACCTCCGAAAAAATCAACGAACTTCAGGAAATCTATCGCTACGTTTTTCTGAAATCTCTCAACAACAGCCGTGCACTCGATCTGGTGGAGCGCGAACTTCCCTCCTCCACAGAAAGAGAGTATATCGTCAGCTTCATACGCTCTTCCGAGCGCGGAATCATCAAGGGATTCTCCGCCGCTACCACCACGGATGAGGAATGATCATTCAGACGAAAGACCTCGGCAAG
>JAIBBB010000221.1 GCA_019694905.1 Cyclobacteriaceae bacterium
AGCCCCGGGCCAGACCCGGGGCTTTCATCAAGGAGTATCCAGCCATCATTTGACCGCCGTGTCAGGCAGCCTTCTTGATATCTAGGCTGATCTCTTTGGTCTTTTTCATCTTCACGATACCGACGACATTTAGCAGGCGGATGATCTGGTAGGTAGGATCCAATTCATGCCAGCGATAGCCACCAAAATTGGCGCGTGAACCGTACTTGTGGTGATTGTTGTGATAGCTTTCGCCCATCATCAGAAAATCGAAAGGAAGGAAGTTGCGGGAAGTGTCGCCAACCTCAAAGTTGCGATAGCCGTACTTGTGTGCAAACCAGTTGATGATGGCTCCGTGGATGGGGCTCAGCAGGAATTGCACCGGCAACAGCAACCAGAGATACCAAACATCAGCGTAGGCTACATAAACCCAGGTATAGAGTCCGGCCCACATCAGACGTGAGGGCCACGAGCGGGCGATCTTGTCGAATGCATCCCAGCGGGGAACACCATCTGTGAAGCGGCTGTCAACTACCATGCGGCCGTTGCAGATGTCGCCGTAGATGGTCTTCGTCTTCCACATCATCTTCCAGATAGTTTCATCGTACTTGGGCGAGTGGGGATCATTCTCGGTGTCAGCATAAGCGTGGTGCATGCGGTGCATGACGCCGTAGCCATAAGCACTGAGATAGTTGGAACCCTGGAAGATCCAGGTCAGCACAAATACCACTCGTTCGGTGAACTTGCTCATGGTAAACGCTGCGTGCGCCGCGTAGCGGTGCAAAAAGAACGTCTGGAAAAACAGCGACAGGTACCAGTGGGCAACAAAAAATGCCAGAATTACAGTCATGAGGTCCGGTTTAACAGGTTAATACAATACCGGGCCACCCACCGTGGGCGGCCAATAGATGCAAGACAGGCGAGGGTGCCTGTTTGTGACAAAAACCGGAAATATTTTAGATTTTCTTCTTCCGCTGCTGCCAGTCGTGCTGCAGCTCGGCAATCAATTGTTGCACGTGACCCCGGTCGCAGGCCTCCCGGAAACGCTGTACGAGGGCGGCGGTATCGGGCATCTCCACGTGGAATGAAGGGGTGCTGTCCGCGAGCTTCTTGCGGGCCCTGCTGAAGAGCTGGCGGCAGTGGTCCTGCTTCTTGTCCAGCGCCTTCTGGATGGCAGCATAATCCAGCTCAAAAACCTCCTTCAGCACATAGACAGAGCGTTCCAGGGGCTCCAGCTTCTCATGAAGGACGGTCATGGCTGCCGACAGGTTCACGTCGAGATCGAGATGGGAAAAGTTCATTTCCCGGATGAAGCCCTTCAGGTCAGGCAGGTGGAGGGAGTCGAGATATTCAGTCTTCTTGCGCTTCAGGTTTTCGAGGTGATTCAGGCAATTGTTGGTGACTGCCCGAATGAGATACGCCTTCGTGTTGTCGATCTTCTGCTGATTGCTGTTCAGCCACTTCATGAAGGTTTCCTGCACGATGTCCTCTGCATCTTCCTTGCACCGCACCATGCGGTACGCAATGGCGTGCAGCATGGGCTGGTAAAGTGCGATGGTCTGAGCCTGGTTCATGAGCAGATAATTCCGAAATATAACGCAAAACAAGGTTCCTGCCGCATGATTTCTCTCAATCGTTGGCTCACACTCGTTCGGTCGATTTGGAAATTTTTCGCGCCGCGTGCATCGTTTGCCTTAACTTTGCTGGGCTGAAAAGTCCCCGCGGATCTTTCAGGCAGAAAAACAGTGTAGCACGCAACGCAAACCCTATGGAATCACCGGTGACACTCGAGAAGCGCAATAAGCCACTTCTCAAAACCGAAATAAGTTTCATCATTGTACACCTGCTCCCGTTGGGTGCGCTTTTCACAGGCGCGACTACGTTCGACTGGATTATGTGCGCATTCCTGTATGTGTTCCGGATGTTCTGGGTGACTGGCGGTTATCACCGCTACTTTTCGCACAAGTCGTACAAAACCTCACGCTGGTTTCAATTTGTCATCGCCTTCATGGCTGAAACTTCGGCTCAGAAGGGCGCACTCTGGTGGGCTGCCCATCACCGCGTGCACCATCGCTACAGCGACACACCCCACGATCCGCACAGTATGAAGCTTTACGGATTCTGGTATTCGCATGTAGGCTGGATCGTGGGTCCCGATTACAAAGAGACCGACTACAAAACCATCGGCGACCTGACCAAGTATCCCGAACTCGTGTGGCTCAACAAATACTACCTCGTGCCGCCGGTGTTATTGGGTGTGCTTGTGACGATGTTGGGTGGCATTGTCAATGGCGGCAGTGTGGCGGCCATGTTCACAGTCTCCGGCTTCTCTTCTTTGTTCGTTGGATTCTTCCTCAGTACCGTGTTGCTCTACCACGGCACATTCTCCATCAACTCGATCATGCATAAGTTCGGCAAGCCGCGTTACGAAACCGGCGACGAGTCCAAGAACAGCCTGTGGCTCGCTCTCATCACGCTGGGCGAAGGCTGGCACAACAACCACCACTATTATGAAGTGTCAACCCGACAAGGATTTTTCTGGTGGGAGATTGACATCACCTGGTACATCCTCAAAGTATTTTCCTGGTTCGGGTTAATCTGGGATCTGAAGGGGGTGCCCGAATACATCCGTCGCTCGAAGAACAAGCAGGAGGCCATTGCGCTGCGCAAAGAACTCGAGTTACAGAAAAGCGCCTGACGCGCATGTTGCTCACCGTTGATATCGGAAATTCCGACATCGTCATCGGCGTGTATGATGCCGACCGGTGGTCACATCTGTGGCGCATTCCGGCCCGCACGGATCAACCTGAGTTGTATTACGGCATCAAAGTCCGCGAGTTTTTTTTCGAGGCCCGGCTGCAGCCAGCTCAGGTGGAGAAGATCATCCTGAGCAGTGTCGTGCCTGCACTCACCGACCGGATTCGCAATGTCATCCGGGGGCTCTTCGACAAAGAAGCCATTGTACTGGGACCGGCCATTTATCCCCGGTTGCCCATCGGTGTATTGAACCCCTATGAGATTGGGTCGGATCTGGTTGCCAATGCGCTGGCCGCGTGGCTGCGCTTCAACCGCGCCTGCGTGGTGGTGGACTTCGGCACAGCGCTTACGTTTACAGCGATCGACAGCAAAGGTGCCATTGCCGGTGTCGCCATTCTCCCTGGACTCAAGACCGCCATCCGGTCGCTGTCTCAGAACACCGCCAAACTTTTCGATGTGCCTTTGGAGATGCCTGCTTCCATGCTCGGCCGCAACACCGTCAACGCCATTCAGGCAGGCGTGTTGGGCGGCTATGAAGGGCTGGTACGCAGTCTCGGCGACAAGATCCGCGCCGAACTCGGCGGCAACGCAGCGATCATCGCCACCGGCGGTCTGTCCGCCGTCATCACGCCCCTCCAAGACTACTTCGACGCCATCGATACCAATCTGACGCTGGAAGGGATCAGGAGGGTGGGGGAGTTTACTTAAGTGAACTGCAAATTCCAGCGCCGATTGTGATATATGCCGCGGCAGCAATGAGGTGCCTGATCAATGATTGCGAATCCTGCTTCCTCCTTCGGATTCCTCGAACAACCAGAAACACCGGCGGCCCAGGAAGAACCAGATATAACAGTGGGCGCAGATCTGTCATGTTAGATCATGAGGGTGGCGCAAATTCCTAAAGAGACAATCAGATAAACCACCCCCAGGATATACATGATCTTGGAAGTTGCTGGATGGCTCTTCCTCCTGTTGAATCCCAAAACAAAGAGCACAATGGGTGGCAGGAAGCCAACCAGAAAAGTAACGACGAGGGCCAATACTACATTGTCCATAATGCAATTCAATTGGGTTGCTTCATCTCCAAATTTTCTTCTGGAACATTCGCCACGGAATCTCTGTAGAGCAGATTCATGGTTTCAAAAGGGATTATCTTGTAGTCTTTGCTCACAATATGTACGCAGGATTTCTTGATTGATCGGACGTCAAAATTGTGTGCGTCTACAAACTGCATGATGATTATCCTGAACAGGTTATCATAGCCGAGACTTGGTGCGCTCACCAGCGGAAGACAACACAATAATTCATGAAGTTTCTCCGAAGCAGCCTCTGTTGAATTGCCCGTGCTGAACAAGCCTATCATCTTCTCGCGAAGTTGTTCATCTTGCTCATAGACAATCGTATTCCTTGTCTTGTCAAGTAGTTCTGCGGGATTGATATACCGTGTGAGCGGAATCACATCCTCTCCCAGTTTGAGCGCATAACCCATTACGAGCGCATCAGGATTACAAGGCACGGGTATCAGATCATCGGAATTGAATATCGTTGTCTGTTCAAGGATTTTTCTTCTCACCTCTGTCAAAGTGATGCGATTGGTTTGCGTCTGAAAATTCTCGAGACGCCCCGCCTGCTGCGTTGGCTGAAATGTTACTCCCCTGACGCAGCGCTGTTTGAGAGCGTAGGCAATGACGTCCCCAATCGTATCGTCGTTCAGTCCCTTTTGTAGCGTTACCACCAGTGTGGTTGCAAGGTTCAGCTCATTCAGTGTTTCAAGCGCTTCGCGATGAATCTCGGTCAGATTTGCTCCCCTTAACGTTTCCAGCACACTCCTCTTCAATGAGTCAAACTGAAGATAAATTTCAAACCCTGGGGCGTAGCTGGCCAGACGCATTGCGAATTGCTTGTCCCGCGCAATTGCTATCCCATTCGTGTTCAGCATGAGGTGCCGGATAGGAAGAGTTTTGGCGTAATCCAGAATCTCAAACAGCTGTGGATGTATCGTTGGTTCACCACCACTGATCTGTACAACATCTGGCGTCCCTTCATTTTCAACGATCGTGTCCAGCATCTTCTTTACCTCATCAAGCGTCCTGTGCCGGCCAAACGAGGGTGAAGATCCTGCATAGCAAGTGGGGCAAGTGAGGTTACAGCGATCTGTCACCTCCACTACAGTCAGACATGAATGCTGTTCATGGTCCTGACACAAACCGCAGTCGTAAGGGCACCCAAAGTGGGTTTTCGTGTTGAAGCGCAGTGGTGTCTCCGAGGGCTTGTTGTAGTTGCGAATGCTCTTGTAGTATTCAATATCATCAGCGATCAGTACTTTGGTCGAACCATGTTCCGGGCACCGCTTGAGCATGTAGACACCGCCATCCTGGAAGACAATCTTTGCGTCTACTCGCTTCAGGCAGACCGGACAAAGACTCACTGTAAAATCATAATAAGTGTAAGGACGAGAGGGCATATTTAAATATACGGAATATCAACCTGTAGTAGTAGATCCAGCAAAGAACACATAGCCACTGTATGGTGCTGAGTCCCGCCAGCAAGAAAACATTTGGCTTGAGAAATTCCAGAAAAAAACGAAGTCCAAAGTAGGCAATCATAAAGAGTTGAAACAGATCACCCGAGCGGGTCAGTCGCAGCGTGTCCAGTCTAAAGAGGAACAGAAATAGCAGTAACAGGAATAATAATTCATACAAGGCCAATGGGTGTCTTGTCAGGCCATCACCCAGGTCCATTCCTGTAAATAAATCCGTAGGGATGCCATAGGTAAACTCAGACGTGCCCGCCAGGAAGCAACCCACGCGGCCAATGAATATGCCCGCGATGATCGGTAGAGTAAAAAGATCACCTGACCGTTGCCTTTCTCCAATAATACGCTTTGCAATTTCAACACCGAGCAATCCCCCAAACAGCCCCCCCATAATTGTCTTGGCATTGAAGATTTGCAACAGGCTGTACTTCGAAAAATCTGCCAGCGGATTCTCCAGGATGCCAATCAACCTGGAACCAACCAGAGCCCCAATGGAGGCTCCGAGGATAATGGATAATCTATTATTACTCGAAATGGGATCCTTCAGGGGATCGCGAAGTTTCCTGTAATACTGGTAAGCCACAAAAAAGGCCAAATACTCCAGGATCAGGTGTACGTTGATTTTGATCCCCCATAACTCTGGCTGAAAAGGTAGTGTCACAAGAGATCAGGTTGAAATTTGCGGCATTCGACAAGGTTGCCTTTGAATGGCCGAAGCAAATCTGCCGGTCCCTAAGCAAGGGAAAAAGAGCCGGCCAAAATACGGCAGACTTTTGTACCCGAGACGGGAGTTGAACCCGTACAACCATTACTGGTCACAGGATTTTAAGTCCTGCGTGTCTACCAATTCCACCACTCGGGCAAAGGTACTTTCCGCTATTCACTGCCATCACAGTGTCTGGTAGTACAACCATTACTGGCCATCCCGACCTTAGTCGGGACGTGTCTACCAATTCCACCACTCGGGCTTCCAATTGCGTGAGTCTGCTCCGGACAGGCCAGAAACTAAAAAAGTGTGGCTGACCACACTTCTTTATGTCTTCGTCTTTGCCGGTCAACCGTCTGCGACCAACTTTACTTCTGAGCGGGAAACGAGACTCGAACTCGCGACCCCAACCTTGGCAAGGTTGTGCTCTACCAACTGAGCTACTCCCGCTTTTATGACCCTCCGGAACCTCCTCCAAATCACCCAAAACCGGCTTATTTGGACTGTTCCCGCTTAAAGGGACTGCAAATTTAGACCTTGGGATTAAATTTCCAAATCCCGCACACTTTGATCAGATTATTCACCCGGAACAGTCTCACGTACCAATCTGCCAGGCGGCTCCCATTTGGCAGCCTGCGTGGCATGAATTCTTTCATTTTTTGTGATCTTGCAAAGTCATCAGCAGCTCCGCCTATGTTCTCCAAAGCCTGTGAATACGCTATCCGCGCGGTGCTCTACATCGCCAACAAAAGCAAGGACGGCGCCCGCCTCAGCATCCGCGACATCGCCCGCGAAATCGCCTCCCCGGAGCCCTTTACCGCCAAAATCCTCCAGGCGCTCGTCCGCAATGGCATCGTGTCGTCTATCAAAGGTCCCAACGGCGGTTTCTTCCTCAAACCCAACGCCAAACCGGTCTCCCTGCACACTATCGTAATGGCCGTTGACGGCGAAGAAGTCCTGCACTCCTGCGCCCTCGGCCTCAAGGAATGCGACGACAAATTCCCCTGCCCCATCCATAAGGATGTCAAAGCCTATAAAACACGGTTCCGCGAAATCCTCCACGAGAAG
>JAIBBB010000222.1 GCA_019694905.1 Cyclobacteriaceae bacterium
TACAAGCCCAACTTCAGGGAGACAAAGAACTTTATTCAGTCACCCTACCTTGACAACCGACTGGGTATCTACGCTGCCCTCAAAGTAGCAGAGACATTGAAGGATGGTGTGATCGCTTTCAGTTGCTGGGAAGAACACGGTGGGGGCTCAGTCCCTTACCTGGCGAAATACATGATGAAAGAGTGGGGCGTGAGACAGGCGCTGATCAGTGATATTACCTGGACTTCGGACGGCGTGGAGCACGGCAAAGGCGTGGCCATTTCATTGCGAGACCGCAACATCCCGCGCAAGCACTTCGTTGATCGCGTCATTGCCATCGCCGACAAGCGCAAGGTGGACTATCAACTGGAAGTGGAAGGCGCAGGCTCCAGTGATGGCGGCGAACTCCAGCGCTCACCATGGTCAGTTGACTGGTGCTTTGTCGGTGCACCCGAGCAGGATCCGCACACGCCGGATGAAAAAGTGCACAAAGCAGACATTGACTCCATGATCCGGCTGTATGGCTGGCTGATGAAAGACTTATAATCCCAAAACCAGAAATAACACAACCATCTGCACATGAAGGCTCATCAAACCCGTCGTGAATTCATGAAGTCCGCCGCCCTTGCAGGCGTAGGCATTACCATCCTTCCTTCAGGGCTGCTGGCGAAGGACAAAGAACAAAAGGTCCGGCTCGGCATCATCGGCACCGGCTTTCGTGGTCAAAGCCACCTGGAACTGGCTCTGAAGCGATCCGATGTGGAAGTGATCGCGCTTTGCGATGTGCAGCAGCGCATGATGAATATGGCGCTTGATATGGTTTCGAAAGCAGGGAAACCAAAGCCTGCGGTAATCCTTGACGGACCCTACGGCTACAAGAAATTGCTGGAGAACAAGGACATTGATGCTGTCATTATTGCGACGCCATGGGAATGGCATACCGCGATGTGTCTGGATGCTATGAACGCGAAAAAATATGTGGGCTGTGAAGTAATTACCGGCACCACACTGGATGAGTGTTGGGAGCTGGTGCATACGAGTGAGCGCACCGGCATGCCGCTGATGATGATGGAAAATGTGTGCTACCGCAGAGATGTCATGGCGGTGATGAACATGGTGCGCCAGGGACTTTTTGGAGAACTCATTCATTTGCAGGGTGGCTACCAGCACGACCTGCGGGAGGTCAAGTTCAACGATGGTACTGACCAGACTGGCCCCGGTGCCGAGTTCGGTGAGAAGGCTTTCTCAGAGGCACAATGGCGTACGTGGCATTCTGTCAATCGCAATGGCGACCTGTATCCTACACATGGCATTGGCCCCGTGGCCATGATGACCAACATTAACAGGGGCAACCGCTTCACGCAGCTTGTTTCCTATGCAACCAAGGCCCGGGGGTTACACGAATACGTAGTGAAGACCGGCGGTGAGGCGCACCCCAACGCCAAAGTGAATTTTAAGCTTGGTGATGTAGTCACAACGATGATTCGCACGGCCAATGATGAGACTATATTACTCCAGCACGACACCAATTTGCCAAGGCCTTATTCACTGGGCTTCCGGGTGCAGGGAACCAAAGGTATCTGGATGGATGTCAATAAGTCGATCTATCTGGAAGGCCGGAGCAAAGAGGCGCACCGCTGGGATGAGGCAAAGGCCTGGCTCGACAAATATGATCATCCGCTTTGGGCTAAATACGGCAGTGATGCATCGGGTGCCGGACACGGCGGTATGGACTGGTTTGTGTTGAACGCCTTTGTAGAATCTGTCAAGCGTAAAACACCAACGCCGCAGGATGTCTATGATGCTGTCACATGGAGCGCCATCACACCCCTGTCGGAGACTTCTATTCAACTGGGCGGGGAGAGTGTTGATTTTCCGGATTTCACGGGCGGCAAATGGATGTACAGGAAGAATGACTTCGCCCTGGGAGACGACTATTGACAAAGTTGGAATTTGGTTGCGCGAAGGTTAACTTCGGTATACCCCAAACAAAGATCACCATGCGAAAAATTGAACAGTTGCTGGAAGAGTATGGCGACAGTCATCGCAATCCCCTGAACAAGACGATCCATTGGATTTGTGTGCCCACGATCTTCTTTTGCGTGGTGGCGCTGATTTGGTCCATTCCCGCGGGTTTTTTGCAAAGTTTCTCTGTGAGCACCTATGCCAACTGGGCCACCGTGGCACTG
The DNA here is from genome assembly GCA_019694905.1 of Cyclobacteriaceae bacterium. Taxonomy (GTDB): domain Bacteria; phylum Bacteroidota; class Bacteroidia; order Cytophagales; family Cyclobacteriaceae; genus ELB16-189. The sequence continues at coordinate 2,169 of JAIBBB010000222.1, forward strand.
ATTCTGGTAATGATCTACTATCTGACATTGTCGGTCATGCTGAGCCTGGGGATGTTGCTGTTTGCAAGCGCCTGCCTGTGGCTGGCGGGCTACCTGGAAGCTGAACTGGTGTGGCCGCTCTGGCAATTTGCATTGGGTCTGTTTGTGCTGGCCTGGATAGGTCAGTTTTATGGTCACCACGTGGAGGGCAAGAAGCCTTCGTTCTTCAAGGATCTTCAGTTTCTGCTGATTGGTCCGGCGTGGCTGATGCATTTCATCTATCGCCGCATTGGAATTCCTTATTAGGTGAGTGCACTACGGTTCAGCACTTCTGCTGCGTCACTTCGGTTTCCTTCCCGTTTTGACCCTTTTTTATTCTCCGATGACCGCCATTTGCGACTGCAATCCGGCGATCAGTGGCATCATGTGGTGGCGCTACACAAGGAGCGGGATCTGATTCTCGGCCATTTTGCCTTTGTGATGCAGAACGGCATCGCGTTGTCTCCGGCAAGGGCATCCTTTGGGGTGTTTCAGTTTGATCCCGGGCTCAGCACAGCAGATTTGGTTGCCTTTGTTCAGCATATTGAGTCGTTTTGCCTGGAGCTAGGTGCGCGGGCAATCCGGTTGGTATGCGCTCCCGACCTGTATCAATCCCGCGCAGCAGTCAGGAATACCATCTTTCTAAACTGTGGCTACCGTATTGCTGACGCGGCCACCTCGTGTCTGATTTCGACCGAGGTTCCTTTTGAGGAAGGTCTTGACACATGGGAGCGCAGGAAACTCCGTCAGGCGGTGCAGGCAGGCATCGATGTGCGGAGGGTGATGGGGCCGGAAGAAGAGGAAGTCTATCGCTTTATTGCTACTTGCCGGGCGGAGCGCGACCAGGCATTGAGTATGAACTGGGAGCAACTCCGCACCGCGGCTGACATATTCAGGCAGGAGTTTTTGTTTTTTGCTGCTACGCTCGATGAAACGATGGTGGCAGCCTCAGTTGCCATCCGGATCAACACGGATGTGTTGTATAATTTCTACTCGGCCCACCCGCGCTCACAGGATGCGCTGAGTCCGGTTGTCCTGCTCATGCGTGAACTTCACAGCCATGCGACCCAACAAAAGATGCGGTGGCTCGATCTGGGCACCTCGTCATTGAATGGAATGCCCAATGCTGCGTTGCTCGATTTCAAATTGCGACTGGGTGGAACACCCTCGATGAAACTTACGTTTGAGAAGTCATTGACGTCTGCATGAGCAGCCCACTGGTATCGGTTGTATGTCTCAGTCACAATCACGAACGGTTTGTGAAGCAGGCCATTGATTCTGTGTTGAACCAGCGTTATCCGAATATCGAACTCGTGGTGGTAGACGATGCCAGCTCGGATCAAACGCAGGCCGCGATCCGGGAAGCACTGAGGGACCGTCCCGACATAGAGTTTTTGGCACTGCCTGTCAACCTCAGAAATTGTGCGGCATTCAACCGGGGCCTTGCCCTTTGCCATGGAGATTACATCATTGACCTTGCGGCCGACGATGTGCTGTTACCAGAGCGGGTTTCACTGGGGGTTGCCGCACTTGAAGGAGACCTCCGGTATGGGGTTCATTTTGGTGATGCGCTTGTGATCGACGAAGCGGGTGTGGAACTCGGCAGGCACTCCGATCAGTTTCCTCACGCCAGTGTTCCGCAAGGAGATATTTTTCAGCAGGTGCTTTCCAGATACTTTATCAATCCCACCACCATGATGATACGTCGAAGTGTGCTGGATCAGTTGGGCGGCTACGATGAAACACTTGCATACGAGGATTTTGACTTTTGGGTGAGGTCGTCGCGGTTTACCTGGTATGCGTATTCACCCGAACTGATGGTGAAGCGACGCCTGACGCGCGGGTCAATGTCATCCCGCCAGTACCGTGTGGGGAGCAGGCAGATGGCAAGCACGTACCGGGTGTGCGAAAAGGCTCTCAAATTGTGTCAGAATGATGCAGAGCGTGCGGCGCTCAAGGCGAGACTCGTTTTTGAAGCCCGCCAGTCACTGCGGTTTCTCCACCTTGGGCTTTTCGGAAAGTACTCGCGGCTTATTCACCGCATCAACACGGCCAGGGCCGGGAAAGGGCGATGATGGATCGGTAGCATTGGCCGGTGTAAGAATGAAAAAGGGTCGCCCGGTTGGTGCGACCCTCTTTTCTCAGGGCAGGTACTATTTTGATTCTTTCAATTTTTTGAGTTCTGCCTCGTATGCTGGCCGGTTTTGCTTCTGATCATCCGGCAGATTTTTCAGCGCAGTTTCCCAATTCCTGATCGCATCTTTCTTGTTGCCGAGTGCGGTCTGGACCCTGGCGAGGCCTACGTAGGTAGTGAACTTTTCTTCAGGGTGCGATTTGAAGTTGTATTGGAAAACCTCCAGCGCTTTATCCTTCCGGCCAGCAGCAAGCAGGCTCCGGCCGTATTGGTGGATGGCCATCACGGTAGCGTCCGGTTTGTGAATGGCCCTGGACATGATGTTGTCTGCTTCGTCATTTCTTCCCAGCAGCAGGAGTACGTCAGCTTTGGTTTTGAGGGTGTTGAAATTCTCTTGTCCAACGAACGGACCACTGATGGCATAGTCAGCCCATTTCAGAGCTTCTTCCAGATTGGTTTTTTGCTGAACGCAAAACTGTGCTGCGGCCATCCAGTTGGCATGGTCGAAGCCGGGCGAATTCCGGAGTTCATCCCGGATGATTGCGAGGTAGTAGTCATTGACGGGGGCTTCGATCTTGAACGGAATCCGTTTATTTTCCCATTGAAGGTAGGCAACCGTTGACGCCGGAAGACGGTCGTCAAATCCATATGTGAGGTATTCTGTGTACGGCGCATCGAGCGGGATGGTAGCAACCCTCAGTGCATCTTCTTTTGCGTCGTAGAAGTAACTGCCCCAGCTGCCTGAATTGCGACTGAAGATCCAGTTCCACGGCCCTTCCTTCTCCACATCGAGAAACAGCCCGTAGGTGCCGGCCTTCAGTTCCTTGCCATTGATGACTACGTCATGAGAGAATGTGATGATTGTATTTTCGTTAGCGCCTGCCCGCCAGGGTGCGGCCTTGGATATGCCGAATCCCTGGTCTGCGAAGCCGTGGTGAACGAGTTCGCCCCAGATGTGACCTTTGCGGTCTTCGCCGTTGGGACCATGCACGTCAGGGCTGTTGTATTGGATTGTTACTTCGACCGGGCCGATCCATTGTGAAACCCTTGATTTTTGATTGTCGCCACTCGGTGGCTGAGTGATGCTTTGGGCGCTCAGGCCGAGGCTCAGCATCAGGAGTGTGGGTAGGAGTATCTTTCGCATAGTTGTTTGTTGTTGAGGCTATAACGGAAAAGCCGGGCTTAGGGTAAAGCCGTTGGTCATATTTTCACTTATTCAGACAGCCCGGTGCCCCGGCGGAATAAGCAGCCTGAGTCGGCCGGGTAACATTTCTATCTCAAATCGGCTGGCAGGGGGTTTGGACTCGCCGTCTATATGGAAGGCAGCAGGCTGATCGAATTCCAGCAGCGCCTTGCTGCCGCGCACGATGGATACGAACGCGGAAGTATGCAATTGTTGCGTAAACATCCGGGCGACGAATCCGGGGGACTGCAGGATTGGAACCTTTCGGATGAAGCAGAGTTCAATCTGGCCGTCGGATACAGAGGCATGTGGAGCAATTGTTGCATTGTTGCCAAATTGGCTGGAGTTGGCAATTGCAATAATGAAAGCAGAGCGCCGAATAGACTCTTCGTCGATGTGGCCGCTGGCGTGGATTTCCTTGTACTTGAAAAATTCCCTCGCTGCAAGGGTGCCATAACCCAGTAGTCCGCGCCTTCCGTCTTTTCCGAATAATGCTGCCACGTGGCCATCAAATCCAATACCTGATACATTAACAGACAGGTGGCCATTGATCAGGATGGTATCCATTTGGATTGTGCGTCCATGGGCGATCACGGGGAGCGATTTTCTGATGTCCATGGAAATCCCCAGGTGTCGGGCCAGGCCGTTGCCTGAACCTTTAGGGAGAACGCCCATGGTGGTGGCAGTGCCGGCCAGCCCGCAGGCCACTTCATTGACCGTGCCATCACCGCCCATGGCGAATACCAGCGGGAATCCGTCAAGAGATGCTTCTTTCGCCAGCGTCGTAGCATGTCCAGGAGCCTGCGTAAACTGAATCGTAGCCTCAAGTCCGAGTGATTGACAATACTTGAGAATGACGCCCTCCAGACTGTCGCTGTAGCCTGTTCCAGAGAACTTATTGATTATAAAGAAAACCTTCTTACTTTCCATAACAGGAAACCTTGCAAAGGTAATGCTTCATGGCTACGTCCGTTTCAACACTCGTCAATTCCAGAAAAATTAAGTTCAAGGCCTGGGACACGGCCTCACGGTTGTTGCTGAGGCTGGACAGCATTGAATGTAACAGGGGAGAGTTGTATCGTCAGCATCATATCCTTCTCCAGTTTACAGGATTGCTCGACATGGACGATGTTGAAATCTATGAAGCGGATGTGTTGCTGATTGGTTATGATCAGTATGTGGTGACCTGGAGCGAAGCACAGAGTGGTTGGTACTATGCACCGCTCAGGAAGCCAGCGCAACAGCAGATTTTTGTCTCTGCAGTAGCTCGGCAAATGAAGCGCTTCTGTAGCTATTTCGAGTTGCAACGCGATGAGCCGGCAGGGAATCCTTGAGTTTTTGCCGTGCAGCATGTAACTTTGCAGTTGCGTTCTCAAAACCTCTTTTTATGAAACCAGCCAGTAGGGTCAAATTCTATTTTGCCCGCTATTTTTTTCTGGCCTTTGGAATGCTTCAGGCACTGGCAGCAATGCGCATGCTTTGGATTTCGGGGGAG
>JAIBBB010000223.1 GCA_019694905.1 Cyclobacteriaceae bacterium
TGCGACATATGGGAATTCGTCTTTGTGGTTGTCAAAATTGACATAGCTCGAACCGTTTTTGAAATAGAAACTCGAATTCATCGGCGGATCCTGAAACACACCGGCTACTTTCAACTCCTTCAGGCTGCCACCATACACCATCGATACGGTTTTCCCTAACGCATCACCGGCGGAGTGAAACAGTCGCTCCGCCACCTCCACACTCAGGTACACGCTGGTCGGATCCTTCAAACCTGCCGGAGAGCCGGCCACAAAGTCGAAGGAAAACATGCTGAAAAAGTCGGGGTCCACATAGCGTAGGTTGGCGCCGAAAACATCATCCTCCAGTTTGAAGTTTGCATTCGAATAGTACATCCGTGTCGAATGGGAAACATCAGGCATGGTGCGCGAGACGATATTTCCTACCGGCATGGGGGCCAACCCGTAGCGGGTGAGCGTCCCCTCAAATTCACGCTGGCTCGTCACGCGGTAGATGCTTGCACCATTCGTATGGATGGCATCGTATGTGTTGTTGTACTCGTTCGCGAAATACCCGACCAGGCAGCAGGCGATGGCGATACCCATTCCAAAGACATTGATCAGTACGAAGAGGCGGTTTTTGTACAGGCCGCGAATCGTTATGAGGAGGTAGTTTTTCAGCATGCCCCATCCAATTCCAATAACTATGCCATTGAACGCAAAACCTGCCAATTGCTGACTAAATCGGCCCCAGCTCGATCTGGTCCGTCCGCATCCGTACCTATTCGTCCGGTATCGGACTCCCATCAAATCTTTGACCTCCGTAAAACGAACTGCGATTCGTAGCTTCACAAATTGATCAGCAACCAGAGATCAGCATCCATGAACCAGGATCTTTCCAGCGTTCCGACAGCGCAACTGCTCATTGTTTACGGTTCGCTTGCTCCCGGGCGTGAGAATCACCACATCGTTGCCAACATCAAAGGCACCTGGTATCCGGCTACCGTGCGCGGCAAGCTCGTTCAACTCGGCTGGGGCGCCGCCATTGGCTATTCCGCATTTGTTCCGGTTTCCCCTTCCGAGGCCAATGGTATTCAGGCGTGGGTGCTGCACGCTGAGGACTTGCCGGCGCACTGGCACCGGCTGGACGAGTTTGAGGGTGAACAATATGTCCGCATTGCTGTGCCCTTCACGCTCAGCAATGGAAGTTCAGGTATTGGATTTCTGTACGCGCTATCAACCCAGCCACCAACCTGAGGGGCAAAAAAAAAGGGCACCTCATTCCGAAGTGCCCATGTGCAACGGTGACATTCCACTACTTCTCCCACTTCCAATCACCTGCCAGAATCAAAGGCTCCTTCAGGTTATTGTCGATGAGAAACTGTTTGGTGGTTTCGCTGTCCATCTTCTTCGCCGGCAGTTGATCCGCGTTGGCGAGGCCGTAGAACATCATGGTGCCGAAGCGGGCCATGTTGACCATGTGTTGCTCATTCACGAGGCTGAAGTCGTCACAGTCGGAGTGATAGCAGCGGTAGATGGTCCGGTCGAGGTTGCTGTTCGCGCCGAGTACCGGCACGCCTTCGAGCATGAAGGGCTGGTGGTCGCTGTGCAGACCTAGTCCCTTCGTGATATGATTCTTGTAGATGGTATCGATCTTCTGGATGTCGGCGCCGAGGTTGCGGAAGAAAGTCGTGTCTTCCAGTTTGCCGCCGGCGTTCATGCCGATGGGGTTGCCCGTCATGTCGAGGTTCATCATGTACTTGATCGACTCAATGGTGCCGTTCTTCACTTCCTGCTCTACCAGGTAGCGGGATCCCAACAGGCCCTGCTCCTCGCCCATGAACATTACAAACTGCACTGTTCTCCTGGGCTGAAGGTTGTTGGCTTTGAATGCGCGCGCGATGTCGAGCACAGCAAAAGAGCCGATGCCATTGTCGATGGCGCCGGTGGCGAGGTCCCAGGAGTCGAGGTGGCCGCCGATCACCAATCGCTCTTCCGGAATTTCAGAGCCTTTGATAGTGGCGATCACATTGCGCGCCTTGATAGGACCGCTCTTGTTGGTCATGGTGATGTGTGCCTGCACTTTCTTTTTCTTCATCTTCTCGCGGATGGCAAAGCCTGCCTCCTTACCGATACAGATGGCGGGGACGGTCAGCAGATCGCCGTTGACTGAGGCGGTGCCTGTGAGCAGCACGCCGTTGTCAACACCGTTGTAGATGACGACACCAATCGCGCCGTGGTTGATGGCGATGGCAGTCTTCTCACTGCGGTGAAGGTTGTGGGCCTCTTTGGGACTCCCTTCCAGAATACCGATATAGAAGAAAGCGATCTTGCCTTTCACTGCCTCCGGGCGTGCATCATAGTCGGCGGCGAGCCCATTGCCCATGTCTACCAGTTCGCCGGTTACGTCTGCACTCACGGGCGACTGGCCGAGGGTCACTGCTTTGACAGAGTCGCCGTCGATGGTGACCGCGATTTTATCGCGCGACCAGGCCACCACTTCGAAGTCCTGGTACTGCACATCGTCGAAGCCGTATTCCTTGAATTTGTTGTAGGTGTATTCTTCTGCCTTGTGACCATTCTCGGAGCCGGTGAGCCGGTGGCCGATGGTGGAGGTTTCCTCTTTGAGGGTGCTATAGGCTTTGGAGTTCTTCAACACCTCCGCATTGATGCGGGCAAATGTTTCGAGTCGGGTTTCAGGTTTGGAGCAGGCGGCTAGCAACAGCAGGGCGCCAAAAAGATGATATTTTTTCAAAGTCATGGATAGGAAGGTTTCCCCAAAAATGCCTCCTATTTTCGACAATTCATGATGAAACCGGACGCAGGGGCGAGAAATTATTCCGGCGGGAGGCAAGACTTCCAGTTCTGCTCCAGGATCACTTCAGCAGGTGATTCGCACATATTTAGGTTACATGTCCTACCTTCATAAGATATGAAAGCCCTGAACCTCCCTCCATCCGGCCGTACTTTCACCTTAACCTTGCTGGCCGCCGTGCTGTATCTTCTTGGCAGTTGCCATTCCTCCGACTCGCCCTCACGCTGTCTGCCCGTTTCGTTGTCCAGAGATTTCGGTGATTCCGCCAACCTGGAATACGACACACAAAAGAAACTCATTAGAATCAGCTATCACGTGCTGGCTTTTGGTAATCCTGAATACGATATCATTTCCTATGATGCCAACGGCAGGATTGACAAAATATCGTCTTATCCGGTCTACGATCCGCAAAACGCGAGGCGGATTGTAACCTTCACCTATGATGCCAATGGCCTGCCCCAGTCGGCCAACCGCAATGGATTCTATTCAGAGGAAAAGGTCACTTACACCCATGATGACAAAAAGAGGTTAGAGAAAATTGAATTTGGCATCAACTCCGTGCGGTATGAATACGGAACCGGCGGCAACGTATCCAAAGTCTGGGTCTCCTCCCAGGGAGTAACCACCGGTGAACAACTAGCCCGTGAGATCACCAGCTATGATACCAACAGACCTTTCTTTGCTGATTCGAAGGAACTTGCGCAAGTCATGCACTATCTCTACCTCTATCTTCCCTCGGTGAACAATCCTCAGGAACATCACGTATCGCTGGCGCCAATCAAGTCGGTGAGCTTCTTCAACGAAGGTGCCGAAAACATGTTTGGATTCAAGGTGCTGAGTGATCCGCAGGTGATTTTCAATGGCTATTCTTACAACGGAACATTGCCAAAATTGATGACTGCACGGGTTGGCGGCATTACCAATCCTGACTGGTATGAATTTGCCTTTTCGAGAATCAGGTACAACTGTCAGTAGGTCATAACACTCTTCGGCAAACAGCTGAAGTGGGCAGTAGCCTCAAGAGCATTACCAGGGGCTCCGGGTCCTCTTTCTCGGTGCTGATCCAAACAACATCCCAAACACACCGCGGACCAGTTCCTTCCCAACCTGCTTTGCCACGGGTGAGGACATAACTTCTTCAAAAGTACTCTTCTGGGGACGGGCCGGTCTGCCTGCCGCCGTCCGGGTTGCCGGCACACTACTCTCCTGCTCTTCCCGGATTTGCTGCACACGCTCGTTCAGAATTTCAAACGCACTTCGTGGATCGACTGTATCCTTGTACTTCTTGTACAGGTCGGATTGCTCAAGCAAGCCATTGTATTCCTGCGGTGTCAACGGTCCCATCAACGAAGCCGGCGGTGCCAGGTGGGTCACAACCGTCTCGGTGGGTATACCCTTTTCGTTCAGCACCGTGATCAGTGCCTGGCCCGTGCCGAGTTGCGTGAACTGCTTCTCCACATCATAGTATTCGGAATGCGGGAACGTCTTCACCGTTTCTTTGAGAGCCTTCACATCATTGGGTGTAAAGGCACGGATCACGTGGTTGACCCGGTTGCCCAGCTGCGCCAGAATACTCGGCGGTACATCCTGCGTCACCTGCGTGCAGAAGAAGATGCCAACACCTTTGGAGCGGATCAGACGTACCACCTGCTCGATCTGGTCCATGAATGCCTTGGGGGCATCTTTGAACAACAAGTGCGCCTCATCGAGAAAGAACACCAGTTTGGGCTTGTCGAGGTCGCCGGCTTCAGGCAACTTCTGATAGATCTCTGCCAGCAACGACAGCATGAAAGTGGAAAAGATGGCCGGCTGGTTCTGCACATCGGAAACATTGAGCAGGCTGATCACGCCACGGCCGTCCACTTTGTCAAACAAGTCCTCAATGTCGAATGAAGTCTCTCCAAAAAGTTGATTGACTCCCATCTGCTCCAATGCCACTATCTTTCTCAGGATGGTTGACGCTGTGGCCCCCGAGATCTTTCCATACGACTCTTTGATCTCTGCCGCACCGGCACCTTCGGACAAGTAGTTCAGTACCTTTTTCAGGTCATTGAGATCGACGATGGGAAGATCTTTGTCGTCAGCGTATTTGAACAGGATCATCAGCACGCTGCTTTGCACTTCGTTCAGCTCAAGAATCTTGCTCAGCAGCACGGGTCCAAATTCAGTTACTGTGGCGCGCATCTGTGCACCCAACTTGCCGCTCAATGAATAGAGTTCTACCGGAAATCCACCCGGCGACCACTGAATTCCCAGCGCCTTTGCCCGCTCGCTGATGCGGTCATTGGATGTCCCTTCCTTCGCGAAGCCAGAAAGGTCTCCCTTCATGTCGGGCATAAACACAGCCACACCCGCTGCAGAAAGTTGCTCCGCGATCAACTGCAGCGTCCGGGTCTTTCCGGAACCCGTTGCACCCGTCACCAGTCCATGGCGGTTCATCATCCGCAGCGGCAGGTTGACTTTTGCATCGGCGAGGATCTCGCCCTCAAGAACACCGGCACCCAAATAAATGGTGGCACCGCTGGTTGAATAGGACTGCTGAATGGATTGGATAAACTTGTCTTTGGACATGGTGTGTAGTTTTAGTCGATTGATTGGATTCTCCGGCGCATGAGCCAGTCAGTCTGCAGGTCGTCTTTCATGGCAAAAATATGAGTGCCGAAAGGTTCGAAGCCCCAGCGCTTGTAGAAAGCCTGTGCTTTGAAATTTTTCTCCCACACGCCGAGCCACAGCCAGTCGACACCGGCGGCGGTTGCGTGGTCGATGGCCGTGCGCATCAGGGCTGCACCTACACCGGTACCTTGTGCGGCTGCAGACACGTACAAACGTTGGATTTCAAGCGTGTTGCGCCCCAGTTGATCCTCGGCCTCATGGTTGATCCTCACCTGGAGTACACCCACCAATGTTTGCTCAGTCAGCGCCAGCCATGTACTGTACCCCTCCTCATTCCACTCCTTTCCGAGTGCTTCTGCTGAGTAGGCAGTGGACAGGAAGTACGCCATGTTCCCGGGTTCATTGTCCGCCCCGAACGTATCTGTAAATGTATCGATCAGGAATTGGCGAACACGCTGAAAGTCCACTGGCGTCGCCCTCCGGATCTCCGGTTGACTAGTCTCCAAGTTCCTCAAAGTTGATGTCCATCACTTCATAGTTTTCCCAGCCCACAAAATCAAAATGCCACCACTCGTTTTCATAGACTTTGAAACCATGCTTTTCCATTACTGCAATAAGCATATCGCGGTTGGCGCGTGCTTCGGCATCCTGGATTGGGTAGGTCGGGCTTGCTTCCTTCATGAAAGCATCCCACGGTGTCGGCATCTTGAGTTCAGCACCTGTCGACAACCGGATTACGGTCAGATCCAGCGCACAGCCGCGGTTGTGCTTGGAACCCCTGTAGGGCGATGCCACAAATGTGGTATCGTGCGCCCTTTCATAAAAGAGCACCGTGGCGGCGTAGGGTCGGTAGCCATCAAAAATCTTCAGCGCCAGTCCCTGTTTCCTGAGCACTGCCTGGATCTTCTTCAGCGCAGCTACCACAGGTTTGCGTGCATACGCGCGGGGCATGGTGTAGATCACCTCACCCAGAAAATTGTCGGTCGTTGCATAGCGGATGTCGAGCAGAATACCGGGGATCTCTTTGTCGATGCGAACGAGTTCCTTTTCGGGATGGTCTTTCAGGCTTTGGCGGTATTGTTCGAGCCGGATGGTTTTGAGACCATACTTGTTTTGCGCGACTGCAATACCAGCAGCCAGCAAGAAGCAAATGGTAAGGGTATATTTCATGGTTGCATTTCCAGTTGCACAGTGGCGTCCATCGACCGGTTGGACAGTTTGTCCCACAGTCGCACAGTCCACACATATAGCTCACCGACTTTCATAGGATCTCCGATCTGGAGATGCAGTCGCAGACTCGCTGCCGTCGCGGGGTCATATCCTGTGCTGTTCTCAAAGACATCAGAAACTTCCACCACGGGCTGATTCGCCTTGTTGCGAACGACGATGCTGGCGCCAAAATTAACGCGTCCCTCCTCACTCACCGCGAATCCCTTCAAGCCGCTCAACACGAAGGTGAGTTTCTGACCTGGGTGCACCACGGGAGATACAACGGGACCATCAGACGTGACGACTGAATGCTCACAGGTAAGGCCCTCAAAGTTCCGCCGGATGCCGAGGTAGTCACGGATGAAGGGTACCGTAATCATGGAACTGATCTT
>JAIBBB010000224.1 GCA_019694905.1 Cyclobacteriaceae bacterium
TGCCACCAGTTTGGGTATCCCTACGGTCTCACCTACTCCACTGCGCTTTTCGCGAGCCGCAGGTAGACCTGCTGGCCTGGCTGCAGGTGTCGCTTCAGACGAAAGCGAACCTTGTCACCGCCGGGGAGTGTGGCGTCGGCTTCGTAGTGGGTGCCCATGAAGAAAACATGCACGATGCGCGCCTTCACGCCTTTCGACTTTTCGCCAACGATGGTGAAATGCTCCGGACGCACCAGCAGCGTCTTCGCAGCAGTGGCGCTTCGGCCCTGCAACCTGAGAAATGCCCCCGCCTTGTGCAGGATGCTGTAGGTGCCGAACAAGCCGGCGACATACTCGCTCACCGGCCGGTTGTAGATCTCAAGGGGTGTCCCCTGTTGCACGATCTTTCCTTCGCGCAAGACAATCACATGATCGGCCCAGGGCAGAGTCTCAGTGGGGTCATGCGATACGATCAGGCAGGTCACCTTCAGCGACACGCCGATTTCCTGAATTACCGACGTGAGCAGGGTCTTGTGATGAAGGTCGAGGTGCGAGAATGGCTCATCGAGCAGGAGCAGGCGCGGCAGCGACACCAGCAGCCGCGCAATCGCCACGCGCTGCTTTTCGCCGCCGGACAACTCATCGGTGCGGCGCTTCAGCACATGATCCACCTGACATACCTTATAAATGGTGCGGGCCTTCTCCGCCGGAATTTTCTCTGCATACGCCAACACCTGCTCCACACGGAGGGAGTGCGGCAAGTCCATGTGTTGCGAGAGATAGGCGATGCCCGGGTGTCCCGGCACAAGATTGTCCTTGGGGCCCTTGACTGCAGCGCCATCAAATGCTATCTGGCCCGCATCGGGTTGCAGCAATCCGGCCATCATTTTGAGCAGGGTTGTCTTCCCGGAGCCGGTCTCACCTGCAATGGCAACGCGCTCACCTTCCCGAACCTGTAACGAAACACCTTGCACGGCTGTGCCACGCGTCACATTCAAAAGTCCCAGCAAATGCTTGTCGATGGCAGGCATGGGCGTAAAAATAAAGCGAAGTGCCCGTACGCACACCATGGCGGACACAAATTCAGCCGCCTGACTAAATTCGTTTGGTCCCCGCCATCCGATTGGTGATCTTCATTGGAACAACAACACCTTATGAAAACGCTCTTATTCATCTTCTTTCTTATCCCTGCCGTCGTATTTGCACAGTCGGGGAAGGTCATGGACAACTTGTCCCTGCCCAGCAAGATTCTGAAAATGGAACGCAAGTACGCCGTGTACCTGCCGCCGGACTACGAAACCTCGCAGCGCAGCTATCCGGTGCTGTACCTCCTGCACGGCGGCGGCGACGACCAGTCCGGGTGGGTGCAGTTCGGCGAAGTCCAGCACATTGCTGACGCAGCCATCGCCAATGGCACTGCCACACCGATGGTGATCGTCATGCCGGACGCCAACACCGGCAAGCGCGGCTACTTTAACGACCCCACCAATGAGTGGCGGTACGAGGACTTCTTCTTTGAAGAATTCATGCCGTACGTCGAAAAGACTTACCGCATCCGCAAGGAGAAGCGGTATCGTGCCGTGGCCGGACTGTCCATGGGTGGTGGCGGTTCGTTCATGTACGCACTGCATCACCCCGAGCTGTTCTCAGCAGCTTGTCCGTTGAGCGCCGCAGCAGGTCCGCTGACCCTGGAGGAAGCAAAGAAATGGCTTACGCAGCGGGAACAGACCGGCACTGACGAGCAAATTGAAGCGTACTTCAAAAAATACTCGGCGCTGAACCTGATCAACAACATTCCCGACGATCAGAAGAAGGCGGTTCGCTGGTACATTGATTGCGGCGATGATGATTTTCTCTACGAGGGCAACTCGCTGGTTCACATCGCCATGCGGAAGAAAGAAATCCCGCATGAGTTCAGAATCCGCGACGGCAGTCACTCCTGGACGTACTGGCGCGCGTCGTTGCCTACTGTGTTAAGTTTCATTTCAGACGGCTTCCACCAGTATTGACTTTCCGCTGTTCAGTGGTATGGCGTCATTTCTGTCCACAGTTTTTCAAAGTGGTCAGTGAATGACGCCACCATGGACGCATCCCGCGTCACTACAATATTCTCGTGGTTGAATTTGGCGGCACTGCGGGTCCAGTTGTAGCTGCCCGTGATCAGCGTGTGGGTATCCGCGACCAGAAATTTATGATGCATGTGATTCGGACTGGTGTCCATCCTCACCGTCAGTCCTTCACGGTGGAGTGTGTGGATGTCCGAACCTTCGTCCAGCGACTTGTCGTTGTCTGTGATGATGCGAACCGACACTCCCTTGCGATGCGCGGCCAGCAAGGATCGGGCGATCCGGTCATCGGAGATGGTGAATACACATACTTTCAGTGTAGTCGTTGAGTGATCGATGGTTCGCAGGATTGCCGCCTGACAGGCCTCGCCGGGAGAGAAAAATACCTCGCCGGGTTCGGGAGCAACTGTCAGAGCATTCAACGTTGACTTGAGCCAATCCAGCACAAATGGAAACCGCTGCGACTGCGCCGCTTCGGCGGCCAGTTCAAATGCGCGGCTGCGCAAGGCGCCCACTTCCTCAGGTGTGCAATGCATCTGAGCAATCATCTCCTTCAGTTCACGGCGCTCCTGTCTTGAGAGAACTTCATCGGAAAGTGAGTTCCGCATGAACTCCACAATCCCCTCGAGTCGCGTCATCAGAAGTTGCGGGATTTGAAATCAGTGTAGCGGGTCTCAGAGGGATTGAGCCTGATCGCCTTGTTGATATCGGCCAGGGCGGATTCCTTGTTGCCAGAATAGAAATAAGCCAACCCACGGTAGTACCAATAGTCGCTTTTCGAAGGATTGATTTCGATTGACCTGTTGAAATCAACGATGGCATCTTCATATTTCCCCAGCGAGTAGTTGCTGTTGGCGCGGTAGTACCAACCGTCTGCAAAGTCTGGTTTCGATTCAATGGTCTTGGAGAAATCCCGAATGGCGTAGTCGTACATTTTGAGCGAATAGTATGAGTTGCCGCGGTAGTAATAGTAGTTGTACACCGATTTGCCGTTGGGATTCAACTCGAGCGCCTTCGTGAAATCGGCGATGGCTTCTGCGTAATTCAGCTGCATGTATTTGGAATTTCCCCGCCAGTAAAATGCATCCGGATCTTCCTTCAGTTCGATGCACTTGTCAAAGTCGGCGACGGCTTCGTCATACATGTCCAGCGTATACTCGCAGAGCCCTCGGTAATACCACGCATAGGTGTAGTCAGGACTGTTGGCCAGCACTTTGGACGAAGCCTCGATTGAACCCTTGTAGTCATCCATATAGTAAAGCGTGACGGCGATCCAGTATTGCCCATCCATGTAGTCGGGATTGACTTCTGTGGACTTGCGGAAATCAACCAGTGCTTCTTTATACCGATCCTGGTTGAACTTTACCTTGCCCCGGTACATGTAGGCCTGATAGTAGTCCGGCTTGACACGCACGGCCGCATCAAAATCCTTGATGGCCGCATCGTATTGGTTGAGTGAAAACTCAGAATTGGCTCGCCAGTAATAGACGTTGGCACTTTCTCCGTTGTGTTGCTCAGAGAGGTTGAGATCGCGGATGGCTTCCTCCCAACGGCTCAGGTCGTAGTAGGTGAGGGCCCGTGTGTAGTAGGCATCGCCATACGAAGGATTGAGTTCGATTGCGTGGTTAAGGTCGCGCAAGCCATTCTCAATCTGTTGCAGGTCGATGTAAGTCCGTGCGCGCCAGTAGAATGCCTGGTCGTATTTGGGGTCCAGTGAAATGGACTTCGTGAAGTCGAGGAGTGCCTGATCATCCTGTCGAACCATCCGATGCGAATTGGCGCGCCAGTAGTAGTAGGAGGATACGGTAGGATCAATCTGGATTGCGACATCAAAATCCGGATTGGCTTTGTCGTATTCGGACTGGTCGTAGTACACCCTTGCCCGGTAGTAGTGTGCATCCGCCAACCCTGGATTCAGATCAAGGGCTTTGTTGAACTGGGTAAGTGCTTTGGCGTTCTCTGATTTATCATAGTAGATCTTGCCCTGATTGAAGAACAATTCAGCCTGAGCCTTCTTTTCTGGTGATACGTCCACCTGGGGCACAACAACCTCCCGCTTCACAACAGGATCCTTTTCGGTGTTCGAGGCAATCACCTGCTGCTTCGTTGTCTGCGCAGTGGGTACGCTTCCGAGGAAGAAATCTTCGCCGGTGAGCGAAGTCGTTTCCCACGGAATCTGGGATCCGCCAGACTTGTCGGTGACTTCATTGCGCACCTGCTTGAAAACCTGCTCAATGGTGAGTGACGGGTTGCGCATGAACTTCAGGAGTGCGCTTGTGTAGAGGCCATTGGCCGACTCTCCGTCGGAGGCTGTGCGGCCGGGGGAAGTGGCGTAGGCGATCAGAGAGCCTTTGGGTGCGTCCATCATGGCAAGACCACCGCCGCCGGCAGCGCGCGACCAGCTTCGCGCAAACGGATTGTTGCGGCACGCGTCGAGGATGATGAGGTTCACTTTGGTGGAAGCGGTTTCCATGAACGCAAGCACCCGGTCGGCTGCCACGCAATCATATTCAATCTCTTCTTCACTCTTGAGCTCTGCTTCAACGGGTATCATGTAGTTTACACCCTTGGCCTGCACGCCGTGGCCGGCGTAATAAAAGAGGCCCACATCGTAACCCTTCAGCTTTTGTCCGAACGCGCTGATGGCCTGCTTGAGTTGTGCCTGTGTGACGTTTTCATACTCCAGGACGTCAAAACCCGTGCTCTTCAGCGCGCTGGCGATGGCGCGGGCATCATTCACTGGATTCTTGAGTGGAGTGGCGAGCTGATAGGAGGAGTTTCCCACCACCAGCGCAAGCCGTTTTTGATAGCCCTGGCCGCAGACCATCAGGGATGGTGCGAACAGGAGGAGCAGCAGTACTGCGGGGCGTATCATAGTATTCGGGTAAGGAGGCTTCAATTTAGCACGATGGCACGAAAATCGAAACCTGAATTTCACAGGTTTGTCCATATGTGTACATTAGGTGTTAACCTCGGTCGACGCCCCATGAAACCAATCCATGTCATCGCTGCCATCGTGGTGGTCAGTCTTTCCTGCTGCACCACCAAAAAGGAACCCCTTCTCATGCCGGCGGAGGCCCGCTCCTTCCTGGGAGATTCGTTGTACGCACGCCCCGCCGCCTCACTGGTAGTGGTGCGGGCCGACAGCGCGATGATCGCCCTCAGAGCAGGAAATCTCACTGAAGAAGACTTCCTCACCATGGGCCGGCTGCTGACCTCCACCAACCGGTTTCGCGCGGCAATCAAATTATATGACGAAGGACTCCAGCGGTTCCCCGATTCCTACAAACTCCTGCGCTTCCGGGGACACCGGTACCTGAACCTGCGAGAACCCGACAAGGCTTATGCCGACCTCACGAAAGCGGAAGCGCTCAGCCGCGGCAACCCGGACGAATGGGAAACCGACGCCGCCGGCAAGCCGGTGGCAACTTATCGCCATCAGATCTGGTATCACATCGGCGTCTATCACTACCTCATGCGCGCTTACCGACCCGCCGTCGATGCCTTCCAACAAAGTCTCGATGCAACCCGGGAAGGAAAGAACATCGCCGGCGCCAGCGATTGGCTGTACAACGCCTGCCAGCGTGCTGGCCTTACGGATCGAGCGCAAAAAGTCGCCCGGCAGTTCACCACGGATTTTGACATCGAAGACAAAAACTATCCCTACTTCCGCCGGTTGCTTTTGTACAACGACATCATCTCACCCGCCGAGCTGATCGACCAACAAAAGCCGATAGACAGCATGTCGCTCAGCGATGTCACCCTGCTTTATGGGTTGGCAAACTACTACGCATACCAACAACAATTTGACAAGGCAAACCCCATTTACCAAAAGGTCGCTCACGCGCGCGACTGGCAGGGGTTCGCAGTTGCGTGCGCTGAAATGGACATCCTGCCGCAATGAGTAGAGAAGCACTCGTGCGGTACCTGATCGGTGGAAGTGCTGCGCTACTCGCCACCGGCTTTCTCCTGCTCGCGCTGGGCGCTCCCATGGTAGCGGCCGCCCTCCTGCTCGCAGGCTTTCCGCTGCTGGCCATCGCGATGTCGCAGGTGCCGGCGCTGAAAGGTTTTTCTTTCACGTGCTGGATCTTTGCCGCTGTCGTGGTAGCCATGCTCTTCCCGCAGGCCATCACCAGCATCGGCGGCTTTCAAACCAAGCGACTCATCCTTCCGCTGCTGCAACTGATCATGTTCGGCGTGGGCTCCACCATGGGCTGGAGAGATTTTGAAGGAATCATCCGGATGCCCAAAGGTGTATTTGTGGGGGTCGTGTGCCAGTTCACCATCATGCCGCTGGTGGGCTATGGCATCGCCAAAACATTCAACTTCCCCCCGGAAGTCGCTGCCGGCATCATCCTCGTCGGTTCCGTGCCCAGCGGACTCGCGTCGAACGTCATGTCGTACATCGCCAACGCCAACGTGGCCCTGTCAGTCACCCTCACCGCGGTGGCGACTTTGCTGGCGCCGGTGATGACTCCCCTGCTCATGCAGGCCCTCGCCGGAGAATATGTGCCCGTCAATTTTGTCTCCATGATGCTGGACATCTTTCAGATCGTCATGCTGCCCATCGGCGCCGGGCTTCTGTTCCATCATTTCTTCAGTCAGCGGTTTCCTTTAGTCATGAAAGCGATGCCGTTGCTCTCGATGGTATCCATCGCGGCCATCATCACAGTCATCACCGCCAACGGCCGCGAAAGCCTGCTGGTGGTCGGACCTCTGCTGGTACTGGCCTGCCTCTTACACAATCTGCTCGGCTACACACTGGGCTACCTCACGTGCAAGGCGCTCCGGATGGATGAGAAATCGTGCCGCACAGTAGCATTGGAAGTCGGACTTCAGAATTCTGGTCTCGCCAGCGGACTCGCGCTGCAGATGGGCCGTGTGGCTACCGTCGGACTCGCGCCGGCGGTCTTTGGGCCACTCATGAACATCACCGGA
>JAIBBB010000225.1 GCA_019694905.1 Cyclobacteriaceae bacterium
TCGAATCAAACCGTTGATTTGGCGCACTGGACATTGTCAGATGGTTCGTCTCATGCCATTCTGCCAGCGGTCTCACTCAACCCTGGCATGTATGTGATTCTCTCACCAGTCTCATCCTCCTTTCCACAGGCACGTCAGTACTTGTCATTCCTGGCTTCCCTACACTCAACAATCCCGGAGATCAGATAGTCCTAAAAGATGCCATGAATAATATTGTTGACTCACTCGTGTACAAAAGCACGTGGTATCGTGATTCCGACAAAGCTCAAGGTGGTTGGTCCCTGGAGCGAATTTCCTGCGATAGCATTTCCGGCGATCCTTCCAATTGGCGCGCGAGCTACGACTCCACCGGTGGCACGCCGGGTCAAATAAATTCATTGCCGCCTCCTGAACATGATACGAAGGCGCCTCAAGTACTGGCGTTGGCCGTTATAGATAGTCTTCATGTCGAGATCACGTTTTCAGAAGAACTTGACACGTTGGCGGCCAAAAAAAATAGTTGGTATCTGATGATGCCAGATGAACACTTGCCTTCTGCAATTGATTGCCCTTCTCCCAACAAAGTTCGGCTAACCTGGGGCGTGCCAATGGAAAATGGCAAGGAGTATGTGCTCTCCGTGAAAGACGTGCCGGACCTTTCTGGAAACAAATTGGAGCCTATCAATCTCCCAGCGACCTATCTCACCATCAAGCACTATCATTACCAGGATGTTGTCATCAACGAGTTTCTTGCGGATCCAGAGCCGTCAGTAGGGCTTCCGCCGGCAGAGTACATCGAGTTATTCAATCGGTCACCCCATACAGTTGATCTAGTCCGTTGGACCCTTTCTGATGGGAACACAACTGCATACATTTCGTCCACAATGCTCAGCCCTGGAGGCTTCCTTATTTTGACAGCCGCAGGCAACGAAACATTGTTCAGCAGCGGGGCCATTGGCCTAAGGAACTTTCCCACGCTTAATAATTCGGGAGATCAGATCATTCTACACGATGCCTCTGGCACAACAATTGACTCCCTGAAGTATGATGACAACTGGTACGATGATCCGGATAAGCGGCAAGGCGGTTGGTCACTTGAAAGGAAATTTGCGGACAGCTTGTCCACTATAGAAACAAACTGGAAGGCAAGCAGTGATTCAACCGGCGGCACTGCTGGAAGACACAATTCACTGCCTTCCAAGGTAATTGATACAACAGCTCCGACCATCACTGCTGTAAATGTTACTGACAGCCTCCACGTCAATGTAACATTCTCTGAAGCGCTGGACACGCTGGAATCCAAACAAGTTGCATTCAATCACCTTACGCTCGATGGTATTAGACCACAAGCGGTTGACTTTCTCTCACAAGCCAGTTTGAGACTGACCTGGTCAGCGCCTATGGAGAATGGGGTAGAATATAGACTTGTTCTGAAAGCGCTGACTGACTTGTCGGGCAACAGTCTGGAGGAAGCCACTTTTCCGGTCACGCATTTTTCACTTATCACCTATGAGAAGGGTGACGTAGTTTTCAACGAATTGCTCGCAGACCCTGAGCCCTCCGTGGGCCTGCCACCTGTAGAATATGTTGAACTATTCAACCGGTCAACACGTCTTGTGGATCTTGCAAGATGGTCGCTATCAGACGGAAACACAAAAGCATCAGTGCCCGCTGTCAAATTGAAACCTGGGAGCTATCTAATCCTGACATCTGCTGGTACTGAGCAGCACTTTAGTTCCGGTTCCGTTGGGCTTAAGAATTTCCCGACACTCAACAATTCGGGGGATCATATCATGCTTTACGACGGATCTGGCAAAACAATTGATTCCCTTGCATATTCCTCTTCATGGTATGATGATCCGGACAAAAGCCAGGGAGGCTGGTCGCTGGAAAGGCAATTTGCCGATAATCTGTCCACAGAAAGAAATAACTGGCGGGCGAGTACCGATAGCCTTGGGGGAACTCCTGGGAGCCCAAACTCCAAACCACTTCCTGAAAAAGATCACATCGCACCGGAATGGCTCACCCTGGAAGTTGTTGACCGGCACAGGTTAGAGCTCGTGCTTTCGGAAACTCTCGATAGCACACAATTACTCAGCCGGCATTTCCGGAATAGCAAAGGCCAGCAACCTGATTCCGTCTTAAGAAGAACCCCCACACAAATTCAACTTTACTTTGACAGTCCCTTCTCAAATGGGGATACCGATGAACTTTGGCTTGATAGTCTTGCCGATCAAGCCGGAAATCAGATAGCGTTGTCGCATAGGCCCTTTATGTTCTATGAACCAACAAGAGGTATCAAGGGCCGAATAGTCATCAATGAGTTGCTCCCTGACCCTGAACCCAGTGTAGGATTGCCTAAGGGCGAATATATTGAGTTGCTTAACATTTCAGACTCCACTCAGGAAATCATTGGTTGGAAGATCACAGACGGAAGTTCGTTGGGAATAATTCCCTCCATTGTGCTTGCACCCGATTCACTGATCGTTCTCACCAGCACCAAAAACATTGATTTGTTTAGGGGCATTCGCGCGATTGGGGTTAAGGACTTTCCCACCCTTAACAATTCACGTGATCGCATTGTGCTGACAGATGGATTGAATCAGGTTATGGATTCGGTTTCATACGATCAATCCTGGTACGCAGATGATGACAAAAAGGAAGGTGGGTGGTCACTCGAACGATCTGCAACGACATTGATTCGCTGGTACGCCAGCACAAATCAGTATGGCGGAACCCCAGGGCAAGTAAATTCAAATGAGCCTTTGATGGTCGACCAGACACCACCTGAACTTATTCAGGTATCAATTACCTCTCTCCAATCAGTCGCAGTCGTGTTCTCAGAAATGATCGACTCCACCTCACTCGCGTCTTCAAAATTTGATCTCAACTTGTCCATTCATCCTCAACGTACAGAATGGGCAAAGGATACCATCAAATTGGTCTTCGACAGTCCATTTGAAAATGGAGCAGTCTACACACTGCACTGGCATTCGATAGCAGATACTCGTGGCAATGTCAGTTCGGGCTCCAGCACATTCCGATACTTTGTTCCTCAAAACGTCAATCCAAAGGACATTAAGATCACAGAGATCATGGCCGACCCAAGTCCTTCCGTGGGACTTCCTGAAACCGAATTCATCGAGTTGTACAATCGAAGCAACAACCCTGTTCATCTGCTTGGCTGGACTTTGAGCAATGGCCGACGTTCCGCCACACTAACCGATAGTTATCTCTTGCCCAAGCATTGGCTGACAATTGTGCCAGCACAATTTTCAGGCTCCCTCGGTGTGTCGGAAGTACTCAGGGTAAACTCTTTCCCTGCCCTCAGCAACGATGGCGATGATGTCATTCTGAAAGACAGCCGCGGCCTGACTATTGACTCCCTTCATTTCGATCTCTCTTGGTATCACTCATCTCTCCAACAGGACGGCGGCTGGTGTCTTGAGATCGTCGATGTCAACAATGACTGCGGCGAGGCCAATAACTGGGCAGCTTCATCTGATTACTCAGGTGGCACCCCCGGCCGGGTCAGCAGCGTTGCCGCTGAGAATCCCGATCTCACACCGCCTGCATTGATCTCCGCATTTCCGGCGAGCGATTCCACGCTCATACTGGGCTTTAGCGAGACCATGGCAAGGTTAACGGCAAGCGACTTATTCGGAACGGTTGAAGTTGTTCCGACCGGAGTTCAAATCGAATTGTCCGAGGCCCGCTTCATTAACAATACTCTGACTCAACTTGAAGTGCGAACTTCACTTCACATGCCTGGAGGTGTCACCATGCGCCTGCACATCGATGGCGTTCACGACTGCGCGGGCAATGCATACGTGAGCAATTCTTCTATTGAGCCACAATTCGGTTTGCCGGAGCCAGCAGACAGCCTCGACCTTGTCATCAATGAAGTGCTCTTCAATCCCCGCAGCACCGGTGTCGACTTCGTCGAAGTCTACAACACCTCCAATCGCTTCATCGACTTGCAGGGGATGTCGTTGGCCAACATGGCAGAAGTACCATTTGACCTACACCCGATCGCCGGTGATCACCTGCTGCTTCCTCCGCATTCATTTATAGCATTCACACCGGAGCCGCTCCTCGTCCGCAACGAATACCCAGAGTCATCATTGCAAAACATGTGGGCCATGTCGCTCCCCTCCTTGCCTGATGATGCAGGATCGATTGCCCTTGTCGCCGGCAATGGAAAAGTGCTCGATGCCTTTCACTACGATCGCGCCTACCACTCACCGTTCATCGCCAGTGAGCAGGGCGTCTCCCTTGAGCGCATCAGTGCCGACGCGCCCACCGAAGATGCCGCCAACTGGCGCTCCGGCGCCGGGTACACTGGCTTTGCCACGCCCGGTTATCGCAATGCAAACGAAGCCGGCAGTAGCGGCGCAACAACCGCCGTGTACGTCTCCCCCGACGTGATCGTCCCGCACGGCACCCCGGACTTCGCCCGCATCGACTACCACCTCGACCGCGGCGGGTATCTCTCCAACATCAAGGTGCTGGACACCGAAGGTCGGCTGATCAAAACGCTGGCGCAGAACGAATCGCTCGCCACCGAAGGCTTCTTCCGCTGGGATGGCGACCGCGACGACGGCGGCTACGCGCGCATGGGTTACTACATCGTCTGGTTTCAACTCTTCGACGCCGAAGGCCACGTGGAGGTGCACAGGAAGCGGGTGGTGGTGGCGAGGTGACGCTGCATAGGTAAAAGGGTAAGCAGATAAAGGGGTAAGCAGGTAAAAGAGTATGGAGGGGGTAAGAAAGTATAAAAGTAAATGGTGAAAAAGGTACAGAGGTGGATGCTACTCGTAAGCCATGCGGTCAAAAAAGAAACGAGAAATTCTTTTGAGAAATTAATAATTAAGTTATAACTTTATATGGCGCAATTCGAGTTGAAGCACATTGCCGAGTTCCGGACGCGACTCAAAGTCTATGAATTGATAAGGAATGGCGTGAACCTGATCGATGAATTCCGCGAGGAAGTTCTGAGCGATTCCAACCTGGCGCGCGAATGGTATGTGCTGGTGGCATCCATCGAAGATGTAGCCAACGGAAAGATGTTGCCCATTACCAGATTTAGAAAACTAAAGTTAGCTAAGTCGGTAAAGCCAGCACTATTCGAGGTGAAAAGCAAGAATTTGCGACTCTACCTCACTTTTGACTATCCACATGGGCAGATTCTGATCATGGGAGGAAAGAAAGTGAATCAAAGTCGGGACATCATGAAGGTGACCAGACTTCAAAGAGAATTTCATCAATACCGCAAAGGATAAACTTATGTTCACAAAATCCGAATTACTCAAGAACCCAGACTACCTGCTCACCCGCTACCAGCACGAAATCTACCGGCAGCTGGTTGCCCATATGACCGCAAAAAAACTGAGTCAGTTGCAGGTTGCACGCGAACTTGGGGTGTCGGCGGCATATGTTAACCAGATACTCAATGGCAACTTCAACTTTACCTTGCGCAAACTCATCGAGCTTGGCCTGCTGATGGGAAAGGTGCCCGTCCTCGAATTTGTCACCCCCTCGGAATTCTGGAAGCACATTGATCAGGTACCACAGAGGAAAAGGTCGGCTGACAAGACCAGCAAGCGCAAGGCGCGCACTTCAACGACTCGAAAAATGAAGGCGTAAATGTGCTGATGTAAAACACGCTCCCCAGCCCCGGAGGGGCGTAACTAACTAGCGAAGGGTGTAGCCCTTCGCCAGGTGTCAGGTGAGTAAGCAGGTGAAAAAGTAAATAGGTAGAGATCCTTCGGCTAGCGGCATTCGCATATTGACATGCTCCCCAACCCCGGAGGGGCGTAACACCTAGCGAAGGGTGTAGCCCTCCGCCAGGTGTCAGGTGAGTAAGCAGGTGAAAAAGTAAATAGGTAGATACCCACGGCTAGCGGCTTTCGCATATTAACACGAGCCCCAGCCCCGGAGGGGCGTAACAACTAGCGAAGGGTGTAGCCCTCCGCCAGGTGTCAGGTGAGTAAGCAGGTGAAAAAGTAAATAGGTAAATACCCCACGGCTAGCGGCCTTCGTTTATTTACACGCACCCAGCCCCGGAGGGGCGTAACGTGTGTAGCAACGTTCGCCATAACCCCCTCCTATCTCATCTTCAACCCAAACACCCACCGCAGCGGTTTCACACGGCGGATGATTTCGAATGACCCGAGGCATCCCGCCAACGTGATCACCAGCAGCAACACGTATTGCACCGGCAACGCCACCGGTAACCGGAACACCAGCGCCGACCCCGCATACAAAAAAATCATGTGCAGCATGTACACCGGATACGCCGCCTGGCTCAGGTAGCTCAACACGCGACCGGGTTTGTTCAGATAGCGATGGCCGAAGGCGAACACCGACAAAATCCAGAGCACCGACTCCACCGGCAGCTGGAGCGGCATTACCGGCGCCGACACACTCAACTCGTAAGAGCGAATGCCGAACGCCACCACCGCGCCGGCCAGCAGCAGCCAGCGCCGCCACACGATGAGTGACCAGAATGCGTCGCCACCCAGCACAAAACAGAATCCGAAGAAGAAGGCGATGAGCCCGAGGAAAAATCCGTGGGGCGTCATCGCATATAACTCATACGGCCGCGGCTGCACGATCATCACCTCCGCCACCAGCGCCAGCATCACCAGCACCATCGCCCAAGGCGAACCCATCCACCGCCGCAGCGCCGTCACCACCGCGCCGCTGTCGTTGCGCCGGATCCAGTAGAACAGGGGTGTGCAGACAATCGTGTAGATAAAGATGTTGCCGAGAAACCACAGGTGCCCCGCATTGGGAACATAACCCAGCGGCATCTTGTGGTAGGCGGACCAGATCATCACGTGGATGGGCACAATGCAGAAGATACCGAACACAAAGGGCACGAGGATGCGGCGACTACGCTCGAGCAGGAGCTGCTGCCAGCTCCTGCTTTGCATGGCATAGTACACGCCCATGCCCGACACGAAGAACAGCAACGGAATG
>JAIBBB010000226.1 GCA_019694905.1 Cyclobacteriaceae bacterium
CAGATGTTCAGCATCGTCATGGGCAGCCAGAGCGCCGGCCACGGCTTTTGTGTGGTGATGAATCCGATCATCATCCCCCACGGCTGAAAACCGATTGCCGAATGGTAGACGATCAGCAGGCCGATGGCGATGACCCGGATCCAGTCGATATCATATCTGCGGTGTGTCATACAGGCGGGGCGCTAAGGTTATTTCAGGAGCGCGGCAATTTCAGGGCGCACTTTTTCCAGGTACGCGTAGTCGAGCGTCAGTCCCATCGGACCCAGCACACTCACCATCATGTCGTAGGCGGGCTTCATGTCCGCAAAGGGTGCGGCCACATTCTCATACGCCGTGGCGTTGTATTTGTTTTTGATGGACTTGTCGGCGCCCTTGGCCAGCAGCAGCTTCACGATCTCCGGGCGACCGAAGAACGCTGCCGAGTGGAGGGCGGTGGAGCCGTCGTTGTTCTGGAAGTCGATGCTGGCACCGGCGTCGAGAAGGACCTGGGCGATTTCAGTCTTGCCAAAGACCGCCGCGCTGATCAGCGGGCTCGATCCGCCAAACGGGTCCCGCACATTGATGTCGGAGCCGGCGGCGATGTGCTGCTGTACGACTTCGAGGTTGCCGGAGACGACGGCGGTATGGATGTCAATCGCGGGGACTTCGACGCCGGCGGCTGCCGTGTCTGCAGATTCAGTTTTCTTCTCCTGGCAGGCGGTGGCGACGAGCAGGAGGACGAGGGTGGCTGCGCGCAGCAGCCCGGCGGTGGATTGAAAGTTGTTTGTTTTCATGGTTTGTGTTTTTTGATGTGCAAAGATGTCCGGGTGGGCTGCGCGGCACTGAACAGCCTTGCGGCGAAAACCATCAATCATCCGTCAAACGATATCAATTTTGACGCATCGATATCAATAATCGCGCAACGGAGGCCATTTGGCCTGTTTTGGTGTCAGGCACGACACGGTTTTTTTGACGCGCGCCTTCCCCGTATTTTTGTTGGATTACCCGTCTGCATGCCCGACCAGCCCCATTCAACGACCGACTTTCTCAGCCAGGTGACGGGCGTGATTGAGCAGAACCTCGCCAACGAACAGTTTGGCGTGACCGAGCTCGCCGACGCCATGCACATGAGCCGGTCGAACCTCCTCCGTAAGGTGAAGAAGGAGACGAACCTGTCCGTCAGCCAGCTGATCAGCCAGGTCAGGCTCAAGCGCGCCATGCACCTGTTGCGGACCACCGGCATGAATGTGTCGGAAGTGTCGCACGAGGTTGGCTTCAACAGCACTTCCTATTTCATCAAATGCTTCCGCGAATACTATGGCTACCCGCCCGGGGAGACGGACAACCATCCGGAAAGTGAGCCTTTGCCCGAACCGGCCCCGCGCAGGACGCATTGGGGCAAATGGGTGGCGATCGGGGTTGCGGGGGCGCTCCTGGTGTCTGCACTTATATATATAGTGTGGGTGCGCGACAGCAGCCAGGCCCTGGACAAGTCCATCGCCGTGCTTCCGTTCAAGAATGAAAGCAACGATTCGACCAACGTGTACCTGATCAACGGGCTCATGGAGTCCACGCTGCTGAACCTCCAGAAGATCAAAGACCTGAGGGTGATCAGCCGCACGTCATCGGAAAAATACCGCCACAGCAGCAAGTCCATTCCGGAAATGGCGCGGGAGCTGAACGTGAATTATTTCGTGGAAGGCAGCGGACAGAAGATCGGGAATCAAATCCTGCTGAACATTCAGTTGATCGAGGCCGCCAGCGACCGCCCTTTGTGGTCCAGTCATTTCAAGCGGGAGGTGAAAGACATTTTTCAGTTGCAGCAGGAGATCGCGAAACGCATCGCCGAGGAGATCAAGGCCGTCATCACTCCCGATGAAGAGCAGCGCATCAACAAAAAGCCCACCGCGAATCTGGTGGCGTACGATCTGTTCCTCCAGGGCAGCAACCGGCAGGCGCTCGGCAGTCCAGAAGACCTGGAGGCTGCCATCGGCTACTTCAGGCAGGCGATAGCGGAAGATCCTGAGTTTGCGCTGGCCTATGCTGAAATCGCCATCTGCTACTACTACCTGGAAATCTATCAGGCAGAGAAAAAGCATCTGGTCGAACTCAGCGCGAATGCCGACAAAGCATTCCTGTACGACTCGCGCCTGGGTGAGAGTCTGGTGGCCAAGGCGGTGAGCTATTTGTCGCGCAAGGAATACAACGAGGCGGTCCCGTACCTGGAGAAGGCGCTGGAGTACAATCCCAACTCGTCGTCCATCATCGCGATGCTGTCGGACTTCTATTCGATGTACTCGCTCAACACCGGAAAGTACCTGGAGTATGCGCTGAAGGGCATTCAGCTGGACGTGGCGGCGATGGACTCAGCCACCGCCAGCTATTCTTATCTGAGGTTGGGCAACGCGCTGGTGCAAAATGGCTTTGTCGATGAATCGCTGAAGTATATTGATCTGTCCATCCAGCTCAAGCCCGACAATCCCTTCTCCCGTTATGTGCGAGCCTTTGTGCGATTTGCCAAAACGAGAGATGCGGCTGAGACGCGCAACCTGCTGCTGGCAGAATTCAAGAAGGACACCACGCGCTTCGACATCCTGCAGGACATTGGCAAGGTGTCTTACTACATGCGCGACTTTGAAGGAGCTGCCCACTACTACCAGCGATTCATCGACATCCGCAAGGCGCGCCAGCTGGACGTGTACCGCCACGAGAACATGATCATGGGGTATGTGATGAATCAGGTGGGGCGGCGGCAGGAAGGTGCGGAACTGATCAGCGACTACAAGGCGTACATCGATGCCGACAGGTCCATCTACAAGCACCTTGGACTCAGCGCGTATTACGCCTACCAGGGTGATCAGGAAAAGTCGGTGGAGGAGATGAAGTTGTTTGCCGCGGAAGACAATGTGCAGTACTGGATCTTTGCGTTCATCGACGACGACCCGCTGTTTGAGTCCATCACCAAAAACAGTGCTTTCAAAAAGTACCTCGATGAATCCAAAGCCAAATTCTGGCGATCACACGATGCCTTGAAAGAGACATTGGACGAGAAGGGGTTGTTGTAGTGCGTGGCTAATTCACTATCGTAAGGCAGTGAAAAGGTAAGATGGTAAAATGGTGAATGGGTGGTGAACTCCATTGTTATGGGCTCGCGTTTATTAACACGCACCTAAGCCCCGGAGGGGCGTCACATACTAGCGAAGGGCGGAGCCCTTCGCGCGTGGTTAACCCATCACCCGTTCGAGTGCAGTGCAATCGCATTCCCTTCCGTGTCGGAGAACACGGCCATGAATCCGTTTTGGCCGATAGAGGTTTTGGGCATCGTGATTTTTCCGCCGGCCTTTTCAATCCGGTTGAGCACCAGTTGCAGGTCGGGGTTGGCGTTGAGGTAGACGAGTGAGCCCGAGGCGCCGGGTTTGTGGATGGCGCTTTTGGCGAGGCCGCCGGAAACTTTGGCGGCGGTGGGCGAGAACGGGAACATGGCGTATTTGAGGTCGGGCATGTCCATCTCTTCCATTTTGATTTCGAAGATGGCTTCATAAAACGCCTTGGCGCGTGGCATGTCGGTCACGGGAATTTCAAACCAGTTAATGGCGTTGGTCTGGGCGCTCATTTTCTCGTTCATGGTGGTGGGGGTTGGGTTGTGTGGTTTACTAATATCGGAAAACTTTCATGAGGATGCTGACAAATTATTTCTGCGTTCATTTCCTAACGTATTACAGGGGGGATGAAGCTCAACTCCTGATCCCCAGCGTCCCCTGCGGGTGACGATGGGGGGAAGCCGCACGGCTGTACAAAAATCTCCCAGGTTAAATTTCATCTGAAACCGATACGGAAACTTCATCGCTCCTCGCATAGAGTTATGCACTGCACATAGCCCACGCCTTCTCAGCAGTGTCTCCCGGAGGGGACGCTGCGTTTCAGCAGTTCAGTTCATTAATCTCAGCTCCAAATCCCCAGCGTCTCCTGCGGGTGACGATGGGGGGAAGCCGCATGGCTATATGAAAGCTCCCAGGTTACCTCACACCCTACAGAATACGTCACCACTCCTTATATAAAGTTGTGCTGATGCTCAGTCCACACCTTCCCAGCAGTGTCTCCCGAAGGGGACGCTGCGTCTCAGAAGTTCAGCTCCTAACTCTCAGCTCCAGATCCCCAACGTCCCCTGCGGGTGACGATGGGGGGAAGCCTCACGGCTGTACAAAAATCTCCCAGGTTAAATTTCACCTCAAACCGATACGGAAACTTCATCGCTCCTCGCATAGAGTTATGCAGTGCACATAGCCCACGCCTTCCCAGCAGCGTCTCCCGGAGGGGACGCTGCGTCTGAGAAGTTCAACTCCAGATCCGCAACGTCCCCTGCGGGTGACGATGGGGGGAAGTGTCACGGCTATAGAAAGAGTTGCCAGGCTAACTTTGACTACGCCGATCAGTTTCCGCCGTTGAGCAGCAATGTCAGAAGTTGCTTGTTGAAGGTGCCGGCCTTGTCGCCGAGTTTAGCAAAAAAATCTCTGTCGAATGCTTCAACGGTCTTCACCGCCTGCTTCACCAGCTTGCGCCCCTGGTCTGTGAGCCCCACGGTCTTGGCCCTCGTGTCGGTCCGGTGCCTCTGGCGCTGGACCAGTCCCCTGCCCTGCAGTGCGCGCAGCACGGTGGAGGTTGTCATGGGGTCGATCTTGGTGTGAGCGGACAGCAGAATCTGCGTGACGTCCTGTTGTTGCAACGTGAGCCAGTGTATGCTGGCCATCAACACGAACTGTGAATGGGTGAGTTCGTACGGCTCCAGCGCTTTACGGATCTCCCGCTGCCACAGGTTGGTCACCTGCCACAGCAGGAATCCGGAACTTTCCTCGGCCTTGTCTACACTGAACGTGCTGTCCTTTTGCTTCATAGGCTTTTTGCGGTCTTGATCTGGTGCAGCATGTCGGCAGGCAGGTCGTCGACGATCTTCTGCGCTACCACCCGCCGCCACACGAATCCCAGGAGTCCTTCTACCTTCATCGTCGTGGTGAGGCGGAGTCCCTCGGGAGTCTCTTCAAATGTATGCTCGCCGTACATCTTCGCCAAAGGAAACCGGGTGCAATCCGTAAAGCTCCGGTTTTCGGTGGCTTCCACGATGCCGATGCGGAGTTTCGGGCCGCCTTTGGGTTGAAAGTTGAAATGGTTGCCCTTCTCAAATTTCCCTTTGATGGAGGCCGCTTCCACACCCGGGTCCCACGCGGACCAGTTGTTGACGTCGGCGAATAGCTTCCACATCTGTTCTTTGGTAACTTCTTTGGTTACGATGGAGTGACTTCTTGTCCACATAGTAGTAGGTTTTAATTGATTGTCCCGTTTTGTAGGTGCAATTATACTATGTGTACTTATTATATACAACTTTATTTTCTACTGCGTGTCTGAGAAACTCAACTCCTGATCCCCAGCGTCCCCTGCGGGTGACGATGGGGGGAAGCCGCTCTGCTATAGGAAAACCTCCCAGGCTAATTTTACCGCACCCCGATACGGAAAACGCCATCGCTCTTTCATAAAGTTACGCAGATGCTTAGCCCACACCTTCCCAGCAGTGTCTCCCGGAGGGGACGCTGCGTGTGAGAAGCTCAACTCCTGAGCCCCAACGTCCCCTGCGGGTGACGATGGGGGGAAGCCGCACGGCTGTACAAAAATCTCCCAGGTTAATTTTACCTCACACCCAGGTGGTGAACGGCATCGCTCCACCTATAAAGTTATGCAGGCGCATAGTCCACACCTTCCTGGCAGTGTCACCCGAAGGGGACGCTGCGTCCTGGAAGATCAGACATGATCTGGGTTACTTGCCTTGCTTAAATGACCTACTGTCCGAAACTGTAGCTGAGCCCTTTAATGAAACCGGGAATGGCGGCGTCAATGTGGCCAAAGTTGGTGAACTCAGCCGACCGGATCCGCAGCTCCGGATATCGGCTGGCTTCCACCTGGCGGTGGAAGGCATGAAGAATGTCCTTCACCGAGGGGTCGTCCATGTCCGCGCTGCCCATGCTCACATAGAAAGTCAGTGGCACATGCGCTGTTTTGGTTAACGCTTTTTCCATGTCGAACAGCCAGCGATTGTTGAAATGCAGGCTCGGGCTTGCAGACACGATGTGGCGGATCGGATACGATCCCTCCTCGATCGACTTCAAGCCATAGTACAACGTGAAGTAGCCGCCCAGTGAATGTCCGCAGATGGCGGTCCGCTCCATGTCAATGTGGTAGTTCTGCTGAAGCTGCGGCAGCAATGCATCATTGATGAACTTCCGGAATTTCTCGGCACCACCGCAGAGAGCCATTTCATATTCAGGGATAGCTACCGGATAGGTGAGATCGCGCGATCGCAGTGAGTCCATGGTGGGAAAGTCCTTGTAACCGATGCCCACCACCACAGCGCGCGGAATCGTACCGATGAAAGAGTTGAACCGGAGTTCTGCCAGGGTCGGCTCGAAGAATGCATTGGCGTCGAGCAGCAGGATGAGCGGATAGCGTCGGGTGGAGTCTTTGTGATATCCCTTCGGCAGCGCAGTAAAGATTCGGAAGGTATCGCCCACATGCGCTGAATACAACCGCTCGCTCACAGGTGCAGAGTAGTAGTCCGAGTGCTCAGTAAGTGGCGTTGCTGTTGGGCTGGACTCTCTTTTTGCACAGGCCGTCAGCAGAAGGATGAGGGCGAGCAGGGCATTTTTGGATGACATCATACCCTGAGATGGAAATGACTGTCAAAAAGTTTGACGGACATTGCCACGGGAGAAAAAAACAGCGGCTATTGCGGATCCGTCCCGAACCGGAGGATATGGCCGTCGGGGTCCTGTGCGTGCAATTCGTAAGCCCATGGAAAGTTGGTGGGCGCGAGTGCGATGGTGACGCCGCTGGCGAGCAAATGCTGATGCAACGCCTCGAGGTCGCCGTCGAAACCAATCCACACCCAAGTGCCGGGCTGCCCCTGACCGCCCTTGCAGAGGTAGATGCT
>JAIBBB010000227.1 GCA_019694905.1 Cyclobacteriaceae bacterium
CCTGCAGCGCCCACCTGTTTAATTCTTGCATTTTCGATGAGTACATCGCCGCGCTCAAGAATTTCCTCGCCCTTCATGGTGATGATCCTGGCATTCTGCAGGAGGATTTTGCCAGCAGGAATATCTTTCTGGACAGTAACCTTTACCCTTATTTCAAAAGGCTTGTATGACTCGTCTTTCTTTTCGTCCTTTTTCTCTTCTTTCTTCTCGTCCTTGCCTTCCTCTTTCTTCTTTTCTTCCTCTGCTTTCTTCTGCTTCAACGCAAGTTCTGAGGACTTTGCGGAATCCAGGTTGTAACGGAAGAAGGCATTTCCTAATGAGAAGTATACCGTTTTCGCATCCGCTGTCCAGTTTGCGAACTCGCCGCCGATCTTCGTCAGCTTGCGGGCTGGGAATTGTGCCTTGTCAGCTTCTGCGACAGAGATCTTGGGGGTCTCTCCTCCGGTTTTTGGCACAGTAACCACGTACAAATCATTGTTTATCTGGGCGAGTGCCTGATCTCCTTCTGGCGCGATTCGGATATAAGCTGCATTGGAAGGCTCGCGCTGCGGCTCAGAGGCAGTTTCAACCAACAGACAGTTGTTCTCTTCTGCTACAGATCCGTATGTCATGATTCCCGTGACTTTGAGATGAGCCTTTTCATCAGTGCCGTCCCAACGGATAGACACCAGCCCTTTGGAGCCGCTGTACAAATAGATACGGTCACCGGCCCGCGTAAAGTGCGGAGTAGAACGACCCTTGGCCTTCGCAATCGAAGTGATGGCACCGCCGTCACCGCTCAGCGAGACGATTTCTGTCTGATTGGCGAAGGTGACAGGATCCGGATCTTCCCTGAAGTCGTTGGCCGTGCCGCGCATCAAAACAATTTTGTTGCCTTGAGGCGCCCATACAGGTTCTGTATACAAGGCACCCTCATTGGTGAGGCGCACAGGCTTGGCACCCTTCAGTTTCAGGTTGAGTTTGTACACATGGCCTTCAGTGCCTTCCCAACTTACCCACACCAGCAGTGATCCATCAGGGCTCCAGGCAGGTTGTGCTTCCGTAAAGTTGAAATTCGTCACACGCGTTGGTTTGCCCGTAGGCAGGTCAAGCGTGTACAGGCGATTGAGCACCGTGAAGGCAATCTGTTTGCCGTTAGGCGACAACACGGCGTCGCGAATCTGTGTTGCGATCATATCCTTTTCATCGCTGATTGGATATTTGAAATCGACAGCAGGTCCTGCCAAAAACTCTGTTTCAATTTCAAACGGTACCGGAATTGCATCGCCACCGGCCACGGGGATCCGATAGATCTTTCCACCGTAGCTGGCGATAATTTCCTTGCTGTCGGGTGTAAACGACATGGCTGGCAAAACGCCCAGTGGTGCAATGGATTCCTGTTCATCGCGCTGCACAGGATACGCGAGCCATTTCTCATCGCCCGTTTTCAGATTCCGCAGCAGAAGGCCGGTCTGGTCGTTGTAGCGTGATCCGTACACCAGCCACTTGCCATCAGGAGAAAGTGTGGGTGTGAAAGCGGATCCATATCGTGCAGACTCAACCTGTGTCTCGCCTGTTTCGCGGTCGTACGTTCCGATTTGATATTGGGGCAACTGCGCGTTGTAATTCCACGCGCTGAAGCGCTGGGCAAACCAGATGATTTTCCCGTCGGGGCCAAAGGCGGGTTCCACCACTTTCAGGTTGTCGGGTTTGCTGATCAGTTGAGCGCCACCGCCGCCATCTTTGTGGAAGAGCCAAAGCTTGAAATTGCGGGTGCCGCGCGAGCCGACGATGTAGTTGCCATCAGGGGTCCATTCGGCAGACTGATAGTGGTCGGTATTCCCTTTGGTCACCTGAAGTGAATCCTTCTTGTCCAGCGCAAACCACCAGATGTTCTCACCACCGCTGCGATCGGAAATGAAGAGTAATTTGGAACCATCCGGGCTGAATTTGGGATGTGAATCGAATGCCATGCCCGAGGTAAAGGCGGTGGGTTTGCCTCCTGTGATGGGCATCGTGTAAATGTCCCCGAGAAAATCGAATGCCAGCGTCTTACCATCTGGGCTCACATCAACGGACATCCAGGTGCCCTCATTGGTTTTGACAGGTATGCGCCGGCCAATCTCCAGCGGGAGATCTTTCTTCTTTTTGGGTTTTTCTTTCTTAACCGTGTCGGGCTTGGGATCTTTCTTTTCATCCTGAGCGACGGCCGTTAGCGATACAATCGCAAGAAGCAGGAAAATGTATTTTTTCATATTTAGGAATTACAGACAGAGATACTACGGAATTGAGCGTGCGGTTGCAGGGGATTTGTGACCAGTGGCAAACGGGCAATAAAAAAAGCCCGAAAGTCATTTCGGGCTTTCTAAAGCCTTGCTGGAAACCTGATCAGAATTTGACTTCAGGAGCCTTGTCTGAGCCTTCAGCAGCCTTGAAATAGCCTTTCTCGGTGAATCCGAGCATCCGGCCGATCATGCTCCCTGGGAATCGCAACAAATATGAGTTGAATTCCTGCACTGCTTCGTTGAAGCGCTTGCGTGAAACACTGATCCTGTTCTCCGTTCCTTCAAGCTCAGCGCGGAGATCAGCAAACGCCTGGTTGGCCTTCAGGTTGGGATAGTTCTCGGTGACTACAAGCAATCGTCCGATGGCGGAGCTCAAGCCATCCTGCGCACGCTGAAATTCAGCGAGTTTGTCTGGAGTGATGTTGGAAGGGTCAATTTTGGTTTGTGTAGCGCTGGCGCGGGCCTCGATCACAGCCTTCAGAGTGGATTGTTCGAAGTTCGCCTCGCCCTTAACCGTATTCACAATATTGGGTATCAGATCACTTCTTCGCTGGTAGTCAGCCTCTACATCGGCCCAAGCTTTCTTTACTGTCTGGTCACTGGTTACAAGGCTATTATTAACGCCCACTCCCCAAAAAAAGACAATCGCAATCAGGCCAAGGATAATAATCAAAGGAAGATACTTTCTCATAGAAGTTTTATTTGCCGTAAAGTTACAAATAGTTGGACAAACAGGTTTTCAATGATAGACGCAGCGATCTGGAGGATATTGTGTTACCAGCCAATGCCATAGTCTTCGCCGTGGTTGCTTGAGCCACCCCAGAATGTGCCGTGCTTGCCGTCAAACCAGATTGCATTGATGGGGCCCGACGTGCGGTCGTCCAAGCTGATCCGATAGCCCATCTTAATCAGTTCACTTTGTACATAGTCAGGTGTATCAGATTGGAGTAGGATGTAGCCGGGTTTGGGGGCCCGGTCTGCCAGGGTCGCATCCCCCAAAGAAAGAAAGAACTGATAAGTATTGATGTTAGGAGCCTCGGTGGCTTCCTGTACTGTCATTCCAAAATCCACCATGTCAACAAAGAACTGCAGCAGGTTTTGATCCTGTGTATCTCCACCTTGTACCGCAAAGGAGACGAATGGTTTCCCATCTTTAAGCGCCATGGTTGGTGTCAGTGTCACACGAGGTCGCTTGCCGGGTGCCACGACGTTAAACGGATTCAATTTTGAATCAAGCACGAAACTCTGCATGCGCTGGCTCATGCCAATGCCTGTTTTGCCGGCAATGCAGGCAGGGATCCAACCACCGCTGGGGGTAACCGACACTACCCAACCCTCCTTGTCCGCGGCTTCCACCGATGTGGTTCCTGCCCATACATTGTTCAAATAGGCCTCGTCAAGCGGACCCGGAGTAGCGACATGTGATGCCTGGTTCCAGCCTTTCAGTAATTCTGTGTAAGGATTCACTTTTCCTTCGAACGGATAGGGATCGCCAGGGCCAACCTTCGCATCATTCTTCTGCCAGTTGAGTGACTTCAGGCGCTCTTTGGCGTACTCCTTGGAGAGCAGGCCCTTCATCGGCTGATCGGTGGAAAAGGCCGGGTCGCCGTAATAGAAATCCCGATCGGCAAATGTCATGTTCATCACCTGGTACAAAGTATGAATGTAGCGGGCGGAGTTGAATCCCATCGACTTCAGATCCAGGGGTTCGAGCATGTTGAGTGCCTGCAGCAGGACCGGCCCTTGCGTCCATTGCTGCAACTTGTAGACTTCAATGCCGCGGTAGTTGACCGACAGCGGCTCTTCAATTTTCACTTTCCAGTTGGCGAGATCGGCCTCTGTAAAAAGTCCGCCTTGCTCCCGATTTCCGCGAACAATTTCTTTTGCGATGTCACCCTTGTAGAAGCGTTCATAGGCTGCATAGATCGCTTCCTTCCGGTTCTTCCCCTTTTTCAAAGCAAGCTGTTCTGCTTCAACGAGCTTGCGAAGGGTTTCCAGCAAGTCCGCCTGCCTGAAAATCTCACCTGCTTCAGGGGCTTCCCGCTTTTCACCCAGGTGGGGAAGGAACACCGCTTTGGAGTAGGGCCATTGTTTGATTTGCTCTTTGCCTCGTTCGATTGAATTTGCTGTTTGTGCTTCGATAGGGTATCCTTCTGCCATTTGCATGGCGGGACCCAGCACGTCTCTGAGGCTCATGGTTCCGTATTCAGCGAGCATGGTCATGATCCCGCCCGGCGTGCCTGGAGTTACAGCGGAAAGTGGTCCGAACGCAGGTGGAAACTGAAGCCCTTTTTCCTTGAAGAACTCCGGTGTTGCTCCGGTAGGCGCCACACCCAGTGCATTGATACCAATGACCTTCCCAGTCTTAGGATTGTATATCAACGCCTGGGTTTCACCACCCCAGCTGAGGACGTCCCACATGGTACACGTAGCGGCGATCATGGCACAGGCCGCGTCGACTGCGTTGCCACCTTTTTGAAAGATCATTGCACCTGCAGTGGCCGCCAACGGCTTGCCGGTAATAGCCATCCAGTTTTTCCCGTGGAGTGGTGGTTTTTGCGTACCACCGGGGCGTGCATTGAATGATTGACCGTAGCAGATCACAGCCACGGCAAACAGAAGCATGAGGCAGATTGATTTTTTCATGGGATCAGGTATAGTAATCAAAGATAGAAACTGCCGGCCTTGTTCGACAACCATTTTTAGTAGTGGCATAACTTCACCAATGGCTAAATTGCTAGCTTGCTGATTCTATGTTGGACAAAATCTCCGAAGCCACCGATTACATCCGCAGCCAGACGGATTTCAATCCCGAAATTGGCGTTATTCTGGGCACAGGTCTGGGAAGGCACTTTGTAGAAGAAATGACGCCTGCGTTGACACTGGATTATCATGATATCCCGCATTTTCCTGTTTCAACGGTTGAACATCACCAGGGCAAACTCATTTTTGGCACACTGCGGGGTAAAAAGATCATGGCCATGCAGGGCCGGTTCCACTACTACGAGGGATACAACTTTCAACAGATTACGCTGCCGGTCCGTGTGATGAAAATGCTGGGTGTGCAGCACCTCCTTGTCTCCAACGCAGCGGGCAACATGAACCTGGATTGGCACAAAGGGGAGTTGATGTTGATCGATGACCACATTAACCTGCAGCCTGACAACCCGCTCAGGGGAATCAATATCCCGGAGCTGGGGCCGAGGTTTCCCGACATGAGCCAGCCCTATTCGCCCAGGTTAAATGCAATGCTGGTGGAGCTGGCGAAAGGGCTGGATATACAATTGAATGTGGGGGTTTACGTGGGAGTCATGGGCCCTAATCTTGAGACCCGTGCAGAGTATCGATATCTTCGTAGAATCGGTGGGGATGCGGTGGGGATGAGTACCGTCCCTGAGGTGATTGTGGCTAATCACATGTCCTTGCCATGCTGCGCGATCTCCGTATTGACAGATGATTGTGATCCGGACAATCTGGCTCCCGTGAATCTTGACCAAATTGTGGCAACTGCCCGCCTGGCAGAGCGGGATCTCACACGACTTTACACAGCGCTCATTGAAAAACTCTGACATGTATTACACCCGCCTTCAGGTAGTTTGCCAGCCGGATTTCGCAGAGATACTCATGGCTGAAGTGGCTGAAGCTGGCTTTGACACCTTCATGGAATCCGAGCAGGGCTTCGAGGCTTTTGGAGAAGAGACCGTGGTGAACAAAACCCTGCTCGACGACATCCAGGTACGTTACGCACATGTGCAACCCCTGCTATTTTTCAGCGACCGGGTGGAGCGGCAGAATTGGAACGAAGAATGGGAAAAAAATGTAGACCCTGTGGTTGTGGCAGACCGATGTCTGATCCGTGCGTCATTTCACAAAATCGACCGGAAGTACCCATACGAAATCATCATCACACCCAAAATGTCATTTGGCACGGGACACCATCAGACGACCCATCTGATGATTCAGGCGCAAATGGAACTTGACCATCAGGGCAAACTTGTCATGGACGCAGGATGTGGCACGGCAGTTCTGTCCATCATGGCTTCCAAGTTGGGCGCGACCTCCGTAGAGGCTTTCGATGTTGACGACTGGAGCGTGCCCAATGGCGCGGAGAATTGTGACGTCAACCGTTGTCCCAATGTGCGTGTGCGACAAGGCAAGATCACCGACTTTGTCTGGGAGCAACCTTTTGACATCATCCTGGCAAACATCAACAAGAATATTCTGCTTGATGAACTTGGTCATTACGCGGCCCACCTGAAGCCTGGTGGTCACTTGCTTCTCAGTGGTTTTTTTGATCACGATATTCCTGACTTGCTGAAGAAGTCGTCAACACTGGGATTTGGCGAGCGCAGGCGATACACACGAGAGGACTGGGCAGCTCTTTTGTTGGAAAAGCAATCATAATCGGGCGTTCTCTTCGTTCTCACTGCGATCAATTGTGTTTTAGTGGTTTCCGCTTTTTTTAGCGAATTTCAAGGTTTCATATTTGTGAAGAGGACAGCAGTCATAGGGATATTTCTACTTGCCTTGACTCTGACTGTACAGGGTCAGCAGCAGGCTGTTTTCAAGACCCCGTTTCCTGACAGCGTACGAATCGTACTTGAGAATACCCG
>JAIBBB010000228.1 GCA_019694905.1 Cyclobacteriaceae bacterium
GATCACGCTGCTGAGCGGACTCATCCCGCCGGTGATCGTCACCATCGGCATCACCAACGCAATCTACCTGCTCAATAAGTACCACCTTGAGTATGCGAAACACGGCAACAAGATGGAGGCCATCCGCGTCGTCGTTCAGCGCATGGGACTCGCTACGTTCCTCACCAACCTGACCGTGGCCATCGGCTTCCTTACGCTGCTCTCCACCGACATCCTCGTGCTGCGCGAGTTTGGCATTGTGGCCGGCATCAACATCGTCGCCCTGTTCTTCGTCAGTCTGGTCATGATCCCCGGCATCCTGTCGTGGCTGCCCGAACCGTCTCAGAAGCACCTGCGCCACCTCAACTTCCGCATCCTCGGCGGATTCGTGCATCTGGTTGACGTACTTGTGAAATACCAGCGCAAAGGAATCTACTGGGTCACCGTGGTGATCACCATCGTCGCCGCAGTAGGCATGTCCCGCCTGCAGTCACTGTCGTTCATGGTGGACGACCTCCCCGACGACAGCCAGATCAAGAAGGACCTCCAGTTCTTTGAAGCCAACTTCAGCGGCGTCATGCCGCTCGAAATCATGGTCGACATCCAGACAAAGAAACGCCGGCCTCTGCTCGATCTCAAAAACCTCACAGCGATTAACGACTTCGAAGCATCACTTGATTCAATCACGGTTACGTCACGGCCACTATCGCTTATCACATTGGTCAAGGCTTCCAAGCAGGCATTTTACAACAACAACCCGGACCGCTACACGCTGCCTACGAAAGCTGAGTCTGCCTTCATCCTGCGCTACATGAAAGGACAGACTGACAGCAGCGGATTGATCAAGTCGTTTGTCGACTCCACCTTCTCGAAGATGCGCATCTCCATGCAGATGGCCGACATCGGCTCCCACCGCATGGATTCACTCGTGCACGGCGTCATTGAACCCCGCGCCAAAGTGCTCGTGGCGGAACTGAAAGAAAATCTCAAATCCCCGTCCGACTCGGTGGGCGTAGTGATCACAGGTACTTCCAAGATCTTCATCAAGGGCAACAAGTTTCTGATCAACAACCTCACCGAAAGCCTGATCCTCGCCTTCATCCTGATCACACTGTCGATGGCACTCCTGTTCGCCAACGTGCGTATGATCATCATCTCCCTGATCCCTAACCTGATCGCCCTGATGATTACTGCAGGCATCATGGGCTATTTCCACATTCCGCTGAAAGCGAGTACCGCGCTGATCTTCAGCATCACCTTCGGCATCTCGGTCGATAACTCCATCCGCTTCCTCGCCAAATACCGCCACGAACTGATGGTGACCGGATACTTTGTACCAAGGGCCGTAAGTGAGAGCATCCTGGAAACCGGTAAGAGTATCATCTACACGTCTATCGTGCTCTTTGCCGGCTTCATCATTTTTGCCTTCTCTTCATTTGGTGGCACCATTGCCCTCGGCATCCTGACATCCACCACGCTCGTGATCTCAATGTTCACCAACCTCATCCTTCTGCCAGCACTGATCATGACCTTCGATCGCCCGCGCAAGGAGAAAGATGAACACCAGCTGATCGACGAAATTGACCCCAATTTCTACGGCGAAAAAGACTCCGGGACTGAGCCGGCTAAACCCTGAAAATCAGGCTAAAAAAGCCGCTTTCAGGCCCTCCCACAGTCGTTAACATCCCAAAATCTTTTGCCATCTTTGCGGTCTTGCTGACCCCACAATGGCTTATCGGTCAGCAGGTTGAAACAATCGACATGAAGTATCCGGAGTATAAAGACGTGAACTTTGCGAGACTGGCCGACGAGGTACTGGCCTTCTGGCAAAAAGAAAAGGTATTCGAACAATCTGTCTCAAACCGAGAAGGTAAACCATCCTTTACTTTCTATGAAGGCCCACCGTCGGCCAATGGCACCCCTGGCATTCACCACGTGATGGCCCGGACGGTCAAGGATATTTTCTGCCGTTACAAAACACTTCAGGGCTTTCAGGTGAAGCGCAAAGGTGGCTGGGACACCCATGGCCTGCCGGTAGAACTGCAGGTGGAAAAACAACTCGGCATCACGAAGGACGACATCGGTAAGAAAATCTCCATTGAGGATTACAACCGCAAGTGCCGCGAGACCGTGATGATGTACAAGGACCAGTGGGACGACCTCACCCAGAAAATGGGTTACTGGGTCGACCTGGATCATCCGTACATCACCTACGAAAACAGCTACATCGAATCGCTCTGGTGGATCCTCAAGGAATTCTACAAAAAAGGTCTGCTCTACAAAGGCTACACCATCCAGCCTTACAGCCCCTCCGATGGCACCGGTCTGAGTTCCCACGAACTCAATCAGCCGGGATGCTACAAGGAGGTGAAAGACACTTCCATCGTCGCGCAGTTCAAAGTGGTGCGCAACAGCCAATCCGAATTTCTCTACAAGACGGGCGCCACGGATGTCTGGTTCCTTGCATGGACGACCACACCATGGACGCTGCCGTCGAATACCTCCCTCGTAGTAGGGGAGAAACTGGAATACGTGCAGGTGCGCACCTTCAATCCGTACACCTTCAAACCAGTGGAAGTTATTCTCGCCAAGGCACTCGTTTCGAAATACTTCCCGGACAAGAACAAGGATTTGTCGCTCGATGCCTACAAGCCCGGCGACAAACAGATTCCTTTCCAGATCACAGCGACGTATACGGGTTCTCAGCTGATCGGCACCCGCTACGAGCAACTGATGGACTACGTGCAGCCACTCTACGATGCCGACAAGGCATTCCGCGTCATCGCAGGAGACTTTGTAACAACAGAAGATGGTACCGGCATTGTGCATTCGTCACCGACTTTCGGCGCCGACGACTTCCGGGTGTCCAAACAGCACGGCATCCCGCCGCTCACCCTGCGCGATGAGGCAGGCAATGAAGTACCCACGGTCGACAAGAAGGGCAAATTTGTGAGCGCTATCGGTCAACGGCTTGTGGAAGGCGTGACACGGTACAAGATCAAGACCCACAAAACCCTGGGTGCCGATGATTTCTTCGTCAAGAACTACACCGACGAAGATGAATCGAATCCCGACTACAAGACTACAGACGTCATCATTTCCATCATCCTAAAAGAGGAGAACAAGGCATTCCGCGTCGAGAAGTACGAACACACCTATCCCCACTCGTGGCGCACCGACAAGCCGGTGTTGTACTATCCGCTCGATGCATGGTTCATCCGCACCACAGCCATGAAGGACCGGATGGTGGAACTCAATAAGACCATCAACTGGAAGCCTGAGTCCACCGGCACAGGTCGCTTCGGCAACTGGCTCGAAAACCTCGTCGACTGGAACCTGTCGCGCTCGCGCTACTGGGGCACGCCGCTGCCCATCTGGCGCACCCGTGATGGCAAGGAAGAGATTTGCATTGGCTCACTCGCTGAATTGAACACAGAAGTTGCGCGGTCGGTGAAAGCAGGTCACATGAAGGAAGCGCTGCCTGCAGGGTTCGATCTGCACCGCCCCTACGTGGATAACATTGTGCTCACCAGCGCAAGTGGTCAGCCCATGTACCGCGAACCTGATCTCATCGACGTGTGGTTCGACTCAGGTGCCATGCCATACGCACAATGGCACTTCCCGATGGAGAATGAAGCCATTTTCAAAAACGCATTCCCCGCTGATTACATTGCAGAAGGTGTCGACCAGACCCGCGGCTGGTTCTTTACCCTCCACGCCATCGCCGTCATGCTGTTCGATAAAGTGGCGTTCCGCAACGTCATCTCCAACGGACTTGTACTGGACAAGGACGGCAACAAGATGTCCAAGCGGAAAGGCAACGTCATCAATCCATTCACCACGCTGGAGCAATACGGACCTGATGTGGTGCGCTGGTACATGATGGAAAACGCGCCGCCCTGGGACAACCTGAAGTTTGACCTGGCCGGTGTGGAAGAAACCAAACGGCGGTTCTTTGGCACGCTGCACAACACGTACTCATTCTTTGCACTCTACGCCAATATCGACGGCTATCGCAGAGAAGAATCAAAGGGAACTTCCCCGAGTGACCTGTCGCCCCTCGATCGCTGGATTTTGTCACGGTTGCAAACACTGATCACTGATGTGTCTGCCGCTTATGAAGAATACGAGCCTACCCGCGCAGCGCGCGCCATTCAGGAGTTTGTGAGCGATCACCTCTCCAACTGGTATGTGCGATTGAACCGCAAGCGCTTCTGGCAGCCATCCAACCGCGGCGAACTCGGTGCCGACAAACGGGCTGCCTACGACACACTGCATGAGTGCCTGCGCGTGGTCACACAACTGATGTCACCGATCGCCCCCTTCTACGCAGAATCCCTGCACCGGAGCCTGTCCGGTGAAAAAGGTGCGCTGTCAGTCCACCTCACTAACCTCGTGAAAGCCGACGCCGGCAAGATCGACCGCGAACTGGAACTGTCGATGGAATATGCCCAGCGCATCTGCTCTCTGGTTCACAGCATCCGCAAGAACAGCAAGATCAAGGTGCGCACGCCGCTGCAAAAGATCCTTTTGCCCGTGCTCGATGCGCAATTCGCACGGCGGGTGCAGGTGGCAGAAGCGATCATCAAAGCAGAAGTGAACGTGAAGCAGGTGGAATACATCGACGACACATCCGGTCTGCTGGTGAAAAAGGTGAAGCCCAACTTCTCCAAACTCGGTCGTCAATACGGTCAGCAAATGAAGGAGGTCTCCGCTGTGATCGGCACATTCGACCAGAAAGAAATCAGCCAGCTCGAGAAATCCGGCGCCCTTAGCAAAGCGGGCTTCAACTTTGTGCCGGAAGACGTGATCATCAGCTCCGAAGATATCCCCGGCTGGTCGGTGGCGCAGGACGGCACGATCACTGTTGCCCTCGACATCTCCATCACCGAGGCACTCCGGCAGGAAGGCATCGCTCGCGATTTCGTCAACCGGATCCAGAATCTGCGCAAAGATATCGGGCTCGACGTACTCGACAAGATCAGCATTGAGATCGAGCGAAGCGAACCCGCCGCGGCCGTCGCAGCTGTACAAACCTGGAAAGAATACGTCACCTCCGAAACCCAGGCGCAACAACTGACTGTACTCGACAAGGTGAATGAAGGTGTCCGCA
Organism: Cyclobacteriaceae bacterium; assembly: GCA_019694905.1. GTDB lineage: Bacteria > Bacteroidota > Bacteroidia > Cytophagales > Cyclobacteriaceae > ELB16-189. The sequence goes on from JAIBBB010000228.1 coordinate 5,093, forward strand.
TTGACATGGATGATTTTGAATGGACGGTACGAATCCAGAAACTTTAATCCGTACCGACCGGAAACACACAACATGAAATCTCTCAAATATTTTTCCATCGCCCTTGGTGTCATCCTGATTGATCAGACGAGCAAGATGCTGGTGTACCAGAACCTTGCCCTCGGCGAGGAAATCAACGTCCTGGGTGATTGGTTCCGGCTGCACTACCTCCTGAACCCCGGCATGGCCTTTGGGCTACGGTGGAACAATGAGTTTGGCAAGCTGGCGCTCACGGTCTTCCGCATCATTGCAATGGTGGGCATCGCCTGGTACCTCGTGCGTGAAACAAAGAAGGGCTCGCATGCCGGCTTCCTCGCCTGCCTGGGATTGATCCTGGGCGGCGCTGTTGGCAATGTCATCGACAGCACATTTTATGGTGTGCTGCTGCACAACCAGCCCGTCGATGCGGTCACTCCCTGGTTCCACGGCCAGGTGATTGACATGCTCTACTTTCCTATCTTCCATTTTATGTGGCCCGAATGGATGCCGTATGTGGGTGGTGAATACTTCGAATTCTTCAGCCCTGTGTTCAACATCGCTGACTCCTCCATTTTCATTGGCGTGACCAGCATCCTCATCTTCCAGAAAAAGTTCTTCACCGACACGACAAGCGGCACAAACAGCACCGATGTGCCGTCACAAACACCTGAAAACAGTGTGCCGGCAGAGCCTGCGCAAACCCAAACGGGAGAAAACGATCCGGGCCATGGCTGAGACATTGGTCATCACCGGTGAAAGCCGGCAGGAGAAATACGAGCAACTGCTGCCACAGATAGCAGCGCTGGTTGCCGGTGAGCGCGACCTCACGGCCAATCTTGCCAACATCGCCGCTGCGCTCAGGCAGACCTTTGGATTTTTCTGGGTGGGCTTTTACCTCGTCAAAGAAAACGAACTGGTGTTGGGACCTTTTCAGGGGCCTATTGCCTGTACGCGCATTGCCTTCGGTAAAGGGGTGTGTGGTACTTCCTGGAAAGAAGCGAAGACCATCGTGGTTCCCAATGTCGACGAGTTTCCTGGACACATTGCCTGCAGCTCTGATTCCAAATCAGAAATTGTGCTGCCTGCTGTCGTCGGTGGAAATGTAAAGCTGGTCCTCGATATTGACAGCGACCGCCTTTCTGATTTCAGCGACGTCGACGCCCACTATCTGGACCAGCTCATGAAGCTGATTGCTTCTCTGTATTGATTACGGCTTCACCGGAAACCAGGTCTCGGTGCGCTCCTGTCTGTCTTTCTCAGACATCAGGTGCAAGGACAAGCCAGTGTTTCTCACTTTCAACTCCAGCGGCATTTGCTCACGGGTAAGCGGATCGATGAACATGCCGCGTACATTGCCGTGGCTGTCTACGCGCAAGTCGCGGAACACGTTCGAACCAGGGCGCGCTGCATTGGGATACGATGACCATACCAGCTCGCCTGTGATAAAACTGCCCATCGTATAGATCAGAATGCGCATCGTACGCTCCTGATTCATCCACAATCCGGCAAGTTTGGATTCTACAACGGGTGAGTGCCTGCGGTTGATCAGGAAAGCAACGGCAGCAAGACCGGTGATGGTGGTGGCGGAAATCAGTAGCGTGTTCATATCCTCGAATTTGTACAGGGTACTGCAAATTCCGTTCTAAGGCCAGCTGTTGCCAAAAAGCCTCAAAATCGCCCAAAAAGCGACACTTTAAGGACATCCCTGCCACCGAGACCTCCAAAACAACACGTATTTTCCAGAAATGGGAAAAAAAGAAGGGGTTG
>JAIBBB010000229.1 GCA_019694905.1 Cyclobacteriaceae bacterium
CGTGGCTGTACATGACTCTCAAATGACTTGTTGAAAAATGTCACCAGGCCATTGACATCAAAAAGAACATATTGATCGGTTGTGTTGTCCTGAATAATGGACAAATTCTCAGCGAATATCCTCAGTTTCTCTTCCTGTTGAATCCGGTCAGTCACATTCATAGCTGAAATGGCGATGTGAGTGATTTCCGATCCTGAATAGACTGGATTGTACGCCACTTCGAAGTAGGCAGTTTCATTCTGAACTGGAACAACCGCCAGTTCCTTTACAGACTCACCCGCCAGCGCTTTACTCAGATTAGTCGAATTGTGCTCGTGCCGGTTCAACGGAGTAACCTCTTTGAGAGCCATACCAGGTTTAGGAGTAACACCGGCAAATCGCTCTGAAAATTGTTGAAAGCCTGTATTGAAAATTACAACTCTTAGGTCTTTGTCCAGCAGCACGAAGTTGTCAGAGGAATTGTGGATGACCGCCTCGAGGAGTTCCTGATAGTGATTGCGTTCACCAGAAACGACGACCGCCTTGGTACCAAATTGCTCAGCCTTCACGTTGAGGGTACGAGGTGAATTTTCTCCTCGTATTGGCACTAAATTACCAACAACCACCATCCATCAGTATGATACGGTGCATGCGTGATAAAAAGAATTTACAAATTGAATGTACCACCATGCTTTTCTGAATCATTGCTGAATTCTTCCAACTAATCATTGGGATAGAATTACAGCATGTAAATTCCTTTTCGGCTATTTGTTCATGGACCTAACTTGGCACGGCGTCTGATAGCAGGTCTGCTTTGATTTGCAGCCGGGTGTTACTTTGGCGTGTAAACAAGAATTGCCATAGATTCTTTCACCTCCGTTATCGCCACGAGTTGCCAACCGTTTGAATATCTGTAAATGAGACAAAAGAACCCAAGCTGGCTGGACCCAACCATTTGATACTTGTTATCACACCAGCCTGCAAGTTGAATGTCACAAAAGTGCAAGCAGGAAACAGGGGGATATCAAAAAAACAGTCACAAGGTCTGGAGCAGAATTCACAGAATTGCAGAATGAGCAGAATTAGTTTGGAGGCTGAGGATATCGGGGATTGAAGATGAGTTTGTATTGGAGGCTCTTTGCGCCAAAATTGATCAACAGTCCATGCGCAAAATCATATGCCACCACATAATTTTTGGCCTGAGCGAGATGTGCATCCTCCAAATTGATGACCGCCTTCAGTTCCACAATGAGCCTTCCTTCTACCACAAAATCCGCGCGCCGGATCCCAACTACCCTGTCTCCGTAGTAGATGGTCTGCTCCAGTTCCCGTTTAAAATTAATACCTGCCTTGTTCAACTCAATGGCTAGACAACGCTGATAAATCAGTTCCTGAAATCCATTGCCTAAAGTCCGATGCACCTTCATGGCACATCCGATAATTCCGTAGGTTAGCTCATCCTTCTCCATATATCGCAATTTGCCCCTATCGCCCTAAGTCTCAATTCTGCCAATTCTATCATTCTGAAAATTCTGATACAGACAATGAACGTCTCTTTTAACATTCCACAAATTAACACGGCCACTCCCCGTCAGCCTAAGTAAACTTACCCACTACTAAAAGCGGGACCTTCAAGGTTAATCGCATGAATATTGGTAGTGGTTATACCGCATTTCCTCCAGGACGGAGATCGTTTGGCCTTGACACCCCACTTACACCACTACCTCTACCTTCGTTCCCCCGCCAGCAGGCAGATCGGTGATGGTGAATGTGATGGGCTCCTTACGGCTTTGGTTGAGGATCTCATACAACTCGCGCGTCATGCGCAAGCCCTTGCCTTGCCGTGGGTTCAAAGTTGCCGCTCGTTGCCGGCCGATGCCGTTGTCGGTGATAACAATTCGAAGGCGGCCACCGGCCGAGGTCACTTCCACAGTCACTAGTCCCCCGGTCTTCAAATGCATGAGCCCATGGCGAATCGCGTTCTCAACAAAAATCTGGATACACATCACCGGCACCAACTCATGACCTGTCACACCATCCGATTTGGCGATCACATAGTCAAACTTCCCTTCGAAGCGCATTTTCTCCAGATCGAGGTAGGCCGTTACAAAATCCAATTCTTCCTGTAGCGGTCGCCAGATCCGTTCCGCGTCGGCCATCAGTTGCCGCAATAGCTTAGTGAACTTGGAAAGGTAATCATAGGCGATGTTCCGGTCCTCCAATTGCAACATTGAACCAATCGCTGTCAGCGCATTGAACGTGAAGTGAGGATCAAGCTGGCCCTTGATGCTGCGAAGTTGCAGATCCTGTATACGACGTCTCGCCTTCTCCCTGCGCTCCACTTGCAAGCGTGTAATCCGCTGCACAAGCGCTACAAACAGGACCACGCCCAGATACAGCAGCGGATAGCGCAGGTACCCCAGTGCATAGTGTGGATCCGCCCTCACACTGAAAAGATATCCGGCGTAGTCAAAACCACTTAGGAGGAATTGAATCTTCTCACGATCATGTATGCCAGTAAGAGTAAGTCCGTAGTCAACGGCAGGCACGCCTGTGATAGACCCTATGTTCTCCAGTTGGTTGCTGACAAAATACAAGGCATGGTCGTCATTCGAATAGAAAATGAAATCATCCCAATCATCCTGATCGAGATCACGTAGCAAGGGACTTGCATAACCAGGAATCAGAAACGGCAATGAATGGATTTCTTCTCTTGAACGCAGGGCGCTATCCAATACATGCATCGGATTTGAAAGCAGAATAATGGCATGCCCATCCGGTCGTTGTGCAACTATTGCATTCGCCTGTTCAGCTCCTTCAAATTCTCTGATGGACTGCTGTCTGAGCAGTGTACCCGTGTGATCATACAACGCAATTGTTGATAGCACAGTGTCTTTCTCATTCCCATGAAAAGTAGTTAGCAGTTTGGTTGTACTATGGGTCTGATATGCCTCCACATGAAGTTTACCTGAAAACCCCGGAAACTCAACTGGCGGGAACTGCAATTCCAGGTCGGCGTTATACATCATTAGCCAGCAACTGTAGTCGGAGTATGTGGTCGGCTCGTGCTGGTTGCCTGAAGCTGAACTTGACCCCAGAATCTCCGGCACACCATCATGATTGACGTCCGCCATAAAGGGACTCACAAGTTGGACACCCGTGTAAGCTGTGCTTTTGGTTATGCCCCTCTTCAGATCAATGGCGTACAACTGTCTTGGATACAACCCTAAACCGGATGTGACTTCGATGTACAACTCGTCTGCACCGTCGTGATTCTGATCATAAAAGCCGACAAACAAGACGTTGTTGTGCAAAATAACGCCTTCTACCAACCCCAGTCTCGCAAGGTACCTTCCTTCCAGAACCAGACCTGTTGAATCAAAGAACTCATTGACATTCAACAACAGCGAATCACCTTTGACGGTGAACAAGTAGATCTCCCGCCTGGAATCGTGATCATAGTCACCAAAATAGAATTGACTTATTTCTGGGAATAGCCGGCTGTGGATATTCCATTGGTCATGCCACTGGCCCGACAGTGTCTGGACACCTACTGTGCTGAACGGTTCATCCTTCTTTGCAAACAAGAATTCACTCTGCCCATCGCTGTCCAGATCTTCAAAAGAAGTCAGCGAAAACTGATTGTGTTGTTGGGCTGTAGTCAACACATATCGGGATGCAGGCGGTGAAATCAACATACCAACCAGAATAGCAGGCAACAATGCGAGCACCCAATGGGAACGGAACATGTTAGTAGACGCTCTCAATTATTCCTGATAATGCCTGTGTCCTCGGGTCATTCCATGAGCCGATCCAATTCTCTGATCTGCCGCACCGGCAGGTTGAGTGAAAAGTGATGGCTGCCCTTTTCAAAGGTGATCTCCTGCAACTTCCGGTCGACTTTATATATATAGTGGCTATTGATAATCAGTGATCGGCCAATGCGCAGGAATCCCTGTCGCGGCAGCAACTCCTGGACCGTTCCAAGATTGAGCGTACACAATTGCTCACGGTCGCCTGTGTGAATATGGGTATAGTTGCCGTCAGCGCGGCAGTAGACGATGCTCAAAGGATCTACCTGGAAGAAACCAGTGCGGGTATTGAAACGCACTTTTCTGTTCGCTTCATAGTCTTCCAGAAAGCGTTGCAGGCGGCCGCTTACTTCCGGGTACTCCCGCCGCTGACGAAAGGATTCAATGCATTTCACCAGATCTGCTCGCTCTACAGGCTTCATCAGGTAGTCAAATGCATGACTCTTCAACGCCTGCATAGCGAATTCACTGTGCGCCGTGACAAAGACAATTTCACACTGAAGCCCGGCGTCGTGCAGGTGGCTTAGAAATTCAAAGCCATCATGTCGCGGCATTTTGATATCCAGAAATATCAGGTCTGGATGATGCCGCCGCACGAGATCCAGCGCCGAACTGCCGGAGTCCGCACAATACAGCGCTGCAAATTCACATGTATCGTCCAACAGCTTCTTCAGCAGAGAACTCGCCCGTCGCTCATCATCGACAATGAGTGCACTGAAATGATTCTGCATGACCGCAGGATTGTAGATCAATATAAGGAATAAACGGGTGCCGGCCAATGACGAGCCAGTTCAGCGAAATGGCTACCAAGGTCACTTCGCTGAACGAGCTTGTCCATTTTTCCTATTGCTTGATCAACCGGATGGCTCTCATTTCGGTTCCGGCCTTTACGCGAAGAACATACACCCCAGGGACAAGATCACTTACATCTACCTGATGACTGCCATCCGGCTGAAGGACAGCTTCACACACCAGGTGCGGCCGGCCGGTCAGATCATGAAGGCCCACCATTACAGGAGTAGGGTTGCTCATATTTACCCGTATTGTGACCACGGAACGAACCGGATTGGGGTAAGCCTCCACACGGAATTCACTACCGGAACCAACTTCTTCTTCAGGTTGTAAAATGCTGGCATTGGCCACCGGCGCACTGCAATCGGCTCTGCATGAACCCAGGTAGTCGCCATGCGCCAGGTGTTCGGCTACTGCCGATTGGTTAACACAGATACTCACACAAGGATTCTTCCTGTTTCCGGTGCGATGACAGATTGCCACCTTGCGGTGTTCGAACTCTTCAGAAAAACACCTCACGTCTTCTGCATCGATATGAACTTCGCGTACCACGGTGCAACCTGCTGCATCCGTGACCGTAGCATAGACAATTGCGTCCTGCATCAAAGTGACAAAAACCCGGTAGCCGCCATTTGCCAGCACCGTCGCGGTTGCGGTTGGATTGCCCGCACAGCCGGGGCAGGATGTGTATTGGGTTTGAGTTGTACCCTCGCCACTGGTCCAGTGCTCATCGCCGTCACGGGTGATGCGGTCACATATTAACGGCCTGTTCATGGACACTGTACCTGTATAAGGTGCGTTGCCGCCCGTCGGAATCACAGAAAGTGTGGCGGATTGATCCCCCGCAAAGCCATAATACAGCCAATTATTGTCAGTCGTAAAGGTGGCGGCGAGCGTGTTCTCAACAGTTACGTTGAAGGTGCAAGTCGTCTGATTGCCATTGAGATCGGCAGCAACCATGGTCACAGGGTGAATGCCGATCGCCAGCATGGCGCCCGCTGCCGGTGTCTGTGTAATCGTTACAGGGCCACAATTGTCAGATACAGCCAGCATACTTTCGTAGTTGGGGAGGATAGCAGAACAGCCTGAGTGGTTCGCATACAAAGTAACATCCCTTGCACAGGCTGTGATGACCGGTACCTGTTTGTCTCCTATCTGGTTCTGAAATACAGCAATCGAATTGGACCCATTGCCAATGACTACATCAGGTCTTCCATCACCATCAAGGTCGCTGGCTACTGGTTCATAAGAGTATCCGGCCTTGCCGACATCAATCCGTGTTTCTAACAAGGGGGTGGCGTAAAAACCCGTTCCGGAATTTCTGAACACCGAAAAGGAACCAGGTGCCTCATAAGCAATGACCAGGTCATTATATCCATCGTGATCAAAATCCGCACTGCTAAGGCCCAGGGGCTTTGAAAGCGTACTGAAATTGATCATTGGATCAAATACCACGGCCCCTGGAGATGACTGGTTGCGAAATACAGAAACCGAGGAGACAAGTGCGTTGACATTGGCAAGGTCAGGCCGTCCGTCACCATCAAAGTCGCTGATCACTACCCGATCGGTGGATCCGTGTCCAGCTCTTAAATCAAGCCGACCGAATGAATTGCCATCAAGCACTCCTGCCATCGAATGATTGATCAGAATTGAAACACTGTCCGCGCCTGTGGCCACAACAATTTCCAATTTGCCATCACCATCCAGATCGCCGGTATTGACCCCAAGTGGATGGATACCCGTATTAAAGTCAACACGCGGTGCAAAATTCAAGGCGCTTCCCGACGACAAATTCTTATAAACTGAAACAGAACTTCCCGGACTGGACCAGTTACCGCCATTGTTGGCTACCACCAAGTCCGGCTTTCCATCTGTGTCAAAATCGCCAATGGCTACACCTGCCGGCCAGTTCGTCGCATCCAGATCAAGTTTAGGCGCGAACGAGAGATCCGAAAGATCACCGGAAGTGGACAGATTCATAAAGATTGATACCGTGTTACTTGCGGCGTTCGTGACAACAATTTCGGGCTTGCCGTCGCCATTGAGATCGCCTATCGCCACACCTTCAGGTCGAGTTCCGCTGACCAGGTTAGCGCGTAGAACAAATGAATTTGCATCAATGACGCCGACAACTATTGCATTCTGAAAGACGGAGATCGTGCTTACAGAATAGTTGGATGAGAAGAGGTCGCGTTTTCCGTCTGACTGGAGGTCACTCCCCGCGGGATAGTACGATTCGCCCTCCCCACTCGGATAGTTCAAT
>JAIBBB010000230.1 GCA_019694905.1 Cyclobacteriaceae bacterium
ATCTACAGTGCCTGTGAATTTGGGACCATAAATGGTACCAACCTGCTGGCCTGCAATGTTGCTGATAGGATAAGTGTTGTTCTGACCAGGTGCACCCATGCCAGCGTTCAATTCAGGAAGACCAGCGCTGGTTTCTACACCGGCGAAGAGTGACTTCAGGATTGACTTGCGTGTGCTACCGATCACTGTAGTTGACCAGCTGAAATCGCCTGTCTGGATCACGTTGTAAGTGAGGGACACTTCAACTCCTTTTGTCTCAATTTTACCTACGTTGAGGTACTCCTGAGAGGCGACGTTCTGGGATGCGTCAACAGGACGCAGCATGATAAAGTCTTTGGCAGTCTTGTCATACAAGTCGATTGTACCAGTCAACTTGTTGTTGAACATGCCGAAGTCCAGACCCAGGTTAACTTCACCCTTTGTTTCCCACTTCAAGTTGGGGTTAGGAGCGATGTTTGTGGTAGCAACAGGGATCAGCACACCGTTGGCGTAGTTGAAGTTGTTGCTTTGTACGAACTGGAGCTGTGACGCGCCATAGGTGGGAGGCAGTGCACCGGTGAGGCCATAACCTACACGGGCCTTCAGGCTGTTCACCATCGGGATGCTGAACAGGTTGGAGAGAACCACTGCACCGGAACCGGCGTAGAAGTCGCCCCACTTGTTGTCTTTACCGAACATGTTAGAGCCTTCGTGGCGAATGGATCCGGAAAGGAGGTAAGTCTCTTTGAAGTTCAGGTTTGCACGACCAAAGAAACCAACCACGAGCTGGTCAGAACTTGCGTAGCTCGTCATAACAGGACTTGCCTTACGGGCATTGTTGCCGCTGGTAGGCAGTACCAGGTCCTGGGAGTTGCCAAGCTGGTTGTATCCAAGGGCATCAGAGAGGAAGTTACCAGCCTGAGCACCAAAGCCTTCAGAATTCCGAACGGAATAAGAATAACCGGCAGTAGCCTGAACATTGAGATCATTCACCTGCTTGTTATAGTTCAGGTAGGTTTCCAGTACCTGGAAGCTAGCCTGGTTGTCGTTGCGGTAAGCAAGGCCATTGCGGTTCCAGCCGCGGAAATAAGAGGTCTTGGAATAATACTGGCCGGTCAATTCGCTTTCACGCTGAAGTGCATAAGTGACCACGCCTGTCAAACCAGGCAGGAAGTCGTATTCAGCTTTAGCGGAAAGGTTGATGATGTTTCTGCGACCTTCATTGATGTTTTGGTTGATAATTGCAACGGGGTTGAAGTTATCAAACAACACAGATTCAGTGTAGGGGCTGCCAGTTGTAGGGTTTGCACCGCTGGCATCATACACAGGAGAAGTAGGATTGTAAATCGCTGCATAGCGAAGTGCTTCCTGGAAGGAATAGTTTGACTTTCGGCTGGTATTAGCCAGATCAAAACTCAGACGCAGTTTATTGTTCAGAGCAGACTGTTGCAGGCTGAAACGTGCGTTGACGCTGTTAAGACCATTGTTCTTGAGGATACCCTCCACATCGCGATAGTTCAGAGAGAAGCGGTAGGAAGTATTTCCCTGACCACCGGAAACACCGAGGTTGGTCACCTTGGTTACGCCGGTCTGAGTCACCTGGCTGAGCCAATCAGTGTCAGAACCTTTGTCGATGGCACCAGGCAGCTGCTTCCATGCTGAGCCGCTGAGTACAGGAACCTTCTTGGCGATCTGGTCAATGGCCAGATAAGAATTCACGTCAACAGAAGTCTTGCCTGACTTTCCCTTCTTGGTAGTAATAAGGATAACGCCGGCAGAACCCCTGGTTCCGTAGATGGCTGCTGCAGAACCGTCCTTCAACACGTCAATGCTGGCGATGTCGTTGGGGTCTACGCTCTGGATGCTGGCACCGATCACACCGTCAATAACGTACAGTGGTGATGTTTGGCCAACCGAGGTAACACCGCGCAGGCGCACAGCAAAACCTTCAGTAGGGTCACTTCCGGGCTTGCTGACGGATACGCCGGCAATCTTGCCCTGAAGCAACTGGCTGGGGTCGTTGATGTTACCCTTGTTGAAGCTCTCAGTCTTGAGAGTCACAACTGCACTGGTCACTTCTTTCTTCTCTTGTGAACCATATCCCACAACGACGATTTCCGACAACGCGGTAACGTCAGGTGCGAGGGCTACATTAATAGTAGACTGAGCACCCACAGCAACTTCCTGCGTGGTGTAGCCTACAAAAGAGAAGATGAGGGTAGCATTGCTACCTACGCTGATGCGGAAGTTACCGTCCGAATCAGTTACGGTACCATTGCTGGTGCCCTTTTCCAGGATGTTTACTCCTGGTAAGGCGGAGTTGTCGTCGGAAGCTGTTACCCTTCCGGACACCGCCCGTTCTTGTGAGAAAGCCGTGAGGCTCCCACACAGCAGAAGGACAGGCAGTAGCCTGAACGTGTTGCGTAGCAGTCTGGTCATAAGAATTAGTTTGGGTTTAAATTGGTCTGAGTTAAATTTGGCTGTTAAAACACCGCGTAAAACCACTGTTTGTGCCTCTTCACGATTATCCACAGTACAAATTCAGGGTTGAAGGTAGATGCAAATCCAACCACAACCGCACAAATCTCCGCAAATTTTATTGGAAACGAATGCACAATCGTTTGCGTTTTTTAACTTCAGCAGATTTCACTCCACATTTTCTCCAAAACAACCGTCCAAATGAAGTTTAACCAGGTCACCATTAAAGACATCGCCAGGGAACTCGGCATTTCTCCCTCGACTGTCTCGCGCGCACTGAAGGACCACCCTGATATCAGTACGGAAACCAAAAAGGCCGTTAACGACCTGGCCGAGAAGCTTAACTATCAGCCTAATATTGTCGCATTAAGCCTCCGACAGAAGAAAACGAACACAATTGGTGTTATCATTCCTGAAATTGTCCACTTTTTCTTCTCCACTGTCATCTCCGGCATTGAAGACGTTGCCTATCAGGCCGGTTACAACGTCATCCTGGCTCAGTCCAACGAATCGATTCAGCGCGAAGCAACAGACATCAGGGCCCTTTTCAACAGCCGTGTTGACGGAATGTTGATCTCTATTTCCAGAGAGACGGTCAATTTTGACCATATCGAGTCAATTCTCTCGAAAGGGGTGCCAATCATCTTCTTCGACAGAAATTACGGCAATCCCAATACGAGCAAGGTCATTGTCGATGACTATGCGGGTGCCCGAGAGGCCGTGCTGCACCTCATTGACCAGGGTTGCAAGCGGATCGCTCACCTTCAGAGTGCTCCCAAACTCATTATTAGTGAGGACCGTCGTCGCGCCTATCGGGAGGCGCTCGAAGAGGCCGGCCTGAATGTACTGGACGAATACATAGAGGATTGCCCCAATGGCACGATCGAGGAAGGCAAAAAAGCCATGAAGAAGCTACTCGCCCTGCCCAATCCGCCGGATGCGGTCTTTGCCAACAACGACGTGCTGGCAATGGGCGCCTATCAGGCCATCAAGGAGAAAGGGCTCAAGATTCCAAAAGACATCGCCATGGTGGGCTTCAGTAACTGGTTCTATAGTTCGCTCCTGGAGCCGCCGCTCAGCTCCGTAGATCAACCCGGTTTTGAGATGGGTCAGGAAGCGGCCCGATTGCTCATCCGCCACATAGAAATGAAAGAAAATGACAAAGGCGATACGATGCCTGAGACCAAAATGCTCAAAACGAAGCTCATTATCCGTGAATCCTCACTCAAAAAGGCAGCAGTAGCCAAGAAGAAATAGCGCAAACGATTCCGGTAAGTTTTCACTCCATGGCACCCTCGCCCAACCGCGGGGGTGCACTATTTTTGAGATTTCCACCGTAAAAATCCGGCAGCATGAAGCCAACCCGTTCGAATCTCCCTGTCATTCCCGGTGCCGTTCAATCCTGGGAACACCTACCCGGCGGTTTCAGATTGATGTGTCAACATGCGATAGTGGATCTCGCTGCCTGGCGGGAAGATGTCTTGCGCGTCACCGCCCGCCGCACCGCTGATGAAGTTACACTGGAGTATGCTGTGTCGGGAACGGCACTTGAAACGTCCGTGCAAATAGATGAGACTCCGCAGTTGCTTTCCCTTGTCTCCGGTGGCTTCCGGGCAACGGTTGACAAAACCACCGCCGCCATCACGGTATACCACGCAGACGGGACGCTGCTCACCAGCGATGAACCCAATTTTCCTGTCAGTTGGGTCGGTGAACAGGTAACAACCTATAAAAAGCTACAGCCGGAAGAACGCTTCATCGGCCTGGGCGAAAAAACAGGTCCTCTCGATCGCCGCGGTCATGCATACACCAACTGGAACACGGATGCATACGCGTATCACAACACCACCGATCCGCTCTATTCATCCATTCCATTTTACATGGGGATCCACAGCGGCCATGCCTATGGCGTCTTTCTGAATAACTCACACCGTTCCGTCTTCAGTTTCGGGGCCAGCAACGACCGGTTTACCAGCGTCGCAGCAGACGCGGGTGTGATGGACTACTTCCTGTTTACCAGCGGTCATATCCAGGGTATCCTCGAAGGCTACACCTGGGTGACGGGACGGATGGAACTTCCACCCCAATGGAGTATCGGCTATCAGCAATGCCGTTACAGCTATTACCCTGACCACGAAGTGCGCTCTATCGCGCGCACCTTCCGCGAGAAACAAATACCGGCGGACGCCATCGTGCTCGACATCCACTACATGGATGCGTACAAGATTTTTACGTGGGACCGCAAACACTTCCCTGATCCTAAAGCGATGATCAGCGAGATCAAATCGCAGGGATTTGAAGTGGTGTTGATGTGCGACCCGGGTATCAAACGCGAACCAGGCTATGCCCCCTACGAAGATGGCGTAAAGAATAACGTGTTCCTGAAGTATCACGATGGCGCCAATTACAGTGGGCAGGTGTGGCCCGGCTGGTGTCACTTTCCCGACTTCACCAATCCTTCCACACGCGCCTGGTGGGCTGAGCAATTCAAATCCTATGTCGACCTTGGCGTGGAGGGGTTCTGGAATGACATGAATGAAATCGCCACATGGGGTCACTCACTTCCCGACAATCTGATTTTCGATTTTGACGGCGAACCAGGCACGACACGGCAAGGAAGGAACCTCTACGGATTTCAAATGGCGCGAAGCACCTATGAAGGAACCAAGAAACTCCTCAAAGGAAAACGCCCCTTCAACCTCACCCGCTCCGGGTTCGCCGGGGTTCAGCGCTATGCAGCCGTGTGGACCGGTGACAATGTCGCGTATGATGAACACATGATGCTGGGTGTGCGCATAGTAAACAGCATGGGCTTGAGCGGTATTGCGTTCGCAGGATACGATGTGGGTGGGTTTGTCGGTGAAACCGGCACCAATCTCTACGCGCGCTGGGTTTCCATCGGGGCCTTCTCACCCTTCTTTCGAAGCCACACGGTTATCAACAGTCGGGACAGCGAGCCGTGGTCATATGGAGAGGAAGTGGAGATGATTGCGCGCAACTATATCCGGATGCGTTACCAGCTGATGCCCTACATCTATTCACTCTTTCATGACGCGGTGAAGACCGGATTGCCGGTGCAACGTTCATTGGCTATTGAATATCCCCACCGGCATGAGGTCTACGACGGCGCTTTCCAGAATCAATATCTGTTCGGCCCTTCCATTCTCGTTGCGCCGGTGGAAAGCAACAAGCACATCACCCGGATTTTTCTTCCTGAAGGTCAGTGGCACAGTCTCTACGACGGCGCCACTCATGCCGGTGATACGGTGATCTACCAGGACAGTCCATTGCACAAGTTGCCGGTCTTCATCAGGGGCGGCAGCATCCTCCCGATGCAGCGACCGGTGATGAACACGAGGGAAATCGTGGATGAGCTGATCCTTCACGTGTACAATGGTCAGCGGGATTCCAGCTTTGAGTTGTTTGAGGATGACCGTTCGACCTTTGCGTACCAACAGGGTCAGTTCAACACGCGTCAATTGCTTTTTGAGGGAGGCGCCCGGCGTTTTGTCATCGGAGCTCTAAAAGGGGCCTACCCTACTTCCTACAAGACGGTCAGGGTTGTTCTGCATGGATTTGGAACCCTCAGCAACGTGATGGTTGACGGAGCACACGTCGACCTCGCCGAGGAGCGTCACACTTTCTTCCTGCCGCTGGAGAAGTTTGATCCCATCTACAATCCACCTTCAATGGGCGAAGAGATGGTGAAAGTGTTCTCGGGAACCTTGTCCGATGCCGGGATGGTGATTACCTGGTAGTCAGTACTCAAATGCAATCACGTTCCTGCTTTGAAGCAGGAATTCGTTGAAGCGCTCGAGGCGCTTCTCGCGACCAAAAACTTCATATACCAAAACGGAGGTACCCTCCTGTTTGTATTCGCGTTTGCGTTTGTAGCCTACTTTCAATTTGTCCAGCTCGTGCTCCAGCGCGTCATCAAAGTCGTCAATCATCTTGTAACTGATCTTGTACACGCGGGCCTGGTGCCAGCGTTCGATCTGGCCCTGCAATTTCTCAAACAGAATCAGCACGACCAGCACGACACCTGAACCTACAATAGAAATGAAGTATTCCCCGGCGCCGACAGCCATGCCGAGGGCGGCAGAAATCCAGATGGTGGTAGCAGTGGTGAGGCCTGTGACGGTGAGCCCATCTTTGAATATCACACCTGCTCCCAGGAAACCAATACCTGTCACAATCGTGGAGGCAATCCGATCAGAGCCACCGCCCATGCTCAGGGAGATTTCGGGTAAGATGGTCGATCAAAGACAAATCATGTTCATGGTGCTCATTCCGGCTGCTTTGCTTCGGTATTCCCGCTCCAGGCCTATGGCGGTGCCAATTCAAAAAGAGATCAGCATTC
>JAIBBB010000231.1 GCA_019694905.1 Cyclobacteriaceae bacterium
AAAGTTTAGCCATGGTTCTTAGTTATTGTTTTTGTTAACGAAGGGCATTCCAAGCGCCTTCAACAGTTCAAAGCTCTCTTCATCGGTCTCGGCAGTAGTAACGAATGTGATATCCATACCGTTGATCTTGGTCACCTTATCGATTGAAATTTCAGGGAAGATGATCTGTTCCTTCACACCCAGGGTGTAGTTGCCACGGCCGTCAAAGCCTTTGTCGCTCACGCCGCGGAAGTCGCGCACGCGGGGCAGGGCCACATTCATCAGACGGTCCATGAATTCATACATCCGGTCGCCGCGCAGGGTCACCCGCACGCCAATGGCCAGGTCTTCACGGAGTTTGAAGTTGGAAATCGCCTTCTTCGACTTGGTCGACACAGCCTTCTGACCGGTGATGGAGGTGATTTCCTCCAGCGCCACGTCAATGAGCTTCTTGTCGGCCACCGCCGCACCCACACCTTTGTTGATGCAGATCTTCTCAACTTTGGGTACCTGCATGACCGACTTGTACTGAAACTTCTGTCTCAGCGTCGCCATGACTTCCTTGTGGTACTTCTCTTTCAGTCTAGGAGTTGCCATTACTTGATAAATTCACCGGTTTTCTTAGAATAACGCTGCAGCTTGCCCTTCTCATTGCGCTTGCGCCCAATGCGGGTCGGCTTGCCATTAGCGGGATCCACCAACTGCAGATTGCTGAGGTGAATACCTGCTTCCATTTTCTTGATACCTCCTTCCGGCTTGCCGGCTGAGGGCTTCTGATGCTTGGTCACCATATTGAGACCTTCCACCACCGCGCGGTTCTTGGCTGTGAGGATTTCCATCACCTTGCCTTGCTTGCCGCGATCATCGCCGGCGATCACCAGTACGGTGTCTCCTTTGCGAATGTGCAACTTGGGTTGCTTGTTATATTTCCTTTCCATGGATTAGAGTACTTCAGGTGCCAATGAAACAATTTTCATGAACTGCTTTTCGCGGAGTTCGCGCGCTACCGGACCAAAAATACGGGTGCCACGGGGCTCGTCCTGGGCGGTCAGCAATACGGCTGCGTTATCCTCAAAGCGGATGTAGCTGCCATCCTTGCGGCGCACTTCCTTCTTCGTCCGGACAATCACCGCCTTGGATACGGTACCTTTCTTCACCTGGCTTGTCGGCAGGGCTGACTTCACAGTGACAACAATCTTGTCACCTACTGAAGCAGACCGTCTCTTGCTTCCTCCCAGTACGTGCAGGCAAAGCACTTCCTTTGCACCACTGTTATCGGCCACTGTGAGCCTGGTTTCCGTCTGTATCATACCTTTTAACCTGTAGGGTTATTTAATTATTTCGCCTTCTCAACAATCTCTACCAGTCTCCAGCGCTTGCTCTTGCTCAGGGGACGTGTTTCCATGATGCGCACGGTATCGCCGATACCCGCTTCATTCTTCTCGTCGTGCGCCATGAACTTGGTCGTTCTGTTCACGAACTTTCCGTAAATCGGGTGTTTCACTTTGCGTTCAACAGCGATCGTGATCGACTTCTGCATTTTATTGCTGACCACTTTCCCAACTCTTTCTTTTCGCAGGTTGCGTTCCATCGTGAATTATTTTTTGTTTTCTCTTGCCGTCAATTCAGTCCTCAAACGTGCCACCAGTTTCCGGGTGTGCTGAATCTTCATCGGATTTTCAATGGCCGATACCTGATGAGCAAACTTCAACTTGCGGAGGTTCTCCTCTTCGCTGCCGATCTTTTGCTTGATCTCTTCCAGGGTAAGACCCTTTATTTCTGTATTCTTCATGACGCTTATTATTCAACGTAGTCAGGACGTACCACAAACTTGGTCTTGATCGGAAGCTTGCCGTCAGCCAAAGACAGGGCTTCGATAGCCGTTGCACGGTTCACACCACCAGCCTCGAACAGGATTGTACCGGGCTTCACCACTGCTACCCAATACTCGGGCGCACCTTTACCTTTACCCATACGCACCTCAGCAGGCTTGCGGGTAACGGGTTTGTCGGGGAATATCCGGATCCATACCTGACCTTCACGCTTCATGGCGCGGGTCACGGCCACACGGGCAGCTTCCAGCTGGCGGGCAGTAATCCATCCCGGCTCCATGGCCTTGATCGCAAAGGATCCGAAGGCAATGCTGTGGCCGCGGGTGGCAAGTCCTTTGACTTTACCCTTCTGTGTCTTTCTGAATTTGGTCCGTTTAGGCTGTAACATCTTCTAGCTCTTTTACCGTCTTCCAATTATTTTCTTCTGCGATCGCCACCGTCGTTGTCGCGGCGCTCACCACGTCCGCCACGCTCATTGCGATCACCGCGCTCAGGGCGGTCGCCACGGCCACGGCCGCCACGTGCACCTTCGCGCTGGCCTTCGCCACCGGCGTTGCTCACCAGACCTACGTTAGGAGAAAG
Organism: Cyclobacteriaceae bacterium; assembly: GCA_019694905.1. Classification (GTDB taxonomy): domain Bacteria; phylum Bacteroidota; class Bacteroidia; order Cytophagales; family Cyclobacteriaceae; genus ELB16-189. The sequence continues at coordinate 2,394 of JAIBBB010000231.1, forward strand.
GTCGCGTTTGCCGTACACCTCACCCTTGAAGATCCACACCTTGATGCCGATCTTACCATATACAGTCTGTGCTTCTGAATGCGCATAGTCGATATCCGCACGCAGCGTGTGCAGCGGAATCCGGCCTTCCTTGTATTGCTCAGCGCGGGCAATGTCCGCACCGGCCAGACGACCAGAAACTTTCACTTTGATTCCTTCGGCTCCCACACGCATGGCAGAGGCAATCGCCTGCTTCATCGCGCGACGGTAGCTGATCCGGGCCTCCAGCTGCTGTGCGATAGACTCACCTACAAGTTTGGCGTCGATTTCCGGACGCTTGATTTCGTAGATGTTGATCTGCACATCCTTGCCGGTGAGCTTCTTCAGCTCTTCCTTGATCTTGTCGACCTCGTTGCCACCTTTACCGATCACAACGCCGGGACGGGCCGTGTGAATCGTCAGCGTGATGCGCTTCAGTGTGCGTTCGATAACGACTTTGGCAATTCCGCCTTTCTGGATACGGGCGTCTACATACTTGCGGATCTTGTGATCCTCCACCAGCTTGTCGGAAAAACCTTTTCCACCAAACCAGCTTGAATCCCATCCGCGGATGATGCCCAGGCGCAGGCCAACCGGATTAATCTTCTGTCCCATTATTCCTTCGTTTCAGTAGTTTTCGATTCTTCTTTTGCCTTGCGGTCTACCACCAGTGTGACGTGGTTGGAACGCTTGCGTACACGGTGTGCACGACCCTGAGGTGCAGGGCGGAGTCTCTTCAATACACGACCGCCGTCTACGAAGATTTCCTTCACATAGAGGTCGGCATCCTCGAGCTTCACATCTTCGTTCTTGGCCTGCCAGTTGGCGATGGCTGAGAGCAACAGCTTTTCCAGCCGGCCCGAAGGATGCTTGGTCTCATACTTAAGGATGTTGAGAGCCTTGTTGACCCGCTCGCCGCGGATAAGGTCCGCCACCAGGCGCATTTTGCGGGGTGATGTCGGAACATCATACAGATACGCTACGGCAGGACCTGTCTTGGCAGCTGCCTTCACAGCTTCAATCTTGGCCTTCTTGAGCACAGAGCGCTTCGTCTTCTTTACTGCAGTTTCCATCTCAGCAATTATTTAGCAGGTGAGGCTTCGTCCTTGCGGTTACCGGAGTGTCCTTTGAACACACGGGTAGGAGCAAATTCACCGAGTTTGTGACCTACCATGTTCTCCGTTACATACACGGGAATGAACTTGTTGCCATTGTGCACCGCGAACGTAAGCCCGATCATATCGGGTACAATGGTGGACCGTCTGGACCAGGTCTTGATCACAGATTTCTTGCCTGAGCCCTCGGCAGACTGCACCTTCTTGAGCAGTCGGGCATCGCAATACGGACCTTTCTTAATGGACCTTCCCATGATTATTTCTTCCTCCTAGCTATGATTAAACCATCTGAATACTTCTTCGGATGACGGGTCTTCTTGCCCTTGGTGTACAGACCCTTTCTGGATCTCGGGTGACCACCAGATGCACGACCTTCACCACCACCCATCGGGTGATCTACCGGGTTCATGGCCACACCGCGGGTACGGGGGCGGATACCTCTCCAGCGGCTGCGACCGGCCTTACCCACACTTTCGTTCATGTGATCGGCATTAGACACAGCGCCTACAGTGGCCATGCAGCGAACCAATACGTTGCGCATTTCACCAGAGGGCATTTTCAAAGTTGCATAGTTGCCTTCGCGGGCAGCCAGCTGAACAAAAGAACCGGCACTGCGCGCAATGGAACCGCCTTTGCCCGGCTGGATCTCTACGTTGTGCACAATGGTACCGAGCGGAATTTTGGACAAAGGCAGTGCATTGCCAATTTCCGGTGCGATGTCATCGCCGGACAATACCGTCTGACCTACTTTGATCCCCTGGGGGGCAATGATATAAGTCTTGGAACCGTCCTTGTAGTACAACTTCGCTACGCGCGCGGTGCGGGTAGGATCGTATTCGATTGACTTCACGACAGCCGGGATACCGAACTTGTTGCGCTTGAAATCAATGATTCTGAGTTTCTGCTTGTGACCACCGCCGATGTAGCGCATGGTGAGGTGACCAACGCTGTTGCGTCCACCTGTCTTCTTGATGGTCTTCACCAGGGATTTCTCCGGGCGGCTCTCGGTAATGTCATCGAAACCCGGTGACAGTCTGTGTCGGGTTCCGGGAGTGACCGGCTTCAGTTTCTTCAACGCCATGGTTCGTCAGTTATACGTTGCTGTAAAAATCAATTACTTCACCCTGTGCAAGGGTCACAATGGCCTTCTTGAGGTTGGGCTTGCGGCCAGCGAGCACACCAGCCTTGGTGTAGCGCACTTTCTTCTTGCCCATCAGGCTGATGGTGTTTACACGGGCGACATTTACGCCATACATTTTTTCCACTGCTGCCTTGATCTCTACCTTGTTGGCATTGATATCAACAATGAAACCGTATTTACCCTTCTCATTGAGGGCAGATACTTTCTCGGTTACGAGGGGTCGCTTCAGGATGCTCATGACCGCTTGTTTAACAGGTTGTCAATTTTACCTACCGAGCTCTCCACCAGCACGAGCTGGTCAGCATTCAGTACATCATATGTATTGATCTGATCGGCGGTAATTACTTTGGTGTTGGGGATGTTGCGGCCCGACAGCTGTACGTTCTTGTCGGAAGCAGGCAACACGAGGAGCGTTTTCTTGTCAGCGAACGACAGCGACTTGAGAAGGCTGACGTATTGTTTGGTCTTCGCGGATTCGAACTTGAAGTCCTCCACGATTGCAATGCTGTTGTCTTTTGCTTTATAGGTGAGGGCTGACTTGCGGGCCAGGTCCTTCACTTTCTTGTTCAGTTTGAAGGAATAGTCGCGGGGAACAGGTCCGAACACACGGCCACCACCTTTGAACTGAGGGTTTTTGATGTTACCCGCACGGGCACCACCGGTACCTTTTTGCTTCTTGATCTTCTTGGAAGATCCTGCGATTTCATTGCGCTCCTTGGACTTGTGCGTGCCCTGGCGCTGGTTGGCCAGAAAGCTCTTTACATCCAGCCAGATGGCGTGGTCGTTGGGCTCAATGCCGAACACCTCATCAGAAAGATCCACTTTCCGACCTGTGCTTTCTCCGGTATACTTTACAACGGCGAGATTCATTACTTCTGGAGAATTATAGTTGCGTTCTTAGGACCTGGTACAGACCCGCTGATCATGATCAGATTCTGCTCGGGTACAATTTTCACCACCTGCACGTTGGTAACTTTCACACGCTCGCCACCCATGCGGCCAGCGAGGCGCTTGCCCTTGATGACGCGGGAAGCGAAGGAAGCGTTACCCATGGAACCAGGTGCACGGAGACGGTTGTGCTGACCGTGCGTCTGGCCACCCACACCCTGGAAGTTGTGGCGCTTAACCACACCCTGGAAACCGCGTCCCTTGGAAGTACCGACCGCATCCACGAAGTCGCCTTCAGTGAAAATGTCCTGTACCTTGATTTCTTTGCCCAACTCAGCCAGGCTGTCGAACTCTGAGCCGAAGTCACGGAACTCAGCTACGGCCTTCTTGGGGGTCGTGCTGGCTTTCTTGAAGTGACCCTTCAGCGCATTGGTGGTATTCTTTTCCTTCTTCTCACCAAAGGCAAGCTGAACTGCGCGGTAGCCGTCTGTCTCGTCACTCTTCACCTGTGTGACCACACAAGGACCGGCTTCAATTACCGTTACTGCGAGATTCTGGCCATCTGAGCCGAATACGCTGGTCATCCCGATTTTTCTTCCAATTATTCCAGGCATGGTTGAAACCTATTTTGCTGTTTTTGAACCGTTTTGCGGGTTTTGTCACGCAAAAAGGACTGCAAAGATAGGAACTGAGGTCTAGTTAACAAGCCTGGGTTTCAAAAAAAGATTGGGTGTATCGACCTGACTCCCTTAACTGCTCATTATCAGTACTTTGAATACCTTGATATCCAGCACTGACTCACCCCTGCCTCCCCGCCTCTCTTCCCCCGGTCGAAAGGGCTAAATTTGTAGTACTTTTCGGGCCATGCCCAATCGAATCACGCTGCTGCTGCTACTCTCTCTGCTCTTCCTGCTGGCACTGACTGACCTGTGGATGGGTACCGTCAACATCTCTCCACTGGATTGGCCCTCGATCCTGATGGGCCGGGACGACCACCCGGGCTGGCGCGACATCCTGGTGGAAATCCGCCTTCCCCGCGTCCTCACCGGCATCCTGGCAGGGGCCGGACTGGCGGTTTCGGGGTTGCTGATGCAGTCCTTGTTCCGCAATCCGCTGGCCGGACCGGACGTACTGGGGATCAGCTCCGGCGCGGGGCTTATGGTGGCCCTCGTCGTACTGGGCGGGATGTCCCTCGGCAGTGCGTACTGGACTACCGCCTTGGCGGCG
>JAIBBB010000232.1 GCA_019694905.1 Cyclobacteriaceae bacterium
ATTTCCCTGCGGGCGCTGTACCTTCTTTTCACGGTACAACTTTTCAAACAGATTATCCTCACGCACCTTGTCAAGGTTCATGGTCAATATGCCGCCGGACATGTTCCGGATGTCGCGCAGAATGACAGAATCATCCAGCGGTTCCTTGTTCCAGTTGGCATAGAATGTCTTCATCAATTTGCCCAGGTAGATAACGGCCTCCTCGCGCTCTGCGGGATCCTGCTTCTTCATGGCTTCTTTCACCAGGCTCTCGATGTTCTTGCCATAGTGCTTGAACCTGACTTCCACCTGCGGATAGCTCATCCTTTTGGGGCGCCTGAAAACAACCTCAGGGTTTGGCACCGGGTACGGATTGTTGATGTCCAGATTGAAGTCTGCAATGATGTAGAGGTCGTCCCAGATGCGCTGGGGATTTTCTGGATCATCCTTGATTGCAGGCATCAATTGCCGGATCAGTTCGATCAGGGTATAGGCTAACTGAGTACGTTTTTCTTTGTCTGGTACGGTGCGGATATAATCCACAATCCGTTGGACGTTCCGCCCATATTCCTTCAGAATAATGTGGGGACGCTGGCTATTGTATTCGCCGATCATGAAAGGCAGTGTTGTTTCAGGAAAAGTGTGGTAAAATCTGATCAGGGACTCAGCCCTCAACGATTCTTAACTTGGCAAAACTAAGTAATAATGTCTTCTCTCCAAAATCGTTGAATTGGATGCGTGCCTTGCGGTCCGGACCGCTGGTATCCATTTTGGTGACCTTCCCGAAGCCGAATTTGGGGTGCTCAACGGTCATTCCTTCTGCCAGACTGCTGGTATCGCTGGGAGCGAAGTCCGGAGAAGGCTTGTAGCTTGACGGTTTGCTGACTGGCTGTGAAGAAACGGTCTTCTTAATACCCTTGACAAAGCTGCGGGTATAGTTTTCTGTGGTTGGCACCGATTCGGCTCCCGCGTACCGTGGACTCACCCTGATAAAGCGTGCGTCTACATCATCGAGGAAACGGCTCGGTTCACAGTTCTTCAAACGGCCGAAACGGTACCGGGTAAGTGCGTAGGAGAGGAATAGTTTCTTCTTGGCACGTGTAATGGCCACGTAGAACAGCCGGCGCTCCTCTTCCAATTCGGCCCTGCTGCTCAGCATCAACTGGGACGGGAATAAGTCTTCTTCCATACCCACCATGTACACATTGTTGAATTCAAGTCCCTTGGCCATGTGAATTGTCATCAACGTCACCTTTTCAGGATCCTTGTCTTTGTCCTCGTCCTGACCAGTGATGAGCGACACTTCCTGCAGGAAGGAGCCAAGCGATTTGTCTTCTCGTTCAGGGTCATCTACAAACTCCTTGATGGCGTTGAGCAGTTCCTGAACGTTTTCATACCGGCTGAGACCCTCCACAGTCTTGTCCTCATACAATTCTCTGAGCAGCCCGGAGCCCTTGGCAATTTCAAATGCCGCATCGTAGGCATCTTTGTTCTGTACTTCGATGGCAAACCGTTTGATCATGGAAACGAAGTCGTCTATGGGACCGGAGGCCCTGCCACCCAGAAACGATGTTGCATTCTGAAGCACCTCCCAGATGGACATGCTGTGGTCATTGGCGGCGACAATAATCTTGTCGATGCTTGAATCACCGATGCCTCTCTTGGGCAGATTGATGATCCTTCGGAAGGACGCTTCGTCCTGTTGATTGAGTACAAAGCGCAGGTAGGCGAGCAGATCCTTGATTTCCTTCCGCTGGTAGAAGGAGAGTCCGCCGACCACCTTGTACTTGATGTTCATTCGGCGCAGGGCTTCCTCGATTGCGCGTGACTGACTGTTGGTGCGGTATAATACGGCAAAGTCGCTGAACCGCAGTTGATACTGCATCTTTTCCTCAAAGATGGATGTGGCCACCAGTTTGCCCTCCTCATTATCTGAAACTGCTTTGATCAGGTCTATGGGCATGCCGTTCTCGTTGGCAGTCCAGACCTGTTTGGGAATTTGTGCCTTGTTCTTGGCAATGACCGAGTTGGCTGCTTCAACTATCGTCTGGGTGGACCTGTAGTTTTGTTCCAGTTTGATGATCTTCAACTCGGGGTAGTCCTTTTCAAAGTTGAGGATGTTGGAAATATCTGCACCCCGGAAGGCATAGATACTCTGTGCGTCATCGCCCACGACGCAGATGTTCTGTCGAACTGCGGCCAGTTTGCGGATGATGTAATACTGACACAGGTTGGTGTCCTGGAACTCATCCACGAGAACATAGTGTATTTTGTGCTGGTATTTGTTGAGGACTTCCAGGTGGTCTTTGAAAAGCTTGTCTGTGTTGAACAGGAGGTCATCGAAGTCCATGGCACCTGACTTGAAGCATCTCAGGGCGTAGTTCTTGTAGATGTTCCCAATCTGAGGTCGCATGTTGGCAGCGTCATCGCCGAGCAACAACGGATTGCTGAGGTACTCCTGCCACGAGATCAGCCTGTTCTTCGCTGCAGAAATCCGGTTGTAAACGGTGGAGGTCTTGTAGGTGGCTTCGTCCAGACCCATTTCTTTGATGATATTCTTGAGCAGGGTCTTGGAGTCGTCGGTGTCGTAAATGGTAAAATTGTTAGGGTAGCCCAGGAAATGGGCTTCAGCCCTCAGAATCCGGGCGAAGACTGAGTGAAATGTACCCATCCAAAGGTTGCGCGCGTCTGAGCCTACCTCAGCTTCAATCCGGTCGCGCATCTCCTTTGCCGCCTTGTTGGTGAAGGTTAAGGCCATGATATGAAACGCATCCACCTGGTGCTCCTTCATCAGATGGGCAATGCGAAAAGTAAGGACCCTGGTCTTGCCTGAGCCTGCGCCTGCGATGAGCATGCAGGGGCCTTCGGTGTTGACTACCCCTTCGCGCTGGGGTTCATTGAGACTATCAAGATAATGCGACATTCGGGCCGCAATATAGAACGGCCGGGGCGTTTAGGCAGACCCCTATTTCTTCTTTTTTCTCATGGTCTGCTTGACCTTGATCTTGTTGTCAAATTTCTGGTGCGCCATCTTCATTTTGGGCACGGGTGCAGATACCTTGCTCTTGAAATTGGGCTTGATCTGGATAATCCGGCTGATGCCGATGGTACCCGAGAGGAAAATCTCCCTTCTCGAACCATACACATCCGGGACATTGGTACCGGTTTTCAGCAAGTCGGTGTAGCTTGACTTGCGAGGGTCGAACAGTCCAAAGTTGGCCCGGCCGTCAAAAAAAAGCCCCCAATCGTCATTGAAGTCAAATTCTGCATTGGCACCAATGCTCCCGAAAAGTTGAAAAACGCGAAACTTGTCGCTGGACACATAGACTTGCTTATTCACATCAGGAACAAAGACACCGTCGTATACTTTGATGTAGTTCGGGTCGTCGGGAATTGCCACTTCGGCTGGATAATAGAGTTTGGAGGCGGTGTGAGTGATTGTTTCCTCACCATGTATCAGAAATGCTGCATTGAGCCCGGCCACCAGACTGAATCGAAAGAATGCCATGTCATTGATGTGGATCTTCAGTGACATCGGGACTGACAGGTAGCTCATGGAGACGTCGCGTGAGCCCACGTCGCCGCCGGCAGTGTTCTTGATGGTGAACTGTTGACCAATTCTCACGAAGCACGGAGAGATGTTGTATCCAAAGTCAACATGGTCATAACCATAGTTGATCCCGATGGGTGTGGCACGAATGAGGAATTTGGTGACAAAGCGGGGATCACGCGCAAGCCCCTGATCACTGGTGAAGGGTATGTTGAATCCACCGTAGATCCCGTAAGACTCAATATTCTGTGCGACAGCCAGTTTGGAGACGAGAACAAACAGAACGAGGGCTAGGCACCGCATGAGGCTTGTACTGGGGTGTGAAATCCGTGCCAAAATAGGTTGTAAAAGTGTCGGAGTCACCTCCTGAATCGACAAATCTAATATAAAATCGACAGAGTGAAAAGGTTGTTATCGAAGGGTTTGCAGTAATTTAGCGACTCCTTTACTTCAATTCATGAATCGATTTTGGGAGGGTCTGACTTGGCGCGGTAACATCTATGTGGCCCTGGTTCGTCGGCTGGCTTTGCTGATGGTGCTGTACTCGGTTTGCAGGGTTGCCTTCTTTTTCATCAATGTTACTTTCTTCCCGGACATGACTCGCTCACGCATGGCCCTGATCATGTGGGGCGGGTTGCGTTTTGACTTGTCGGCGGTCCTGTATGTAAACGCTTTATACATCCTGATTATTTTACTGCCCTTCGCGTGGAGGCACCGGAACGATGTGCAGCGTTGGCTGGCGGCCTGGTTCTACCTGACGAACGGACTGGCGCTTGCCGCAAACATGGCAGACAGTGTTTACTATCGTTATACTTTGCGCCGCACTACCATCAGTGTGTTTCACCAGTTTGAAAATGAGCAGAACATAGGCAAGCTGCTGGGGCAGTTTCTGATCGACTATTGGTACGCCGCGCTGATTTGGCTGGCACTTCTTGGGGTTTTGGTCTGGTTTTACCGCCGCATCCGCGTGGAAGGACCCTTAATGAAATCCCGCCTGGCTTACTATGTGTCGTCTGTGGCAGCTATGGTACTCTCCATAGGTCTGTTCATCGGCGGAGTTCGCGGCGGATTTCGTGAGAGTACCCGCCCCATTACCCTGAGCAACGCAGCCGAGTATGCGGCAGTGCCCCGGGATATCAACCTGGTGCTCAATACTCCATTTGCTTTCCTGCGAACGATCCGGACCGATGTGGTGGAGAAGGTCAACTATTACCCCACGAGTGCTGCCCTTGACAGCGTCTTCACACCCTTGCGCATACCATCAGACACCACGGTCATGCGGCCGAAAAATGTGGTGGTGATTATTCTGGAGAGTTTTTCAAAGGAATTTGTCGGCGCTTACAACCGTGACCTGGAGGGTGGGAGCTACCGCGGGCACACACCTTTTCTGGATTCGCTCATTGGCGTCAGTCGCGCCTATCAGTACTCATTTGCCAACGGGAGAAAATCGATCGACGCCATGCCTTCGGTATTGTGCAGCATTCCTTCCATTGAAGTACCCTATGTGCTGTCTCATTTTTCCGGAAACAAGGTCAACAGCCTCGCGAGTTTGTTGCGTGAAAAGAACTACCATACCGCGTTTTTCCATGGTGCACCCAATGGTTCGATGGGCTTTGAAGCATTTTCCCGTTTGAGTGGATTTCAGGAGTATTACGGTAAGACCGAATATAATAATGATGCGGATTTTGATGGCATCTGGGGCATCTGGGACGAACCTTTCATGCAGTATTTTGCTCACCGGATGAATGCCTTCCAGCAGCCATTCTTCACAGCCATGTTCAGTGTTTCGTCTCACCATCCCTTCCGTTTGCCAGCGGGTTATGAATCCCGGTTCCCGGAGGGCCCAATGACAATCCATAAATGTATTTCCTACACGGACTATGCACTGAAGCGATTCTTCCAAACTGCTTCGTCCATGCCGTGGTTCCGGAATACACTGTTTGTCATCACTGCGGACCATGCTTCTGCACAGATTCAATTCCCTGAGTACAACACACCGTGGGGTTACTTTGCTGTTCCAATCCTCTTTTACCAGCCAGGTGCCGACTGGCACACGCTTGAGCCGGAAGTCATTCAGCAGATCGACATCATGCCTACAGTCCTGGGACAACTGGGTTATGACCAGCCCTATGTGGCATTTGGACGTGATATCATCCACGATGCGGAAAAATCATTTGCCTTCAACTTCATCGACAACAACTATCAATTGTTTGAAGGAGACAAATTGCTGCAATTTGACGGTACAAAGTCCATCGCTTTGTACGACTACAAGCGGGATCGATTGTGCAAGGATAACCTGTTGTTGCGTGAGCCGGAGGTTTCACAAAGCATGGAGAAGCGCCTGAAAGCTTTCATTCAGCAGTATAACAACAGGATGGTCGACGACGACCTGACCCGGGAAGGTGCTCAGCAACCGGCCACCCGCTGATCAGGCGAGATTGTGGTAGACGCTTTGAACGTCGTCATCTTCTTCCAGAGCTGTAACGCACTCCATCACTTCGTCCAGTTCGGCATCACTCACTTCCTTTGTGGTGTTGGGAATATACTGGAGTCCGGAAGATTTGGCGACCAGCGCTTTGCTTTCCAGAAATTTCTGCATGTTGCCAAATTCGGCAAAACGGGTGAACACCGTAATCTCCTCCTCATCACGCTGGATATCTTCAGCACCGGCATCGATGAGGTCGAGCTCCAGTTCGTCGAGGTTCAATTTGGTTGGATCAAACTTGAAAACGCCTTTGCGTTCAAAGAGGAACGATACTGATCCGGAGTTACCCATGTTGCCGCCATTTTTAGAAAAATGAAGACGGATGTTGGCAACGGTGCGGGTGGGATTGTCAGTGGCACATTCAACCAGCACGGGCACACCGTGCGGGGCATAGCCTTCATATACTACCTCCTGAAAGTCCTTTTCTTCTTTTGAGGAGGCTCGCTTGATGGCTGCGTCCACACGGTCTTTGGGCATGTTGACGCCCTTTGCGTTCTGTATGGCCATCCTCAACCTCGGATTGTTGTCGGGGTTAGGGCCACCTTGCTTGACAGCAATAGCGATATCTTTTCCGATGCGTGTAAATGCTTTCGCCATCCGGTCGAACCGGGCGAACATCTTGTGTTTGCGTTTTTCGAAAATGCGACCCATAGGTATGCTGAATTCGGTCGTAAAAATAGCCCGATGGCCTGACTTTGAAAAGCGGAATGGCTAATTTGAAAGACGCGGTACCAGTCGCTG
>JAIBBB010000233.1 GCA_019694905.1 Cyclobacteriaceae bacterium
GATCCCGTTACCGGCACCATCACCTGGGACGCCCCCGGCGAAGTCGGCGAATATAACATTGCCTTCCTGATCAAAGAGTACCGAAAGATCAATGGCACCTGGGTGCAGCTCGGCTATGTCACCCGCGACATGCAGATCGTCATCGAAGACTGCGACAACCACCACCCCGAACTCGAGCTTCCGGCCGATATTTGTGTCGAAGCCGGCACTCTCATCACCGAAGACATCTTTGCCACCGACCCCGATGGCAACCCCGTCAGTATCTCTGCGTTCTCTCAAGTGCTTGAGCTGCCTGTCTCCAAAGCAACCTACACCCCCAATTCTTCGCAGACGCCCGTCTTTCAGCCCACCTCCAACGGCCAGAAAGCCAAGGTCACCTTCCGCTGGCAAACCGATTGCTCGCACGTGCGGCAGCAACCCTACCAGGTAGTCTTCAAGGCCATTGACAACCCCGCCACAGGGCCCCGTCTGATCGACTTCAAGACTTTCAACATCACCGTCGTGGCCCCTGCCCCCAAATGGCAGGCCGCCAGCCTTGACGCACCCACCCGTACCGCAACCCTTACCTGGGAACCGTATACCTGCGCTTCCAGCGCCAGCATCATGCAGGTGTGGAGACGCGTCGACAGTTTTCCATTTACCCCACCCGTGTGTGTGACTGGAATGCCTGACTTTCTCGGCTACGTCAAAATCGCTGAGGTGCCTATCGGCCAAACTACCTATCTCGACAACAACAACGGCCGCGGGCTCGCCTCCGGTGCCAAATTCTGCTACCGTCTGGTCGCTGGCTTCACCTCGCTGCTCGGCGGCGATAACTTCGATGCCGTCAGCTACGTCTCCGACGAGATCTGCCTGCCCCCCATTGACATCACGGAAGCCGTCATCACCAATGTATCGGTCGTCAAAACAGGTAAGCCTGATGGCGAGATAGAAATCAAGTGGCGCTCGCCCATCGGAGCCAACAAAATCCAGAATCCACCTCCCTACTCATTCGAACTCTACCGGGCCGAAGGAATCAGCGGCGACAGGAATCTCATCATTACCCACCCCGGCAAACTCACCGACTCCACGTTCACCGACAAAAGCCTCAACACACAGGAGCTGATTTACAACTACCGCGTCATCTCCTTTGACAAGAACGGCAACCGCATGGACACCTCCCGATATGCCTCCGCCGTCAGACTTGAAACCCAACCCCAGAAGCAGGAAGTCGGGTTGCAGTGGGTCGCGGATGTGCCCTGGTCGAACAATTCCTCCAACTTCCCCTACCACCTCATCTACCGCGGTGGAGCCAACGCCACCGAGAATGACCTCGTGCTGATTGACTCGGTCAACGTATTGCAGAACCAGTACCGATACACCGACACCGGCCTTGATGAAAATCAGACCTACTGCTATCGCGTGCAAACCAGAGGCTCCTTTGGAAATGCTGCCATCGCTGCTCCGCTCAAAAATTTCTCTGAAATCATCTGCGCTCAGGCATCCTCCGCCGAAAAGCCCTGCGCACCAACCTTGTCCATCGTCCCGCTCGACTGCCCTACTTTCCTTGCTACCACCAACTGCAACTTCAATACCTACAGCAATACGCTCTACTGGCCCCGACCCACAGAAATTAATTGCATCGCCAACCTGCGATACTACCGCGTCTACTTCTCTACCACACAGGACGGAGATTTCTTCCTGCTCGCCGACAATGTCGTAGACACTTTCTTTGTTGACAACAACCTGCCCTCTTTCGCACGGTGCTACAAAATCACTGCCGTCGACCGATCAGGCACCGAAAGTGAGTTCTCCAACCAGGTTTGCAACGATAACTGCCCCAACTTCCAACTCCCCAACGTATTCACGCCTGGAAACGGCGACGACTGCAATGACACCTTTAGCGCTTATCGGGAACCTGAACTGGGTGAAGGATCCACTACCAAGTGCGGCAACATCGTTGTTACCCCCGACTATCTAAAGTCAATCCGACAGCTTTGCCCCCGGTTTGTCACCAAGGTTTCCTTTTCCGTGCTCAACCGATGGGGTAAAGAAGTCTACAGCTACGAATCTCTCGGCGAAAACTCCATATACATCGACTGGGATGGCAACGACAGCAATGGCAAGGAACTCCCTGCCGGCATCTACTACTATTCCGCTCAGGTCACCTTCGTCACCCTCGATCCGGCGCAAAGCCACAAGACCATCAAAGGTTGGGTGAGCCTCGTGAGAGCTGACTAATACACCATGCCGCTTATACTTTTTGACGGTGTCTGCAATTTGTGCAATGGCAGTGTGCAGTTCATTCTTCGCAGAGACCCCGGGGGCCGGTTCCAGTTTGCAGCACTCCAATCTGATTACGGCCAGCAGCAACTGAAACGAGTAAACATGCGCAGTGATGCTCTTTACAGTATCGTGCTCATCGACGGCAACCAGCACTTCGAGAGAAGCACCGCTGCATTGCGGATCGCCCGACATCTTTCCGGTGGCTGGCCGTTGCTGTATGTGCTCATGGTGATTCCTTCGCCTGTGCGCGATTTCATCTATGACTGGATTGCCCGCAACCGGTATCGTTGGTTTGGCCGCCGTGAATCATGCATGCTCCCAGATCCCGCCTGGAAATCCCGTTTTCCGGGTGACAATCTTTCTTAATTTTGCAGCACAACAAGCGGCACACAACCAATGAAAGCATACGTATTTCCGGGACAAGGCGCCCAGTTCACCGGCATGGGCAAGGACCTGTATGAACAGAATCCGAAGGCCAAAACATTGATGGACAAAGCCAACGAAGTATTGGGCTTTGACATCCTGCAGACCATGTTTACCGGAAGCGCAGAAGACCTGAAGCAAACACGCATCACCCAACCCGCGATCTTCATTCATTCAGTAGCGGTAGCGCTCAGCAATGATACCTTCGCACCCGACATGGTAGCAGGACATTCCCTCGGTGAGTTCTCCGCCCTTGTCGCGAACGGGAGTCTGACATTTGAAGACGGATTGAAACTTGTGTACCAGCGCGCACTTGCCATGCAGCGCGCCTGCGAAATCAATCCTTCCACAATGGCGGCCATTCTTGGACTGGATGATGCAGTGGTTGAAGAAGTTTGCGCAGGCATCAGCGGTGAAGTGGTGGTTGCAGCCAATTACAACACCCCGGGCCAACTCGTTATCAGCGGCAGTTTCAAGGGCATCGAGATCGCGTGCGAAAAACTGAAGGCGGCCGGCGCCAAGCGCGCGCTGCCCTTGCAGGTAGGTGGCGCCTTTCACTCACCCCTCATGGAGCCGGCGCGAAAAGACCTGGCAACAGCCATTGAGTCCACCAACTTTCAAACGCCGCGCTGCGCGGTTTATCAGAATGTCAATGCAAAGCCTGCCACAGATGTGAATATTATTCGAAAAAACCTGGTGGATCAGCTGACATCGCCAGTTCGGTGGACGCAGTCTGTCCAGTCGATGGTGAAGGACGGAGCCCGAACTTTCATTGAATGCGGACCTGGCAAAGTGCTGCAGGGGCTCGTCAAGAAAATTGCCCCCGAAGTCGAAGTAGCCAGCCTGTAGTCATTCAGCCAAGCGCACAACCACCCCCTGGTCTTGACAGACGTCAAGCAACTGCCGGATGGTGAGCCGATGGACGGGATGGACCATGGTTGCCGCAAGATCATTCAAAGGTTGAAGAGCAAACCGACGAACTGTCAATTGTGCATGGGGCACGGTGAGTCGGTCGGTCTGAATGATCTGCTCACCGTATAGCAGGATGTCAATGTCGATGATTCTGGGGCCCCAGTGGACTGTATCGGTTCTTCCGAGTTGCCGCTCAAGTTCTTTGATTTGATCCAGCAGCGACGCGGCCGGCAAGGTTGTATTGATAAGTACCGCCTGATTGAGAAAATCCGGTTGGGATTCCAGTCCCCAGGCGCTGGATTGGTAGAGGGGTGACTGTGCCACTACATTGCCGATCGACTGATCAATGGCCTGAACAGCGCGCGACAACGTCTGGCGACTGTCGCCGAGGTTAGAACCCAGGAGGAGGAAAACACGTTCCATGTCCAAAGATAGAGGGCAATAGCGTACTTTTGCCCCAAATACCGATTGTATGAATTTCTTCAAGAGCTTTTTGGCGTCCTGCCTGGGCGCACTGGTGGCCATGGGTGTACTCGTATTCCTTGGAATCTCACTTCTGATTGGACTGGCATCTTCTGTATCCACCGAAGAAGTGACGACCGTGAGCAGCAAATCAGTGCTCAGCCTTAAGCTCAATGCACCCATCAGCGAAATGGAGGTGGAAGATCCGGTCGCCGAACTTTTCCCGGGTGCCGCCAATCAGTCGGCAGGTCTGCTGCAATTGCGCACCACCATTCTGCAGGCAAAGGAGGATACTAACATAGAAGGGATATACCTCCAGACGAGCATGACGCAGGCAGGGATTACTACTTTATCGGAAATACGTGACGCGCTCAATGCGTTTAAATCATCGGGCAAATGGGTCGTAGCCTATTCGACCGACTATTCGGAAGGCGCTTACTACCTCAGTTCCGTGGCCGACAGGATTTATATGCATCCTGAAGGAATGGTGGAGTTCAACGGACTGGCTGCTGAAGTCACTTTTTTCAAGAAACTGTTCGATAATCTTGAGATCAGGCCTGAGGTTTTCAGAGTCGGGGAATTCAAGAGTGCCGTGGAGCCGTTCCTGCGCAGCGACCTGAGTGAAGAGAACAAACTGCAGATGAATACCATGCTGCACGCTATTCACAGCCAGATGCTCGCGGATGTATCAGCGAGCCGGCAGATACCGGTAGAGAGATTAAAAGCCATCGCCGATGACATGCTGGTTCGGACAGCGGATCAGGCGGTCAGCGAAAAACTCATTGATTCACTGGCGTACGAAGACGGTGCGCTGGCGGATATGCGTGAGCGACTGGGACTGTCAAAAGACGGTGATATCTCCTTCGTGAAGTATGGTCGGTACAAGAAGGCGCAGACCGGTACCACCTCCAGTACATCTTCTAACGAGATTGCCGTGATAGTTGCCGACGGAGCCATCATTCCTGGCAAATCAGATGACGGTTATGTTGGTGACGTGACCATGGTGGAGGCGTTGAAGCGGGCGCGCGAAAGCAGCAGAGTAAAGGCTGTGGTGTTGCGCGTCAATTCGCCGGGCGGGTCGTTCATGGCATCGGATGTAATGTGGAACGCAATCCGGGAGACCTCAGCAGAGAAACCGGTGATCGCCTCTATGGGTGATTACGCCGCCTCCGGCGGATACTATTTATCGATGGCCTGCGACTCGATTGTTGCCAAGCCTACAACCATAACTGGATCTATTGGAATATTCTCCGTGATGTTCGACCTGAGCCAGTTTCTCGATCACAAACTAGGGATTACCTCAGCGGAAGTGAAGACTGGAAATATTGGTGACCTGGTCACCGTGACGCGGCCGTTGAGCGATGTAGAGAAAGGCATCTGGCAAAAGCAGACGGACAGGATTTACGAAGTGTTTACACGAAAAGCCGCCGAAGGCCGGCGGATGAGTCAGGATGAGTTGAAGAAGATTGCTTCGGGCCGGGTGTGGACGGGCAGTGAGGCCATTGAAAACGGCCTGGTGGACAAACTGGGGGGCTTTGAAGATGCAGTGGCGATGGCTGCTGGTGCAGCGGGTGTTGATGACTACAAACTGCGCTACTATCCGCACCAGAAGACCTTCGTGGAAAAAATCATGGGCAATAAAGATGATGATGGGGTGGCCCGTGCGATTGCACAAGTGCTCGGCGATGAGTCCATTCTGTATCGTCAATGGCTTAGAATCCGACAGTACCAGGGTGTCCAGGCGCGGATGCCGTACCAGTTTGAGATACACTGAGAGCGAACGGTGATGGCTTAGAGGACCGCACTACGTCCTTGAATCAACAGGATGCCGACAAAAGGAAAAGGAGACCCTGGCCAGAGTCTCCTTTTCAACTATTCACACCCGGTATTGTCGACCATCCAAAAGGATGGAAACACTACCGGCTATTGAGTCAGAACTGAGAGTTGCTGCTCAGGGCGTAGCCTGAACCAACTTCCTTCTCAACCTTGGCGCTGTTAGCTGCCTTGCTTTCACTCTTGTGGGTGAAAGAAGTCATTGCGATTGAACCGATTCCCAGAATCAGTACAATTACCATGTAGGTTAACTTTTTCATATGCCTTGTGGATTGGAAGAATTATATACCGCCTTTACCTGTGCCAGAAATTGCACCATTGTCAACCCTGGGTTTGATATCTTCCTTCGTGCAGGAAGAGAAAGAGACAGTGATCAGAGCGAAGAGGGCGAGTGTTAGGATAGCTTTTTTCATGATGGTGTGAGTTAATGGGTGAAGATTAGTTTGTAGTTGATTTTTTTCCTGTTAATATGCACGTAGAATATTTCGTCCCGTTCAATGCTCAAACATAGATCGTCGATCATTGTACTTTTTGGCCTTTTAATCGTCGTTCTTGCACGGGTAGGATTTTCTCAGAACAATACGTCAGACCTGCTCAGGAAACTGGACAGCGTCTCGACCTCAGAGCAGGACAGCATCTACTACGAACTCTTTCGAGCTGTTAGGGCAAAGGATTCGAAGCTTGCACTGGAGTATGCGACCAAGGTTTATACCCTCTCGCAGGAGTACAAACACGTCATGCTTTTTGTGAAGGCCTGCAATGCGCTTGGCCTGGTACACACAGAACTCAACAATTTCAACGAAGCCAAGAAATTCTACCAGATCGGA
>JAIBBB010000026.1 GCA_019694905.1 Cyclobacteriaceae bacterium
CCCTGCTGTTCTTCAAGGAGCCGGTGCCCGAAAAGCCCATAGAGGTCCGCACTTTCGCACGAGTGTTCAACGACATGCTGCTCGTTTTCAAAAACATCAAGTTCATGGCGTTTCTGGTGATCTTCTCCGGTTTCTGGATCATGTTCTGGCAGATCTTCTACTCATTCCCATTCTATGTGACCGACGTGCTGCAATACAAGAAATTTGAATTGCTCGAGACAGTAGATGCCTTCGGGATCATTATCCTCACGATGCCCATTGCGGCGCTGGTGAAGAAATGGCCTCCTTTCCGCGCCATGATAGTTGGCTTTGTGCTCGCCAGTGGTTCCTGGTTCATCATCGGAACATTTCCGACTGTCATGGCTGCTATTGCCGGCGTGTTTGTGTATGCAATCGGTGAGGCCACGCAGGCACCACGCTTTTACGAATATGTGAGCAGACTCGCGCCTCCCGAGCAGGTGGGAACCTACATGGGCTTTGCCTTTCTCCCGGTAGCAATTGGATCATTTGCTGCTGGCCCGTTGGCAGACTACCTCCGCACCGTGTGGCTGCCGGTGAACCCTTCCATGATGTGGTTCATCACGTCCTCCATCGGCATCGTCTGCACCATCCTGATCGTTCTATACGATCGCTATCTCATACCCAGAACCAGTACTTCAAAAAGCGCATAAACCTTTGCCCTAACCATGAGCGATTCAACTTTCAAACCATTCGTGCCGCCCGAACAGTCCGTGGCGGAATTCACCATCAAGTCCGTCATCCTCGGCTCCTTCTTCGGTATTGTGTTCGGATCTTCCACCGTCTACCTCGCCCTCAAGGCCGGACTTACAGTCACAGCATCAATCCCGATAGCGGTAATAGCCATCACGCTTGGTCGGAAGTTGTTCAAAACCACCATTCTGGAGAACAACATCATCCAGACAGCCGGTTCTGCCGGGGAGTCCATTGCGGCAGGCGTCGCTTTCACGCTTCCGGGTTTCCTGTTTCTCTCGTTGGGTGACGATGGCAAAAGCGTCGGGTTGCAGTACTTCAACTACTGGATCATTTTTATTCTCGCCTCGTTTGGTGGCATGCTTGGCACGCTGATGATGATTCCGCTGCGGCGCTCGCTGATTGTGAAGGAACACGGCGTGTTGCCATACCCGGAGGGAACCGCCTGCGCTTCTGTGCTGCAGGCCGGTGAGAAAGGTGGCGTGTTTGCGCGCACAGCGTTTACTGGAATGGGATTCGCGCTGGCCTATGCGCTGCTGCAAAAATTCTTTCATGTGATTGCCGAAACACCAGCCTTCGTCACGCGTCAAGCCAACAAGTTCTGGCCGTCAGCGACAATCAATGGCGAGATTACACCCGAATACCTTGGCGTGGGCTACATCATCGGCCCCAAAATCTCCGGCGTGCTCGTGGCGGGTTCTGTGCTGGCCTGGTGGGCTGTGATTCCGTTGCTGTCCTTTCTTGTGAATCCCGAATTGGTCGCCATCCAGCTGAACAAACTCGGCTACCTCGCCGATGTGGCTCAGGCCGGTGGCCGGGGCGGCTGGGATCCCGTGTCGAAGACTTTTGCGAATCCTGCCATCGCCATCTACTTCGCCTACATCCGCCAGATTGGCGCCGGTGCAGTAGCAGCAGGTGGATTCATCACGCTGATGAAAACGCTGCCTACCATTATTTCTTCGTTCCGTGAAAGCATGGCGTCACTCAAAGAAAAGAGCGAGGCAGGCATTCTGCGCACCGAGCGGGATTTTTCTTTCAAGATCGTAATCCTCGGAAGTGTGGCCCTCGTGCTCATCACCGTTGTACTTCCATTCCTGCCGGGTGACAACCTGTTCCAACGGCTGCTCATTGGCATTCTCATTGTGGTCTTCGGCTTCTTCTTTGTGACGGTGGCGAGCCGCATCGTGGGACTCGTGGGCACCAGCAACAGTCCGATTTCAGGCATGACCATCGCCACGCTCATGGCCACCTGTCTGATCTTTACTGCTGTAGGGTGGACGGGTAAGTTGTATGAGCCGCTGGCACTGGTAGTTGGAGGAATGATCTGCATTGCCGCTGCCAACGCCGGCGGGACCTCGCAGGACCTCAAAACCGGATTCATCGTTGGTGCTACACCCAGGTATCAGCAAATGGCCTTGTTCATAGGTGCCATCGTTTCGTCGGTCGCCATTGGTCTCATCGTGAAGGTGCTCGATACACCGACAGAAGCCATGGTGAGTCAGGGCATCATGCACGCCATCGGTACCGAGCGTTACCCTGCACCTCAGGCCACGCTCATGGCCACTCTCACCAAAGGGATTCTCTCCTTCAACCTCGACTGGCAGTACATTGTTGCTGGTGTGTTTGTTGCTATTACCATGGAACTCTGCGGCATCAAGGCGCTGGCCTTTGCGATTGGTCTCTACCTGCCTTTGTCCACCACCCTGCCCATCTTTATGGGCGGTGCTCTCAAAGGCTACCTCGACTGGAAATCAAAATCAAAGGAGGAAGAGTCTGAACTCAGCCGCGGCAACCTGTTTGCCACCGGGCTGGTAGCCGGCGGTGCACTGACCGGGGTTATTGTGGCAGTGCTGTATGTATTCTTCCCCAGCGTGATGGACACCGTCAATCTGGAAGAAACCCTGACTCATGCATTGGGTGCTGCGGGGTACTCCATCATGGGCGCGCTCTTTTTTGTTGCACTGATGGCGTTGCTGTATCGTGCAGCAGTAAAGAAAGATTAGTAAGACGTTTATAATTTCTTTTCTATATGAAATCCCGAATTCTCATTCTTGTATTCTTCTTTTCGCTCGTGTTGGGCCGGGTGGCCCGCGCGGATGAAGGAATGTGGCTGCTGCACCTGCTCGGCGAGCAGGTTTATAATGACATGGTCAAGCGCGGCCTGAAACTCTCCAAAGAGCAACTCTATAGTCTGAACAAGGCCTCACTGAAAGATGCCATCATCATTTTTGGTGGCGGATGCACGGGTGAAATCGTCAGTTCAGAGGGTCTCATTTTCACTAACCACCACTGCGGCTACGACGCGATCGCCTCAGCGAGTTCGCTTCAGAATAACTACCTGCGTGACGGCTTCTGGGCGAAAAGCAAGACTGACGAAATTCCTGCCCAGGGACTCACTGCCACCTTCCTGATACGCATTGAAGATGTCACGGCACAGGTGGAAGAGCAGGTGAAAGGGCTCGCTGCGGCAGAGCGACTGTCCAAATTGCAGTCAGTGTTTCCGGAAGTGGTGAAGAAGTTCACCGAAGGAACCGGTTATGATGGACAAGTCTATTCCATGTTCAAGGGCAATCAGTTTTTGCTTTTTATCTATGAGCGCTACCGCGACATTCGCCTGGTAGGCACCCCACCGGAAAGCATCGGCAAGTTTGGTGGTGATACGGACAACTGGGAATGGCCGCGCCACACTGGCGACTTCAGTGTGTTCAGAGTCTATGCTGGAAAGGACAATAAGCCCGCAGATTTCTCCAAAGAAAACACACCGTTAAAGCCCAGGTATTTTCTGCCTGTGTCCATCAAGGGATACGCTGACGGCGACTATGCCATGATCTACGGTTATCCCGGTGGTACCAACCGGTACGAGACATCCTACGGAGTAAAATTGAAAACCTCCGTAGAGAATCCCGCCCTCGTAGGTCTGCGCGATGTGCGCCTCAAACTCATGTTCGACGAGATGAAGAAGGACCCGGCGGTAAGGCTTGCGCTCGCCTCCAGCTATGCAAGCATCGCCAACTACTGGAAGTTTTTTGACGGTGAAACGAAACAACTTTTGAAGTACGATGTGCTGGGCCAAAAGCAGCGGATTGAAGACAAATTCAATGCCTGGGCCAAGGGCAAGCCGGATTATGAGAACATTTTTGACAATTACCGGAAGAACTATGAAGAATGGACACCCTATGCAAAACACCGGATGTACATCAACGAGGGCATTCTCGGATCGCCGCTCATCCAATACGTTGCCTCGATGCAGGCACTCGACCGGGCGCTGAGCAAGAAGGAAGTGAATATGGATGAGGTTGTCAAAGTGACACAGAGCCTCACCAACAGCAGGAAGTCATTTCTGGGCAGGGAGAACAAGGCTTCCGACCAGAAGATTCTGGCGGCCATGGCCCGCATGTTTTACGAAGACATCGAGGCAAGCCAGCACCCTAAAGGTTACTTCGAGAAGCTGAGCATGCAGTTTGGTGACTTGCACACGGCCTCCACGTGGGACAAGCTTGCGGCAGATGTTTTTTCACGCACGCTGGTATTCAACGATGCCCAGTGGGAGGCGCTGATGGCCAAGCCTGACCTGACTGTGCTGCAGGGTGATCCTGCTTATAGTTACATGAGCACGTTCATCAGAAATTACAGCGAGAACTACGGACCCATGTCTGCTCGTTTCAACGCACAGAATGCGGAACTGGGCCGGCTTTATCTGAAAGGCACCATGGAGATGAGTCCTGGAGAAAAGCGATACCCCGATGCCAACTTCTCTATGCGGCTCAGCTACGGCAACGTAAAATCCTACAAGCCCCGCGATGCGGTCTTTTACGACTATGTCTGCACGCTGGGCGGTGTGGTGGAGAAATACAAACCTGGCGACTACGAGTATGATCTGCCCGCGGGCTTGCTCGAAGCCTATCGCCAGAAGAATTTTGGTCCCTACAAGGATTCAAAGGTGAATGATGTGGTTGTGTCCTTTATTACCACCAACGACATTACCGGAGGCAACAGCGGCTCGCCGGTGCTGAATGCGAAGGGTGAATTGATCGGTCTTGCTTTCGATGGAAACTATGAAGCCCTCAGCCACAAGATTGCGTTCGACAAGGACCTCAACCGCACCATTTGTGTGGATGTCCGGTATGTCCTTTGGTGCATTGATATTCTGGGTGGAGCAAAGAACATCATCGCCGAACTCTCTTTGAAATAGTTGCGGTACTCAAATCATAATAACCGATGAAGAACCGAATGTACGGAGGTTGGTTGTTTGCTGCCCTCCTCTTTGCGAGTGTCACTGCGCAGGCGCAGCCTGTCTACGATTTGCTCATCCGCAATGGTAGGGTGTATGACGGCACAGGCAACAGTTGGTTCAATGCCGATATTGGCATCAACGGCGGCAGGATTGTTTTTATCGGTCGCGCGGCAGCGACCGCCGTGCGCGTCATTGATGCCCGCGGGCTTGTGGTGTCGCCCGGTTTTGTAGACGTTCACACCCACATCGAGGGTGATGAGAAGCATGTGCCTACGGCCGACAATTTCATTCACGATGGGGTCACGTCTGTGGTGACAGGCAATTGCGGTATGTCGGAGGTCGATCTCGCGCGATGGTTTTATACACTTGACAGCATCGGTATGTCGGTGAATGTGGCGAGTCTTGTGGGCCACAACGACGTGCGCCGCGCAGTGATGGGCGACGCCAACCGGGAGCCCTCCGCTTCAGAGATGCAGCGCATGGAAGACCTGGTAGAGCAGGCGATGAAAGACGGTGCCGTGGGAATTTCCACAGGTTTGATCTACGTGCCCGGCACCTATTCAAAACCCGGTGAGGTGATTGCACTGGCGAAAGCCGCTGCCAAACATGGCGGAGTGTACGCCTCACACATCCGCAACGAGGGCGATCAGGTGACGGAGGCAATCGAGGAAGCCGTGAACATCGGGCGGGAAGCGAAGATCCCCGTGGAGATCTCCCACTTCAAGGTCACCTACAAGCCCAACTGGGGCCGCTCGGTGAAGACGTTGGAGCAAATCGTCAAGGCCCGCGAGGAGGGGATCGACGTGACCATTGACCAGTACCCATATGTTGCAAGCAGCACCACGCTGAACACCACGTTGCCTACATGGGTCTTTGGGGGTGGTCCTGATTCCGTGCGCTACAGGCTCAAGAAGAAGAAGATCCGGGCGAAGATTGTGAATGAAATGGTTGAGTTGCTTCGTCACAAGCAGCTCGAAGATTACAGCTATGCCCTCATTGCCATGTACGGCAAAGACACAACGCTGAATGGCAAGACGATCACGGAAGCCAATATCATAAGAGGAAAAAAGCACACGGCGGAGGATGAAGCAGAAACCATTCTGGAGATGGTGGGTGAAGGCAGTGCGCAGATGGTGTACTTCAGCATGAACGAAGATGACCTGGCGCACTTCATGAAATACCCGTTCAATATGCCAGCCTCTGATGCTGGTATCGCCCAGTTTGGTTCGGGTATGCCTCATCCGCGAACCTATGGTACCAACGCGCGGGTGCTTGGGCGCTACGTGCGCGAAAAGGGCTTGATCACACTGGGTGAGGCCATCCGGCGAATGACGTCGTTGCCTGCGGGGAAATTCCAGTTGCAGGACCGCGGACTGCTAAGAGTTGGTATGGCTGCCGACATTCTTGTTTTTGATGACCGCACGGTAAGCGATCCGTCCACCTTCCAGAAACCGCACGCCTACTCAACCGGTTTTCATTATGTCATCGTGAACGGACAAGTCACAGTGGATCAGGGAAGGCACACAGGTGTGCGCAGCGGGAGAGTGCTCAAGGGGCCGGGAGCACGCTGACGGAATTGGCCATCCATTTTGTCGTAAGCACCGCAAGCCGGAAGAGCCCTGGCAGGATAACTTGCACTAATCATATCCTATGAAGAAACACACCCTTAAACAATCCCTTGCGCTGATCGGGTGGGAGGTGACCACCTTCCCCAACGGAATCACGGAAGCGTTTGACCGCCTGATGAAAACAGCGCCAGATGGCATGCAGCGGGACTACTATGGCGTAAGCAGAATGGAGTCCGGCAAGATTCGTTACTGGGTCATGACTTCCGACACGGGTGCCTGGCCAAAGGGAACCTTCGTCAGAATTACGGTCCCCGCCGGCGATTACGCCATTGCCGAATTGAAAGACTGGCGGCATAAGCTTGATCAGGTGAGCGGGCTGTTCGATCAACTGCTGATGGAAGTCAAACCATCTGGTCCCGTCTATTGTCTGGAATGGTATTTTGCCCAGGACGCGATGTGGTGCATGGTTCCGGTGGTGTAGGGGTATGGTCGAGGTTTTTCGGACCAACGTAGAGAATCACGAGCAGGCGGCGCTCCTGCGAATCGCACTCATCCAAAAACATCCTGCCTGGTCGGTGCACTTCGACCTGGAAGATTGTGACAAGGTGTTGCGCATCCAGGCGACAGACCCTTGCATACCCTCAGAGGAAGTTGAAGACACCCTGCAGCGCCAGGGGTTCCAATGCGAATTATTGCTGTAGCTATTGACCGCCGGATTCTGGCCGGTCTTTCCGTTGTTCGTACGCGGCGATGATGTCCCGCACCAGTTTGTGTCGCACGACGTCGCGTTCGTTGAGTTCCACGAACCCAATGCCGCGCACTTCGTTGAGTATTCGGATCGCTTCTTTGAGGCCCGATCGTTGGTTGGCGGGCAGGTCGATTTGGGACGTGTCGCCGGTGACAATCATCTTGGAATCGGGGCCCATGCGAGTCAGAAACATCTTCATCTGCATGGGTGTGGTATTTTGTGCTTCGTCCAGCAGAATAAACGCATTGTGGAGTGTGCGGCCGCGCATGTAGGCGAGCGGCGCAATCTCAATGATCTCGCGCTCCATGTAGAAGGTGAGCTTCTCATGGGGAATCATGTCGTTGCGCGCGTCGTAGATCGGGCGCAGGTAGGGATCAATCTTCTCCTTGAGGTCGCCGGGGAGAAAGCCGAGGTTTTCTCCTGCTTCCACCGCTGGGCGGGTGATGATGATTTTGCGAACCTGTTTGTTCTTCAGCGCCTTGACCGCGAGCGCTACGGAGATATAGGTCTTGCCAGTACCGGCCGGTCCCAATGCAAACACGAGGTCGTTGTCGGTCACGGCCTGAACGAGCTTCTGCTGATTCACCGTTTTTACCTTGATGGGATTTCCCTTGGTGCCAAACAGGATGATTCCCTCAGGGGTGTCACCAGGTACAAAGTCTGTGCGCTCCTGCGCGACATAGCCACGTACGTGGTCCTCGGTGATAGCACCGTACTGGTGGAAGTGGTTTACGAGCGACTCGAGCACATCTGCTATCTGCGCCACATCACTGCTGTCGCCGCGCACATGGATTTCGTTGCCGCGTGATACAATTCTGCTTTTGGGGAAGGCGATGGCCAACTCACTGATGTTTCGGTTTTCGATGCCGAGAAAATCAATCAGGGAGATGTCGTCCAGGGTAATGGTTTTTTCGATCAAGGACGTAAAGTGGTTGAAATCAGTTAATTTTGATGGTAAAAATACAATTCGCCCACCAATTAACGCAACCGCAGTCGCGAACGTTCAATGCCCATCGTTACACTTTTGACGGACTCCGGACAACGTGATCATTACGTGGCGGCCATCAGGGCGAAGATTTTCAGTGTCAACCCGGGCCTCCGGGTGGTCGACATCACCCATCAGATCGTTACTTGTGACATAGGCCACGCCGCCTACGTACTTCGGTCGGTGTTCCGGGATTTTCCCAAGGGAACTGTGCACCTCACCGGCGTGGATGCCGTGGGCAACCGCGGCGGCGGTTTTCTCGCTATGCAACTGGAAGACCATTTCTTCGTGGGTGCCGACAACGGGGTACTCAGTCTGATCAGCGAAAAGCCGCCGCAGCAGGTAGTAGAGTTGAATACCATTGCGCCAGTAGTCTCCACTTTCCCTGAAAAGGAGATCCTTGCGCCCGCAGCCGCCAAACTCGCCAGCGGTGTTGCCCTGACCGACCTCGGCCGACCCATGACCAACTGGGTGCGCATGACGGACCGGCAGGTCAAAGCCACCAAAAAGAACATCCTTGGTCACGTGATCCGTGTGGATCACTATGGAAACCTCATCACCAACATCCAGAAGGATGTTTTTGATCTGCTCAGCAAGGGCAAAGTATACACCATTCAGTTTGGCGGTGAAAAGCTGAAGCGCATCCTCGCCAACTACAACATGACCGATCAGGGCGAGTGCTTTGTGCTTTTTAACAGCCAGGGATTGCTCGAAGTGGGCATCTACAAGGGCAACGCGGCTGAGTTGCTCGGACTGTCAGTGGACAGTCCTGTCAATGTCATCTTTGAAGAGTAGCGATGATCGTCCGGATCGTGCGACTGCATTTTCACGAAGACCAGGTGTCGACCTTCCTTGAAATTTTTTCAGGTCACCGGGAGCGGATTCGCCATTTTCCGGGATGTACACGCCTGGAACTGCATCGCGACCCGGATCACCCTTCCACGTTTGCCACCATCAGCCATTGGCAATCGGCGGCTGATCTTGAAAACTATCGCCAGTCGCCCTTATTCAAAGAAGTTTGGGGCAAAGTGAAGCCGCTTTTCCGGTTGCGGAGTGAAGCATTTACGCTGGAAAAGGTGGACGAAGTTTTGTAGCTTGTACATCCCGCTAACCGACCGCCTATGCGCCACACACTGCTTGCATGTTGTTTCTTTTTGTCTGCCATCGGAGTGCAGGCACAGACCTATCAACCTTCCGCCGAGAATCTGAAAAACCGGGAGTGGTTTCAGGATGCACGCTTTGGTCTGTTTATCCATTGGGGAGTGTACAGCACACTCGGCGACGGTGAGTGGGTGATGAACAACCAGCAGATTTCTATCCGGAATTATGAAAAACTGCCGGCGTTCTTTAATCCTGTCGAATTCAACCCGGCGGAGTGGGTGAAGATGGCCAAAGATGCCGGCATGCAGTACATCACCTTCACTTCCAAGCACCACGATGGCTTCGCTATGTTCGATTCCAAAGTGTCTGACTACAACGTGGTGAAAAGAACCCCCTATGGAAAGGACATTGTGAAGATGCTTGCCGACGAGTGTCACAAGCAAGGCATCAAATTGTTTCTTTATCATTCGCAGTTGGACTGGCATCATCCTGACTATTTTCCGCGGGGCAACACCGGCGTGAACTACACGGGGCGACCAGAGAGTGGCAATTGGAATCAATATCTGGACTACATGGATGCCCAGCTCACCGAACTGCTCACCAACTATGGTGAAATCGGCGGCATCTGGTTTGATGGCATGTGGGACAAGGAGAAGGCCGACTGGCGACTGGCAAAAACCTATGGGTTGATACACAAGATCAATCCGGGTGCGCTCATCGGCAGCAATCATCACCTGGCTCCGTTTGAGGGGGAAGACTTTCAGATGTTTGAAAAGGACCTGCCGGGTCACAACACCACTGGATTTGCACCAGCGCAAAAAGTGGGTGACCTGCCCAAAGAGACCTGCGAAACGATCAACAACAGCTGGGGTTTCAGTTTGCAGGACGGCCGCAACAAGAGTCTGCGCGACCTGATTCAGTACCTGGTCAAGTCGGCGGGTTATGGTTCAAATTTTCTGTTGAATGTGGGGCCGATGCCCAATGGTAAAATCCAGACTGAACACGTGGAACTGCTGAAGCAAATGGGCGACTGGATGAAGACTTATGGTGAATCCATCCGCGGTACCCGCGGCGGGCCGCTCACTGCACGCAACTGGGGCGTTACCACGCAGAAGGGCAACAAGGTTTATGTACACATCCTCGACTGGCAGGACGAGACCCTGACGTTGCCGAAGCTGGGCAAAAAGGTTGTGGCCGCGCGATTGTTCACAGACCGGTCGGCCATTCGCTTCACCGAGAATGACTTTGGTGTATCGCTGTCGGTGCCTGCAGGCAAGCGGGATACGATTGATACCGTTGTAGAACTTGAACTGAAATGAGAAGTCTAATACTGGCTGCGCTGATGGTTTGTGTGCTCGCTGCGCAGGCGCAATACACCGGCATAGGCATTGTGGGCGACAGCGCCGATGTGAACACACCTACTCGCTATGGTGCCGTACTGATGGGTGGCAATACGGACGTCGATGAAGCTTTTCGCTGGATGATTGACCGATCCGGCGGTGGTGACTTTGTCATTATCCGCGCAGGAGGGTCAACGGGCTACAATCAGTATGTTTATGACTTCGGCGGCGTCAACTCTGTGGAGACCTTGTTGATCAACTCACGTGACAAAGCCAATTTGAAAACTACGGGCGATCGGATTCGCCAGGCCGAAGCGCTGTTTATCGCTGGTGGTGATCAGGGAAACTACGTCAATTTCTGGGCCGATACAGAAGTCTCACGGGCACTGGATTACCTGATACATGTAAAGATGGTGCCGGTAGGGGGCACCAGTGCCGGATGCGCCGTGATGAGTGAAATTGTCTTTGATGCGCGGCAAGGAACGGCCACATCGGACGAGTTGCTGAACGATCCATTTCATGTGCATGTGAGTTTGTCAAAGAGCTTTCTCCGCATCCCGGGGCTTGAGGGGACACTCACCGATCAGCACTACGCGCAGCGGTCGCGTCAGGGCAGGCATGTCGCGCTGTTGGCGCGCATGATCAACGATTTCGGCATTCGCAACCCCCGAGGGATCGCAGTGAATGAAAAGACTGCCGTTTGCATTGATGAGCATGGCTCCATGTCAGTGTACGGCTCAAGTGATGCCTATTTTCTCGAAGCAACTACGGTACCTGAAAAATGTGAAAAGGGAGTTCCGCTTTCCTGGGATGCCGGAGGCAAGGCCATCAGAGTTTGGAAGGTGGCCGGAAGCAAGACTGGCACCAAAGCGTTCACGCTTCCTCATTGGCCTGCACAGACAGATACCTGGTGGTACGTGCGCAACGGCCAGTTGGGTCAGATGACGCGTTGATTATTTCCAGTTGGCCGGATCCTTCCGCCAATTTTGTACGTAGGTGAGGTCAGCCTCACTCATGAAATTCTGCTTGATGGCTTCCGGAAGGAGGCTGTTAAAATCTGAAAGGCAGATCAGCGGGATTTTTGCCGCTTCAAAGTTGGTTGTGGCCGTGTCAAAGCCGTAGGTGAAGATGGCAACCATGCCAATGACTTCAAATTTAGCATCCCGCAAGGCCTGAGCTGCCTTGATGGAACTGCCGCCGGTGGAGATGAGGTCTTCCACGAGCACAACCTTTTTGCCCGGGTCCACCTTTCCCTCAATCAGATTCTCCATCCCATGGTCTTTGGGCTTCGGCCGCACATACACGTAGGGAAGAGACAATTGGTCAGCCACCAACGCACCCTGAGGCACACCCGCGGTAGCGACGCCTGCAATGTACTGGGCGTCCGCAAAATGCTGACGTACGGTGGCGGTGAGTGCATCCCGGATGAAATCGCGCACCCGAGGGTAGGAGAGCGACAACCGATTGTCACAATACACTGGTGATTTCCATCCGCTGCTCCAGGTGAAAGGCTTCTGATGTGACAGTTTGATGGCACCAATTTCCAGCAATGAAGATGCGACGGCGGCTGCCGTTTTGGGATTCACGATGACGACACTCATGGTGTACAAGTTATGGCTAAAAAACACCAAATTCTATTTGTGTCATTCCAAATTATTTGTGTTTTTGCACTCATGCTGCGGGTATGAATCTATTTGTCAACGACATTCCTGTCCGCATCCTGAAGCCTGGAAAGAGCCCGGATGCGGGGCACATCAATCACGTTGTTGATGCGCGCAAAGAACCGATTACAAAAGCGAAGCTGATTCACCACGTTTGGGTCAACAGGGCCACCATCGAGCACCTCGATGTGGTGCTTGACCTCATCAATTCCAAAGTTCCTACCAACCTCTTGTCCCTCGACATCACGCTCGAAGATTATGATGCGTTGATGGACTACCTCAGGCAGAAATTCAAAATCATCAAAGCCGCCGGTGGCCTTGTCCGTAAGAAGGACAAGTTCCTGATGATTTACAGGATGAAGAAATGGGATTTGCCCAAAGGCAAGAAAGAGACCGGGGAGCGCTACAAAGAGACCGCGAACCGGGAGATCAATGAGGAATGCAACATTGAAGTGAAGGTAGGCGCCCGCATCTGCACGACCTGGCATACCTACACCATGAACAAGAACGCGATGCTCAAGAAGACGCGCTGGTATCTCATGGAGTTGGTAGATGACAGCAAGATGAAGCCGGACGCAGCGGAAGACATTGAAGAGGCGCGCTGGATGACGCAGAAGGAAGTCTACCACGCCCTTGAAAACTCCTACCGGTCCATCCGGTTCGTTCTGGAGCGTTATTATCGCAAGGAAGAAAAGGAGAGCGTTCGCAACCGCGAATGACCTGACCCTTACAGTTTGTACGGAAGCAGTGGCGATACATCCCCGCCATAGCGATGCACCTCGCGGATGAGGCTTGAGCTGATCGATGCAAATTGCGGCGAGGTAATCAGAAATACAGATTCCAGTTCCAGATTGAGATAGCGGTTGACCTGGGCAATGCTGTTCTCGTATTCGAAATCGGTGGTATTGCGCAGTCCGCGCAGCAGGAAACCAGCATCATGCTTGCGTGCAAATTCAGCCGTCAGTTCTGCATAAGTAAGTACACTGATCTGAGGGTATGCCTTGAAGGTCTCGCGGATGCGGCTGACCATCATGTCCACTTCGAAATATCGGTTGCTTTTGCCGGAATTGTAGCCGATTGCCACAATCACCTCATCAAATACTTTGAGGCCCCGAAGGACGATGTCCTCATGCCCCTTGGTGAAAGGATCAAATGACCCGGGGAAAAGTGCAATCCGTTTCATAGACCGGAGTTTAGTCCAGCAGGTTCATTGAGTACAGGTCGAAGAAATGATGCTCCTGCAACTCGTCAAAGAAGTAACTGAATTGTATATGTCGGGGACGTTCGCCAAATACCACATTGCGCACATAGCGGGCGAATTCCACGTAGTGGGGCGAATTTTTGCCGATATAGCCCCACAGTACCACCTTGCTCGTCTGCTGGTCCATATTCATTGATTTCATCACCAGCATGATGTACCGGACGTAGTCTGCAAACTGCTTGATGAGAAACTGGTTATAGTACACGAGCCGCCCATCCTGAAAAAACAGGACGTGCAGTTTGAACCGGTCCACATAGATAAACAGCGGTGGCTGTTTGTCTTTGGCAGCGATTTCGCGGACTCCGGCAATGAGGGATGCAGCCTGGTGATGGAACGTGAGATGGCTGTTGCGGTAGATGGTGCCCAGCCATTCGTATACAAAGACCGGCATGGCGAAGATGGTAATGGATTCCAGGTCGGAATTGGTACAATGTAGAACCACTTCCTCTTCCGGATTGACCCGGCAGGTAACAGCCAGGTACTCATGCCGTGCGGATTCCAGAAACAGGGCTTCGGGAACCTGCGTGTACTTGTTGTTCTTCAGGCTGATCTTGACACGCTTCCAATAACCAGCGTTGAGCACTTCGTGGGCATCGAATAATTCCTGTAGCACTTCCAGCCATTCCTGACTGTCACGCACCTCGCCCAGCACGAAGTCCTCAAAAAAAACAAGGTTGCCGTCGTCGAGGACAGCAACCTGTGTATCTCTTACACCCAACTGAACCAGCAGGGAGTATTGTCCGATCTTCTCTGCGTCGAATTTCTCGTCCTTGATCTTCTTGATCAGCTTGTACTTGGTAGCAGACGAGGTCAAGCGCAGGTGAGTTTATTCCCAGTTTCCGGCCGTGGACACATCCAGTCTGGAACCAAAACGAAGGGGCTTGCGGGCCTTTGCATCATTGGACTCCTTACGGGCAGGGTTCACAGGAGCAGGGTCTTTCACTTCGATAACGTCAACTTTGAGTCCGCCCTTGTCAACGGTACCCACATAAACGTCCAGTTTCTTGGTTTCATCATAGGGGAGGAAACCGATCTTCTTGAAGTCAACGTTCGGATTGAACTGGTATTCCCAGAGCGTAACCAGGTTCTGGCCTTTGGTGATTTCGTCACCTACTTTCACATCGGACAGACGTTCTACAGTACCATTGTCGATGAAGCCAGGCTCTTTTATCTGGTCACCAATCTTCAGGCCATAAGCCTTCTGGTTGGTCAAAACCACGTCACCAACTTTCACTTTGAAACCCTGGAAGATACCATTATCGGCGGCGTTCACGTTATAGGTCTTTTTGAAAATGCGCTCCTTGGCAGGGATGTATCCCAGCGTGTCGATGTGCAGGATTACTTCTTCACCGCCGTAGGCTTTTTGTTTGATTTCTTCACGGCGCTCGATGATCGGCACACGGCCTGTTTCAATGAAGGTGGCCAGTGAGTCAAAATTGGCAGTATAGCGACCAAATTGTTCCTGGAATACTATTTCGGCTTCGCGGATCAGGCGCAGGCGCTCGATCAGGGCTGCCTCTTTGGTACTGATGGATTCTTTCTCGTCAATGACTGACTGTACACCATTGTAGAGGAAGTAGGCCAGGTAAAGGCTGCCAGCCATGAAAACATACGTAAGAATTCTCGAGAGCGTCATCGTGGTTCAGGTTTAGCTTGCAATTATACTATTTTAGATTGTTTTGCGCATCCTATGAATTTGATTTTAATTTTCACTCCAGCAGGAAATACCCTCGCAAATTCCTGATTTTCAAGGCATCCCTTTCCAGCCGAAGGATGCCATGGAGTTCTTCCGGCGGTAGTTGCTCCAGTTCTGCTGTGGTGCAATAGCGCACTTCGTGAATAATCTGCCGGCCTGCCTCCATTTCCGGATCGTGGCCGGTGCGGAGCTGGCCGCCGGTGGGCTGCACGTGATAGAACAACTCCACACCATGAAGCGGGGGGTGAAGGTATTCGCAGACGAAGAGGAACCCACCCACTGTAACATCAAGCCCGGTCTCTTCCCGGAATTCCCGGCGGAGGTTTTCAGCGGCGCTTGACCCGAATTCGATACCGCCGCCCGGCGGGGCCCAGAAGGAGGCGGCACCGAGACCCCGGTGGCTGACCAGCAGGAGCCGGTCCCGGTCGTAGCAAAGGCCGCAGACCCGGATCCGGGTCCGGTTGCCATATAGCCTTGCCACCTCTTCTGCTACCTCCATGGTTTGTGTAAATTGCTTCGGATCAAAGGAATTCATTATCCCAACGATCGTCACAATGCGGAAGAGATTTTTTTCAATGTTGATACCCGGTTTGGTTTGCCTGCTGACGGGTTGTGGCATTTCGGCCGATGAGCACTATCACCGCGGCATCGACCGTTTCAATACCAGGGATTATCGCGGGGCCATTGCTGAGTTTGACACTGTTGTACAGCAGGACCCGGACTTTATTGACGCCTACCTGAACCGGGGCAGTGCATTGCACAACCTGGGCGAATATGCCAGGGCCGTCTCCGACTACACGCAGGTGATCAGGCTTGGCGATAAAGATGCGACTGTGTTCTTCAACCGCGGCGACTCGTTCTTTGAGCTTGATAGCCTGGAACAGGCGGAGAGGGATTTCACCAGTGCTATTGCGCTGGACCCTGACATGGCACGTGCGTGGTGGTACCGGGGCGATGCAAGGCTGGATCGCAACCCGGAAGGCGCACAGGCTGATTACGAAAAGGCGTTGGCGCTGGATTCCACACTGGCGGGTGCGCACTTTGGCCTGGGGCGCTGTTATGCCCGAATGCCGCGCTATGAGCAAGCCATTGCCCATTATACAGAGGCACTCCGGCTGCGTCCCAATGAGCCGTATTACACGATGTATCGCGGCATTGCTTACTACAACCTCAACGACATGAAATCGGCCATAGCAGACTTTTCGAATACAATTTTGCGCGACCCGCTTCGGGTGAGGGCATACGTGCTGCGCGGCAATGCATATGATGAAGATGGAAATCAAAAGGCCGCACTGGATGACTACAACCGGGCGTTGGGCGTGGACTCTACCTCGGGTGAAGCCTATTTCAATCGCGGTATTCTGTACGAACGAATGGGCAAAGGAACGCTCGCCTGCGCCGACTTCAAGAAGGCCTTGTCGCTGGGTTACACTGACGCCATCGCACGCACCGGCAACTGCCCGCCTTAAAGCGGCCTTTCGGCGGTCAAGTGTGGCTGCATAAAGCGCTATTGAACCGTTGGCCAAAATCCCTCAAAAATCATTTTCCGGCGCTTGTGGGGTGCGATTAATTACTAATTTTGTCGCGGCCTAAACGTACCTGCTACTCTATATAAACACATGGGCAAATTTATCCGTCTCAAGAAGGGATTTAACATCAGTCTGGCTGGCAAGGCGACCGCTAAAGTGGTAGAGGCTGACCCCGCAGAAACCGTCAGTATCAAACCGGCAGATTTTCATGGGCTCTACATGCCCAAGGTGGTGGTGAAAGAAGGAGATGCGGTGAAAGCCGGCTCACCGCTGTTTCACGACAAGAAATTTGAATCCATCCAGTTTACTTCACCGGTGAGCGGTGAGGTCGTGGAGGTGAAGCGCGGCGACAAGCGCAAACTCATCGAAGTGAAGATCCTCGCCGACCGCAAGAATGAATACGAATCTTTCGGTCGTCACTCTGTGTCGGACATCGCCAATCTTCCGGTTGAGTCCATCAAGGACCAACTGCTCAAGTCGGGCGTGTGGGTGAATCTCGTGCAACGTCCGTTCGGCACCATTGCCGATCCGACGGCCACACCCAAAGCGATTCATATTTCGGCATTTGATACCGGGCCATTGGCGCCGGACTACAGCGTGCTTTTCCGCGGCCAGGACCAGTTCTTCCAGATTGGTCTCGACGTGCTCAAAAGACTGACGCCCGGGGCAGTCAATCTGAACGTACACACGACCAGTGAAGTGTCAACGGTGTTTTCCCAGTCGAAGGGCGTGGAAGTAAACAAATTCAGTGGCAAGCATCCCGCAGGTTGTGTGGGTGTGCAGATCCACCATATCGACCCCATTAACAAAGGAGATGTTGTCTGGACCATCGCTCCGGCTGGCGTCATCCAGATCGGCAAGCTTTTCCAGACCGGCACCTATGATGCCAGCCGCATCGTGGCCGTTGTTGGTTCTGAAGTAAAGAATCCCCAGTATTATAAGACCGTGACCGGTGCCTCTATCAAGAAACTGGTAGCAGGCAACGTGCAGGGTGAGCATGTGCGGTACATTTCCGGCAACGTGCTTACCGGAACCCAGATTGCCGCCGACGGTCATCTCGGTTTCTTTGACCAGCAGTTGACGGTGATCCCCGAAGGTGATCAGTACGACTTCCTTGGCTGGATCAAACCGACAACATCTAAACTCAGTTTTTCTCGTGCGTTCGGATTGCTCTCGTTCCTCTCCTTTGGCAAGGAGCGCGTGCTCAATACCAACACTAATGGTGAGCACCGCGCATTTGTGCAAACAGGTGTGTTCGAACAAGTGACGCCGATGGATGTGCTTCCTACGCAATTGCTGAAGAGCATCCTGGCGGAAGACATCGACGAGATGGAAGCCCTCGGCATCTATGAAGTCATTGAGGAGGACCTCGCGCTTTGCGAATTTGTCGATGTATCCAAGCACAATGTGCAGGAGATTCTGCGTGAGGGTATTGAATTGATCAGGACCAGTTAATCTAACGGAGCAAATGAAGTTTTTGAGAAACCAGCTCGATAAAGCAAAACACCATTTCGAAAAGGGCGGGAAGTGGGAGAAATACTACTACGCGTTCGAGGCGTTTGACACGTTCCTCTTTACGCCGAATACAACCACCGGCTCCAAAGGTGTGCAGGTCCGCGACGCCGTGGACCTCAAGCGCATGATGATGACTGTGATCATCGCCATGGTTCCCTGCCTGCTCTTTGGCATGTGGAACGTGGGGCACCAGCATTTTCTGGCCATCGGACAAGCCGCTACGGATGGCGCCAAGTTCCTCATCGGGCTCAAGCAGGTAGTACCAGTAATCATCGTCTCTTATGGAGTAGGTCTGGGTATTGAATTCATCTTCTCCACACTTCGCCGCCACCCTGTGAATGAAGGATTCCTTGTAACGGGTATGCTGATTCCGCTGGTGATGCCTCCGGATATTCCCCTCTGGCAGGTGGCTCTCGCAACAGCCTTTGCTGTTGTGATTGGTAAAGAAGCTTTTGGAGGTACCGGCATGAACGTGGTGAACGTGGCCCTTACAGCCCGCGCCTTCCTGTACTTCGCCTATCCTTCCAATATTTCTGGTGAAGTCTGGACTTACCTCGGCGATGGTGCCCAGACAGTGGCCGGGTATTCAGGTGCCACACCGCTCGCCATCAGCGCCAACGCAATCTCAACACAAGCAAGCGCCGTAGCGGAGCTCACCAGCTTCGGCAGTGGCTGGGCGGAAGGCATCTATAGTTTCAAGAGCATGTTCCTGGGCACCATGCCTGGTTGCATTGGCGAAACTTCTACTTTGATGTGCCTGATCGGCGCTGCCATCCTGGTTATGACAGGGGTGGGAAGCTGGAAGATCATCCTCAGCACATTCGGCGGTGCCTATGCCATGGGCCTGCTATTGAATGCACTTGGCGGCAATGCCTTCATGCAACTCCCTGCCCACTATCACCTGGTGATGGGTGGTCTTGCTTTCGGCGCCGTGTTCATGGCAACTGATCCTGTGACCGCCTCCCAGACGGAGACCGGCAAATGGATTTATGGTTTTATGATCGGGGTGTTCACTGTGATGATCCGGGTATTCAATCCGGCCTATCCTGAAGGCATCATGCTGGCGATCCTGCTGATGAACGTCTTCGCACCCCTGATTGACTATTTTGTAGTGAGTGCCAACAAAAAACGGAGAATGCAACGTGCGACAGTCTAATTCTTACATCATTATCTACTCCGCTGTGCTGACGATCGTCTGCGGCGGATTGCTTGCGCTGGCCGCTGAGGGCCTCAAGGACAAGCAGCAAGCCAACATTGAGCTTGAGCAGAAAAAAAACATCCTGTCGACAGTGATGGAGTTGAAGGAGGGAGACAACATCGAAGAGATTTACAACAAGCGTGTGAAGGCCTTCGTGATTGACTTCCAGGGTAACGTGAAGGAGGGCATGCTCGCCAAAGATGTGGCAGTGGCCTCCGAATACAAGAAGCCCCGTGAAGAGCGCCTGCTCCCGATCTACGAATTCCGCAGCGATTCCGGAAAAATTGAATTTGTATCCCTCCCCGTCTATGGTTACGGTCTCTGGAACAATATCTGGGGCTATGTAGCACTTACCGCCGACCTGAATACCATCCAGGGTGTGAAATTTCAACATGCTGGCGAAACACCGGGTCTGGGTGCCCGGATTGAGTCCGATGGCACCGTTCAGGGCCGTTACAAGGGAAAAAAGGTATTTGAGAACGGAGAAGTTGTTTCTGTTGTTATGCAAAAGGGCGAAGGCAAAGATTACAGCAACGACGCGCACAGCGTAGACGGCATGTCCGGAGCAACGCTGACGGGCAAAGGCGTCAACAACATGCTGAAGGACTACTTCGCTTGTTACAAGAACTATCTGACCAAGAACCAAACAGCATCAAACTAACGTGATATGAGCGCAGAAGTGGCTGAAGTAAAAGTGGAGAAAGCGGAACCGCTCTTTTCCAAGAAGAACAAGAAGTTGTTCACGAACCCGCTCGACATCGACAACCCGGTGACCGTGCAGGTGCTGGGCGTGTGCTCGTCGCTCGCAGTGACTACGCAGATGAAGCCGGCGTTCGTGATGTCTATCGGTCTGACGATCGTGACGGCGTGCTCCAACGTGGTGATTTCCGCGCTGCGCAACACCATCCCTTCGCGTATCCGGATCATCGTGCAACTGGCCATTGTGTCGCTGTGGGTAATCCTGGTCGACCAGATTCTGAAAGCGTATGTGTATGATGTTTCCAAGCAGCTTTCAGTATTCGTGGGATTGATCATCACCAACTGTATCGTGATGGGCCGCCTCGAGGCGTTTGCCATGGGCAATAAACCCTGGCCTTCGTTCATCGATGGAATCGGGAACGGCGTGGGCTACGGCCTTATCCTGATGACACTCGCTTTCGTTCGCGAATTGTTCGGCGCAGGTTCCCTCTTTGGATTCAAAGTGTGGGAATCGATGGGCCTGCACTACCAGGGCAACGGCCTGATGCTGCTCCCTGCTGGTGCATGTATCCTCCTCGGTGTGATCATCTGGGTGCAGCGCTCCATTAACGGCTATCGCGAATCTCATTAACAGGTATTGCACATGGAAAATCTGATCAATATTGGTATCCGGTCGATCTTCATCGACAACATGATCTTCGCCTACTTTCTGGGTATGTGCTCGTTCCTCGCCATCTCCAAGAAAGTGAAGACTGCTTTCGGTCTCGGCATCGCCGTTGTATTTGTACTCGGTGTGACTGTGCCGATCAACTGGCTTATTCAGAACTATATCCTGATTCCGGGCTCGCTGGGATGGATCCATCCTTCGCTCCAGAACGTAGACCTTAACTTCCTGCAGTTCATTGTATTCATCTCTGTTATTTCTGCCATTGTGCAGCTGACAGAAATGGCTGTGGAGAAGTTGTCGCCCGCGCTCTACGGCACACTGGGTATCTTCCTGCCACTGATCGCTGTGAACTGCTCCGTGTTGGGTGCCGCCCTCTTTATGGTCGGTCGTCCTTACAACCTCGGTGAAGCTACCGTGTTTGGCATTGGTTCCGGCATTGGCTGGATGCTTGCGATCGTGGCACTCGCCGGTGTGCGCGAAAAGATGAAGTATTCGAATGTTCCAGGTCCGCTCAAAGGCCTTGGCATCACGTTCCTGCTCGTCGGACTGATGTCGCTCGGCTTCCTGAGTTTCCTGGGCTTCTCGCTGTAATGCATCGACAAGAATAATTGAAAAGCCCTGGACTCCGGGGCTTTTCTGTTTTAATACCCTAACCCAACACCCCATGCGATCCTTCGTTAGAAGAGTCATTCGGTATTTTTTCAGTGGCACGTTGTTCATCGTGCCGCTCGTAGCCACCGGCTATTTCATGTTTGAGTCCTTCCGCTGGCTTGACCGGCTGCTGGATTTACCGTAC
>JAIBBB010000002.1:0-17500 GCA_019694905.1 Cyclobacteriaceae bacterium
GATTTTCCGGCCAAGCATTTTCATCGGGTTCCAGAAGAACCGATAGAGCATGGAGTCAAGGTTCCATTCCTTAATACACAGCAGGTAGAGAGAATACTCGAGTTTCTTGGGCCAGGTGTCTTCCACCGTGCCCGGGCGTGGTTGGAAGTTGTAGAACTGCTCACGGATGAGATAGCTGACCACCGATGGCGACACGAGCAACTGGTATGTGCGCAGGAAGGCATTGCCAGCAAAGTGGATGAGTGCGAGCAACTCAAAACCTGCCGCTATCTCCATAAAGATGAGGCCGATCTGGGCAATCGAGGCGTAGGCTATCTGGCTCTTGATGGAGGATTGTACCCGGGCGATGCCCGTTGCAATCAACGCTGTGGCCAGACCCATCAATAAGATCAGAATACGTACTGACAGTTGGTTTTCCCAGAAAGGAAAGGTCCTGAGCATGACAAAAGCACCCATGTGCACCGACAATGATCCATAGAAGATTGCGCTGGAAGGTGTAGGCCCTTCCATTGCTCTTGGGAGCCATGAGGAGAACGGCAGTTGTGCAGATTTCGCAGCGGCAGCAATCAGGAAGAAGACACTGATTGCCACACCTGTCCACGTATGCATCTGAAGGTGTTCGTGCACCAATTCGGCGTTGTGCAGTTTGATAAAGGTGATGTTTTCGTGCCACAGGTGATGACTCATCCACATCGCCAGGATCAGACCCACATCGCCAATACGATAAATCGAAAAGATCTTTACCGCATTTTTTACAGGCAAGTACCGGTCACGGTAGAAAGCAATGAGCAGAAAAGACGAGATCCCAAGGACTTCCCATCCCATGAACATGGTCTCCAGGTTGCCCGCCAGTACAACCAGGTTATAGCCAACGTAGAAAAACAAGACCGTATTGAAGAACCTGCGATAGCCACCCTCCCTGTGCATGTAGTAGCGGCTATACATTGTGACCAGAAAAGTCAGAAATGAACCAACGAGCAGGTAAGCAGCCGTAACGCGGTCATAGAAGAAATCCAGAAAGAACTGATAGTCTGCTGTCTCCAGAATCAACAGGTCGGGCCGATTGAAAGATTCGGCGCCATTGAAGATCCAATACACAAAGAAGACTTGCACAAACAGCATGTGCACACCCACCGAAAGGAAAGACCACCAGGAAATCAGGTCTTCATTCTTCTTAGGCAGAACCAGGCTGACCAGGAATCCGAGAAGGGGAAGTAGTATAAAGAGTTCGAGTACGGTTTTGAGCGTCATGTCTCTTGCAGCTTAGTTCAATTCATAAACCGGAAGATTGTCTTCCGAAGTTTCTACCAGTGCGCTTACATCATCGTGATGATTGATCCGTGGCGTAATTGTCTTGTAGGGGACTGCTCGACCATCGCGAAAAACGGACAATTCATGAGTCTCAGGATTTACAATGGCGAGATGCACCCATTCGTTGATGAACCATTCATAGGTTTCTGGCGATCGCTGTATTGTTTCCACCACCACATTCGGAAAGTGTTCCACAATGATGAGCAGCCGGACCGGATCATGAACCTCAATCATCTGACTGGGCAATCCGGGGCGCAAATCGCCATCGATGCCATTGGCAACACCAAAGAGTCCCATCACATTGTGAGGCAGTTTGGTACCGGCGCCGAGTTTCTT
This sequence comes from Cyclobacteriaceae bacterium, assembly GCA_019694905.1. Classification (GTDB taxonomy): domain Bacteria; phylum Bacteroidota; class Bacteroidia; order Cytophagales; family Cyclobacteriaceae; genus ELB16-189. The sequence goes on from JAIBBB010000002.1 coordinate 1,648, forward strand.
GTTATCCACACGTGAGAAGAAATACTCCAGGTTGATACCACCACAAACCGGAGCTGCAGGTCTCAGAATGTTCAGGAGATACTTGCCCTCCGGATCGATCCGGTAGTCATAGGAATTCATGAACGCCCGCCGGTCGAGGAAGAGGTCCCGGGTGAGCCCGCGACGCCCCACAACACAAAGTGCATTGGTTGCGTGATTGAGCTCCGGACGTGGCTCGAATAAAGACACAGAGCGAAGTCGGACTTCTTCATGCACCTTGTCCGGGTTGCGATGTGTGTTAACAGACACAAACCTGCGCGATCTTTCCTTCGCATTGAAATCAAGTGCCTTGGCAAAAACACTCTCCACATGGCGGTGAACTGCAGCGTTGGCGGCAGTGAGCGATGAAACATCGAAGAACTGAATCTCGTCGCGTGTGGTGTCATGCAGCCCGCCGAGGAACTGTGTGGTTTCCGGGATATGGATGCCTTTGGCGGCAAGAATCTTCCTCACCTCAGCGTGGTTCGCCATATAGCACATCACCCGTGCGTTCACAGAACCAGGGCGGCCCGAACAGGCACCACAGTCGTAAGCCGCGTAATGCGGATTGTTGACGCTCGAAGATCCATGCCCCACGAGGTAGACCACAGGAGCAAAATTCCGAACAAGCCCAATACTCATTAACAGGCCCTCCACCCGCTGGGCCATCTCAGCCACTGTGAACCCGATCTGCAATCCATTCTCCTTGTCATCGGGATGCCGATTCTCAATGGTGAGTGTAGCCTTGTGGTCCATGTGTCTGAACGAGCTTGCCGTGGCAGGACTCATGGTGGGCCTGAAAATGTTGATGAACAATTTGAGTGCTGCCCAAAATCCCAGTGTTTGCGAAATCAGCCAGCCACGGAACAAGGTGTGACTATGCTTGGTGAAGTGCGCATCGGTTTCACGGACGGCAGTAGAGCCGGTTTCCTTGATGAGATACCTGGGCGTCACCGGCGCCGGGCAGACTTTGGTGTAGAATTTTCCGTTCTCGGGCTGGAAATAGAATTCAACACTGAAGAATCCGGGCGTACCAAATGTTTCGCAGGCTGGATCAAATTTTTCCAGGTACCGGCGCAGTGAGCATTCGCGGTCGTCAATACAAAACAGACCCTGAAAACTAGGAGACTTGCCGGCATCCTTCACATCCCTGGATTTCACACCAGCCAGCACCTCGTCATAGTACGACCACTCATAAGCCTCCTGCCAGATCGTCAGCACCTCGTGAAGCGAGGTCTTTGGCACTTCGTCAAATAAGTTTACCGGCCGCTCGCGCAGCCTCTTGTTGAGTGGCTCCCAACGGTCCCCAAATTGAAATATCAACGCATCGATCTCCAGCAGCAATTCAAAAATGATGAGCTCCCGCAACGTGATGTTCCTTCGATCCAGCAAGGTTTCAGGTTGATCTTCCACCACAGATACCATACCCGACCAACCCTGATGAGCAAACTGCTGATCGAACAGGTATTGGGCATATAATGATTTGTCTCCGATCAGAATATCGAGCAGTTCCTCGATAGAAAAATTGCCGGAGATCAGCAGGTTTCTGGCCCGCTCCGTGCGGAAGAAACTCGTGAGACTCTTGCGCTCCAGTTCCATCATGGAACTCAGGAAACCCTTGTCCCACACGGGGAAACGCCACATGGCAATACCCTGATCCAGATAACTGCAGATGACCCTGAACAGCGTGGGGTGAACCAGGGAGTCGAGGTCAATCTTGTAGAGTCGTTTCCAATTGGCTCTTAGCTGACCAATGCGCGGGGATGGGTCAGTATCAAAACTGGCCGTCAGGACCCTGGCCTTCCACTCCTCCAGCCCGTCGACACCTTTTCGCTCTGCGATGATCCGCTCCAGGATTGCAGGACGTATTTTTCCTGTGGCGTAGAGGTCCCTGAACTCTTCCAGTTTCAATGAGACTTTGTACCCCAGCATTTCAGATGCGCGGCGGATGGCGCCGTGGAACTTCTCCTTCTGAAACGCGTGGAGCGTGTTGTGGTGAATGAAGTCCTTGAGAGAAGCCTGTGCCGGGAGGTAGTGCTTCAACTCGTGCAGTACTTCATGCTCATCAAAATGGGAGAAATCAGTTTTCATTCTTGTAATAAAAAGTTTAAGCGAACACGCTCCAGACCTGTGCGGCGACAGGTAAAGCGAGTAATTGCGATCAGTACAGCGGAATGCGAGGGCGCCTGTGGGCGTAAGCGCGAACAGGCTCGTTGAGCCCGGAAGAATCAGGTCAGATCAGATAGACCCCGTATAACTTGTAAAGCGGTGCAGGCGCAGAATCGCCTGCATACTCCCGATAGGTAGGGAGCTGATGAATGAGGGGAAGAACTTCAAAAGTCGGAACTCCCAGGAATCCAAGAAATGCGTTAGGAGCGAAGTCGTCGTCTTCATGACTGTCACGCTCTTCGCTGTCGGTTTCAGTAAAGAAAGAAATGATGGGTGTTACACCAGAATGAATCTGAATGCTGGCATAATCATTCTGGGAGGATGGACGCAGTTCTGCCGCTTCGATTAACGATGGAGCAAAGAGCTCCATCGAGAACAGAAAAAGGGCGAAATACTTGAACACTACGTTGCTTCTCAGGTTCATGTAAACGGATTCTGCGCACACAAAGGTGTACATAATTAAAAAGAATTAACAAGAACCGACCTTTAAAAACTTCAACATTCGATGTAGACGGCAAAAAAAGCGCCCTTAGGCGAGACTTTGGGGTCTGTTTTCCGACAAGCCAGGGTCATTTTCACCCCGCTTCCCCCAATAATCATACAACTCAAACCTGTTTGTCGGCCGGCCGGTTGATCAACCAAAGCAAAGCAAGCGCATACCCTTCCAGTCCAAAGCCGGTGATCAGACCCTTGCACTTGGAAGTAATCAGACTGGTATGTCTGAACTCCTCCCGCGCATAGACATTGGAAATGTGAACCTCAACCACCGGTGCCTTGATTGCACCAATGGCATCGTGGATGGCTATACTGGTATGCGTGTACGCCCCTGCGTTAAGGATGATGCCATCGAAATCAAAACCTACTTCATGGATCTTGTTGATCAACTCCCCCTCCACGTTTGACTGAAAGTAATGAAGATCGAGCCCTTCAAAATTCCGTTTCAGGTTGGTGAAGAAAGTGTCAAAGTCCAGTGAGCCGTACACGTCCGGCTCACGCTTCCCCAACAGATTGAGATTGGGACCATTGATTATCTGTATCTTCCTGGCCATGAGCGAGTGGGTTGCGTTGAAAGTGAAAATTACTGAAGATTTTGCACATTGACAGTAGATCAGCACAACGCTTGATGAATTGGGACCTGCACATACGGCACTTTGAAAGCTATCTTAGGGTAGAGCGTTCTCTTTCTGCCAATTCGGTAGAAGCCTATGTGCGAGACGTGCAAAAGCTGGCGCAGTTTCTGGACATGCGGCACCGGGGCCTGAGCCCGCTTTCGGTGAAAGCCAGCCATCTGCGGCAATTCATTCAGTATATCCACGAACTCGGTATGAGCGCTTTCAGCCAGGCGCGGATTCTATCGGGCATCAAGAGTTTTTACAAATACCTGCAGTTTGAGGATCTGATTACACATGATCCGACAGCATTGCTGCAAGGCCCCAAACTTGGCAGGAAACTTCCAGACACACTTGACTACGAAGAAATTGTACGTCTGCTGGAAGCGATTGATCTCTCTGCACCCGATGGCCAGCGCAACCGCGCCATCCTGGAAGTACTGTACAGTTCCGGTCTTCGCGTATCCGAGTTGGTAGAACTCAAGCGCTCCAATCTGTACTTCGATCTCGGCTTCCTGCGGGTGGTAGGCAAGGGCAACAAGGAAAGGTTGGTGCCCATAGGACGTGACGCCATGAAATATCTGCGCATCTACCTGGACCAGGTTCGAGACCAGATGACAATCAAGAAGGGGTTCGAAAACCATGTGTTTCTGAACCGGCGTGGCACCAAACTCTCACGGGTCATGATTTTTCTCATCATCAAATCGCTGGCAAACCACATTGGACTTAAAAAGAGCATCAGTCCGCACACTTTCAGACATAGTTTTGCCACGCATCTCATCGAAGGTGGTGCCGACTTGCGCGCAGTGCAGGAAATGTTGGGGCATGAGTCGATCACGACCACAGAAATCTATACACATCTCGATCGCGATTACCTCCGACAGGTAGTGAAAGAATTTCATCCCCGTGGATAATAGCCGTATCTTTGGTGTATGCGATTCCTGCTGCTTTTTGCGCTGATCACCTCCTTCCATATCCACGCCCAGGATATCAAGGTGGAGTTCGACAAGAACCGCGATTTCAGCAAGTATCACACCTACCGCTTCGGAGGCAGTGAAATCATTACACCGTCAGATCAAAAGCTGGTTGAAGACAAAGTGATGAAGAAGTGGATCCAACAGGCTGTTGAGGCTGAACTCGCTTCCAAGGGTTTGCGCCAATCTGATACTGCCGACCTCGTTGTGACCTATGTGGCTGGTTCCTTTCAACAGAATGAAGTGCAGGCATTGGGTCCCCTCGGACTTCAGCCCGGTTCGGATCCAAACAGGGTCTGGTCTCGTGAATTTCAGCGCGGCAATCTGGTCATTGATCTGAATGAGTCAAACGGAAACCTGATGGTCTGGCGGGTAAACGCCAATTACAACTTTGCACCCGACCGGGGGGAATCGCTGATTGAACAAATCGTGGAGCGAGGCTTTAAGAAGTTCGGGGGCAACCGAAAAAAGAAGAAATAGATGTATGCATTCATTCGTCCGGTGCTCTTTCTCTTTGCGCCGGAAACCATCCACCACATGGTGTTCCGGTCGCTCAAACTACTGGGCAAACTTCCTGGAGTGATTCGGCTTTGGCAATGGCTATTCTGTTTCAAGGACCCCGCCCTTGTACGCACAGTAGCAGGACTCCGATTTGAGAACCCCGTTGGTCTCGCGGCAGGATTTGACAAGGACGCTGTGCTTACTGATGAACTCGCAGCTTTCGGATTTGGATTTATTGAGATCGGTACACTCACGCCACGCGCCCAACCGGGCAATCCACTGCCGAGGCTGTTTCGCCTTCCGGCGGACAAAGCCCTCATCAACAGGATGGGCTTCAACAACGGCGGCGTCGAAGCAGCTGTCAGCCGCTTGCGCAGACGAAATTCTCCCGTCCTGATTGGCGGAAACATCGGAAAAAACAAGGTTACACCCAATGAGGAGGCCTACCGTGATTATCAGTTGTGCTTTGAATCTCTCTATCCGGTCGTCGACTACTTCGTGGTCAACGTGAGTTCACCCAACACTCCCGGACTGCGTGCACTCCAGGAGAAAGAGCCGCTTCGCCAACTTCTGCAGGAACTCGTTTCGCTGCGCAAATCCAAGCCAGTGCAAAAACCGGTGTTCCTGAAGATTGCTCCTGATCTCACCAACGAGCAACTGGATGATGTGGTTGAAATCCTGCAAGCGACAAAGTCCGATGGTGTGATCGCCACGAATACCACCATCTCGCGCGACGGGCTCACAACGACTGATTCCACACTCGCGGCGATCGGGGCAGGCGGTCTCAGCGGCGCGCCGCTCCGCAATCGTGCCAATGAAGTTGTTCAATACCTCCGACAGCGACTTCCGAGACCTTTTGCCATCATCGGAGCTGGTGGCATCATGAATGAACAGGATGCCGTCGACAGACTCCGGGCCGGCGCCGACCTGGTGCAGCTCTATACCGGTTTTGTTTACGAAGGCCCGGGATTGATCAAACGCATCCTGCGCGCCCTGAAACGACCGTAACCCAAACAGCACCCCAAAAATCAATTACCTTTGGGGATGCTACAGCTGAAATCATTCACATTCAACCCCTTTGAGGAAAACACCTATGTCGTGTGGGATGAAACTGGTGCAGCAGCCATCGTTGACCCCGGATGCTATGATGCATCCGAACGAGCACAATTGCATCAGTTCGTCCGGCAGCAGGAACTCCACATCACACATCTCCTGAATACCCATTGCCACATCGATCATGTGCTTGGTAACGCATGGGTCAAGAAAGAATACGGAGTGAAGTTGGGCATCCACGCTGAAGACGCGCGCACCTTACGCGCAGTTTCAACCTACGCTTCCAACTATGGGTTCCCTGCCTATGAGGGCGCAGAACCTGACTATTTCCTTGAGGAGAATCAACCCGTTGCGGTCGGAAACACAACCTGGCAAGTCTTGTTTGTACCGGGGCACGCTCCCGGTCACATTGCCTTCTTCCACGCAGAAAGCCGACGCGTAATCGGCGGCGATGTGCTCTTTCGCAACAGCATAGGCCGGACGGACCTGCCAGGAGGAGATTACGAAACACTGCTGGAAAGTATCCATCAGAAGTTATTTACCCTACCCGATGAAGTGACGGTTTTCCCAGGGCACGGACCATCCACCACCATTGGATACGAAAAGGTCACCAATCCCTATTGCGCCATTACCACCCGCTCATGATCCGACGCTACATTCCCAATACCCTCACGTGCTGCAATCTGTTGTGCGGATGCGCCGGCATTGTCTGCAGTTTTACCCATCCTGAAATTCCAACAGCCTGGTTTGTTTGGGCTGCCTGCGTGTTTGACTTCTTCGATGGGTTTTCAGCACGCTGGCTGAAAGTTACCAGCGCCATAGGTAAAGAACTTGATTCGCTGGCTGATGTGGTGAGCTTTGGCGTGCTGCCGTCCATCGTGATGTATCACCTGATGACGGCGTCTACCACCAACAGCTGGTTGCCATGGATGGCCTTCCTGATTGCCGCCTTCTCTGCCCTCAGGCTTGCGATCTTTAATATTGACGATACCCAGACGGAAACATTCAAGGGCCTGAATACGCCATCCAATACCATTTTCATCAGCGCACTCCCCCTGCTGGGACTTGACTGGATCTATACCACACCCGTGCTGGTCGTCATCACCTTTATCTTTTCTGCCCTATTGGTATCACCGTTTCGCTTTTTTGCCTTCAAATTCAAAGACTTTTCCTGGCAACACAACCGGGAGCGGTTCACCTTTCTGGCAATTTCGGTATTACTGCTTGCATGGCTGCACGCAGCGGCCCTGCCATTAATCATACTAATTTATATCCTTCTCTCGTTGATACTCAGACCGAAAGCCTGATCCCGAGATTCTGATGTTCCGTGTCCTCCATAACTTTTCAGCCTGGTGCTGGCTTCTGGCGATGGTGGCATTCAATGGAACCCATGCACAGCCGTCTGTGCTCCAGTCGGGCACATGGCACAAACTTTCTGTTGCCAGTGATGGAATCTACAAGATCGATGCCACCCTGCTTCAAAAGCTGGGTGTGAATCCTGGCCAGATCGACCCCCGAAACATCCGACTGTACGGATTTCCAACGGGCATGCTCCCCCAATCTAATCTCGCACCCCGCGCCAACGGGTTACAGGAGCTCGGCATATTTGTGAGCGGGGAATCCGATGGCAAATTTGACGCTGGTGATTATATCCTCTTCTTTGGTCAGGGCCCGGATCGGTATTCCTACAACACTGACGCTACATGCTGGTTCTACGAGAATAACCTCTACAGCGACGAAAACTTCTACTTCCTTACCATAGGTGATGCAGTTGGCAAGAGGATTCCGCTCTATGCGCCGCCGCAGGGTACCTTCCCCCTGGTTGATGAATACATGGCCTTGGTCCAGTACGAACAGGACAAATACAACATTCTGAATTCCGGGCGGCAATGGTACGGCGTTGCGTTTGATGCGTCCACCACTGCCTCGGTCGGGTTTAGCATGGAGGGTATTCTGCCAGGTAGAACTGCGCGGTTGGTCTCAGATGTTATGTCACGATCCAGTGAATCAGCAAGCTTCAGCGTGTACTGGAACGGAAATCTGGTGGGAGAACAATCCCTGAATGCTGTGCCGGTTACCCAGTACGGTATCAAAGGGCTTCACAGGGCCGACACATTCCTGATAAATACAACTGCAGTCAGGGGGGAGCAGGTCAAAGACCAGGTGATCAAGTATGTATTCAACCGCAGCACGGGCACGGGCTATCTCGATCGGTTTCTGATCTCGGTGCCACGCAAGTTGGCTCTCTACGAGCACTACACCCAGTTTACTGCACCAACAAGCCTGGCTCAGTCCACTTCCACTTTTCAGATTAATGGCATGGCCACCCCTGACCAGGTTTGGGACGTTACGGATCCGTTTGCCCCAGTCTCTATGGCCTTCAGTCTCAATGGTACCACCGCGACGTTCAGTGCAACGACAGAGACATTGAGGACCTTTGCGGTCTTCTCGCCCACAGGGGTCATTACGCCAACGCCCATTGGCCCCGTATTGAATCAGCAACTTGGATCAATTGAACAAGCGGACCTGCTGATCATCACGGCTCCTGCCTTTCAAACTGCAGCGAACCGCCTGGCGCAGCATCGAACCACCCATGACGGAATGGTAACCGCGGTGGTCACTACCGAAGAGATTTACAATGAGTATTCAGGCGGTCGCCAGGATGTGACCGCGATAAGAGACTTTATACGACAAGTGTACCTCAAGAGTGCGAAAAACCTGACCAATGTCCTGTTGCTTGGCCGTGGTACTTACGACTACAAGGATCGGATCTTCAACAATTCCAACTATCTCCCGATCTATGAATCACGCAATTCACTGAGTCCGTTGGAGACTTATGCCTCCGACGACTACTTCGTGATGATGGATGACCTGGAGGGTACGTGGACTGAATCCTACACCGATCACAGCACCATTGACATCGGAATTGGAAGGCTCTCCGTGCGGACAGAAGAGGAGGCCATGACCTGGGTAGATAAACTGATCGAATACGACAAACCCGAAAACTGGGGAAGTTGGCTGAGAGAATTTGTCTTTGCCGCCGATGACGGCGATAACAACATCCACCAAAAGCAGGCGAATCAACTCGCCGACACGCTGGAGGCCCGCCACCCGGCGATGCACGCAAAGAGAATCTACGTAGATCAGTTCCATCAGATCGAACGTCCATCGGGCCAGCAATCTCCGGAGGCACACAACACACTTGTGCAAAAGATCAATGAAGGGGCAGTAGTGGTCAATTTCACCGGACATGGCTCTGAAGAACTCTGGACGCAGGAGCGTATGTTCGATTTGTTTACCCTCGATCAACTGAAAAATCAGACTCGCTATCCCCTGTTTGTCACCGCCACATGTGAATTCGGACGGCACGATGATCCGTTGATCATCTCTTATGCTGAGCGCCTCGCCTTGCTGAAACACAACGGCGCCATCGGGCTGGTTACAACGGCCCGGCCAGTCAATACGTTTGACAATTTTAGTCTGAACACCGCCTTCTACAGGGCACTTTTCACTCTCAACGGGCGACGGTATCGCACGCTGGGGGAGATATTCCGGGAAACCAAGAACAACAGCATCAATGGAGTCGCCAACAGAAATTTCTCCCTGCTGGGAGATCCTTCCATGCGTCTGATGTTGCCTGAGGGAGACGTTGTCTTCACTTCCCTTACAAATGAAGAGGGAACCGATACTTTGAAGGCGCTTTCCACGTACACCATTTCCGGCATGGTGGTGGATCCCGACGGTGTGGTCGGAAATCTGAACGGCATCGGTGAACTTACCGTCTATGGGGCGGCACAATCATACAAAACCCGAGGCGACGAAAATCCACCTTTCGCGTACCATCAATGGGATGACCTGCTCTACCAGGGACAGGCGGAAGTGAATGAAGGTCAGTTCACCGCAACCTTCCATGGCAACAGTTCCATCTCGCAGTCAATTACCAATGGCAAAATCACCTTTCACTTTAAGGGGAGCGCCGGCACAGCAGCGGGCACTTCGCAACCACTCAGGATCGGCGGAAAAGCCCCTGTTACCATGCCAGACAAGCAGGGCCCGTCAATCGCACTCTTCATCAACGACACAACCTTTATCGATGGTGGGCTCACCCACGATCACCCCACCCTCATAGTTCAACTGGCAGATCCACAGGGCGTCAATATTTCCAGAACCGAACCCACTCAACAACTGGTGGCAATCCTCGACAACGACTCCACATTCTTCATTGGCAATCATTATGTGGGGGCAGTCAGTGGCATCTCGGGCACCATCCGGTTCGGTCTCATTGGGATCCCTGCCGGCAACCATCAATTGACAGTTTTTGCATGGGACAACGCGGGCAATGGCCGCTCTGAAACCATCCACTTTATGGTATCAGAAGGGGGTGGCCTGGAGCTTGGGGAGTGGTACGGTTATCCAAATCCCTTTCAAAACACCGTGCAGTTAGAATTTACCCACAACAAGGCGGGAAGTTCACTCTCGGCGCAGATCGTGATTACGGATATGGCCGGACGGCTCATCCGAACGTTCGATTCTCAGCTGGAAAGCACCCTTTTCAGGCAGCCAGTGGCCGAATGGGATGGCACAGATGTTCAGGGAAGTAAATTAAGGGCGGGGATATACCTGATTCAAGTGACTATTCGTTCATTGGAGGATGGATCTGCCAGCAGAAAAATTGCCAAACTTGTATTATTGGATTGATTATCTTTAAACCTTTGATTGACACTATGAAGCTGCTGGGCATTTGCCTTGTTCTCATTCTCACCGCGCCGGTCATTGCAATGGCCCAGGGCACCTCTACCGTTCCGGGACTGATCGGGCAGGACAGCACTCAGCGGGTGATTACGACTGCTGTCCCGTTTTTGAACATCACTCCTGATTCCCGTGCCGCAGGCATGGGTGATGCTGGAGTGGCCACATCCGCAGATGTCAACTCGGTGTATTGGAATACCGCCAAACTTGCATTCATTGATAAAGGCTATGGCGGATCTGCCTCTTATACCCCCTGGCTCGCGAAGATTATCAATGACATGAAGCTCTTCTACCTGACTGGTTTCTACAAAATCTCCAGGGAGCAGACAGTGGCTGCCTCGCTCAAGTATTTTGATATGGGCCAGGTAGATTTCCGGACGCCGGACAATCAGCCCAACGGCCGGTTTAATCCCCGTGAGTTCTCTTTCGATGTAGCTTATTCCCGGTTGCTCACCGAACACTTCAGTCTCGGCGGTGCGGTCCGATACATACATTCCAACCTGACCGGCTACCTTTCCTCCGGCGGATTGGATGCTCGGCCCGGCACCTCTGTAGCCGTTGACCTTGGCGTTTACTATACCAAGCCCATGGTGAGCTCCAATTCTTCTTTGTCACTGGGTGCTGCCATCACCAACCTGGGCGGCAAGATTTCCTATTCGGATGCCAATAACAAGGATTTCATTCCCACCAACCTCAGAATCGGTGGCGCCTACAAAATTGAAATTGACGCACTCAACAGTTTTACTTTTGCCCTTGACCTCAACAAATTGATGGTGCCCAGCCCTCCCAATGGTCGTGGCAAACCACTCTTCAGCGGTGTATTTGGCTCCTTCACAGACGCACAAGGGGGGCTGAAAGAAGAGTTTCAGGAAATCACCACATCCGCCGGCATAGAGTATTGGTACAACAAGATTTTCGCAGGGCGCCTGGGTTATTTTTATGAAGCACAGAACAAGGGCAACAGAAAATATCTCACGGCAGGTATTGGCTTCCGGTACAATGACTTTGGGCTTGACGCCGCTTACATGGTACCTACCAATAAGCGCGAGAACGCACTGGCCGAAACCATCCGATTCACTGTGATGATGAACATCGACAAGAAGGCACGGCAGGAGGAGTCTGTAGCAGACTAACGAAAGCCATGCTCGACCGTTCTGTCGCGCCCCCCTTCACACGCACACTTGATTTTCAGCTGCCTTCGGCAGTGCAGTTCGGTGCTAATGGCTCCGCCAGCGGCTGGGTGATCCACTCCAACGAGCATCCGGTGTGCAAAGTGGAATTGGTTCTCAGCGCCGGCAAGCGATACGAATCTGTAACCGGCGCTTCACACTTCGCAGGACAATTGCTGGACAAAGGGACAAAGTACCACAGCGCTCTCGAGATCGCATCCCATCTTGATCATTTCGGTGCACACCTGGACATTGAGACTGGCTCTGACTATTTGCATGTCAATTTATATGCATTGTCGCAACACCTCCAGGAGGTGCTGCCCTTGCTGCAAGAGTTGATGGAGCAGCCATCCTTTCCCGATGAGGAGTGGCGCATCGCAAAGGACATTTTCGCACAGAATCTGCAAGTCAACCTGGAAAAGACAGCGTTTCTGGCTGCCCGCGGCTTGCGCAAGTTGCTGTTCCCAAACCATCCGTATGGAACGTCTGTGCAACTGGAGGACCTCAATCGGTTGGATCCCACACAAATCAGTGGCTTCTACCAAATGCATCGGGGGGTGGACCGGATTTTTGTTGCGGGCTCCGTCAACGACAATGACCTGCAAAGCCTGCAAAAGCTGCTCACCAGTTCGAATACGACTCCGAGGAAAGATCCTTCATTCTCCATTCAGGCAGGCACCCATCAGCACATCCTCCGGAAAGACAGCCTGCAGGCTTCCATCCGTATGGGCAAACTGGGCGTGGATCGTATGCACAAGGATTATGCTGGTATCCTGCTTACCAACCACATACTCGGTGGTTACTTTGGCTCCAGGTTGATGAAGAATATCCGCGAGGAAAAGGGGCTGAGCTACGGCATCTACTCAACCATTCAGCACCATGCACTGGCGTCCACCATGAGTATTGGTGCTGATGTCAACAGAGCCCAGATGGATCTGGCCATTGCAGAGATTCAGCGGGAGATGGTTGCCTTACAAAAGATTGAGCAGGATGAACTCACTACGGCCAGGAATCACTTTATTGGCAGTCTCCAGAACGACATAAGCAATGTCTTCGCAGCCACCGAGCGCATCAAGATGATGAATCTGGAAGGATTGCCTGCAGGTTATTTTCAACAACTGATTCATTCACTGGAATCCATCAGCACCGATGACGTCGCACAAATAGCAGAAGTTCACTTCGATCCTGCGCAGTTTGTGATTGTCACTGCGGGTTAAGCGCAGTTGAACGCCGCCACGAGCGCGGAGTGATTCGAGTCCTTCTGGTGGTGTGACATAGAAACACGAAACCTTGCACATTCATGCGGAGTTTACTCCGCAGTGTCACGCGAGGCGGACCCACCAGAGCACCAGCGGTGCGACATCCATGTAGATTATCCCAGCGCAGGTTTCAGCGAGCTCCATCGGAGCGGCATGTCATGCGGAATTATCGGCCCTACAGCGATCTCAGCACCAGCGGTGCGAGATGTAGATAGGAGTAGTATGGTATCGTTGGTGTGATCAGCTTCATCGGAGCGGCATGTGATGAAATGTTATTTGCTCTCCAATGATCTCAGCACCAGCGGTGCGACATGCGTATAGATAATCGCGACGTTGGTTCACCGAGCTCCAGCGGTGCGACATGTGATGCAGCGTACGGCTGCCACCCAATGATCCCAGCACCGGAGGTGCGATATGTAGATAGCGAAGGTTGCATGGAATTTAGCACCAGCGGTGCGACATCCGTATAGAGAACAGCACCGTAGGTTTCGGCGAGCTCCAGCGGAGCGGCATGTCATGCGGAATTATCGGCCCTACAGCGATCTCAGCACCAGCGGTGCGACACTCCCGGATTTTACACCTTTATGGCAGTTCTGCTGCAGTGACACTGCGGCGCACCTGACTTGTTCATGCCATCGTTTACTTCGCCGCAGAGTCTACTGCAGCAAATACAAAAGCCCCGTACTTTCATACGAGGCTTTTGATTGATAATAGGGCGACGACTTACTCTCCCAGATTTTACTCCAGTACCATCAGCGCGGGTGGTCTTAACTTCTCTGTTCGGAATGGGAAGAGGTGGTCCCCACCGCTATAGTCACCTTAAGCTCCTGAGGCTTGCGCCCCTGTGACGAACCTTCCGTCCATCACTTGATTTTCTTTGACATTTCTGGTGAAAGAGTATTCTTCTAAATCGTTCACTTGTAGCCCGGCCTTTAAAGACCGGTTTCTGAAGCGTTTGGGTAATTAGTACTGCTCGGCTTTGCCATTGCTGACTTTACACCTGCAGCCTATCAACGTCATAGTCTCTGACGTCCCTTAATGGAAGTCTCATCTCGAGGTAGGTTTCGCGCTTAGATGCTTTCAGCGCTTATCCCGTCCCAACATAGCTACCCGGCCGTGCCGCTGACACGACAACCGGTACACCAGCGGTTGGTCCAACCCGGTCCTCTCGTACTAAGGTCAGAACCTCTCAAACTTCCTACGCCCATCACAGATAGGGACCGAACTGTCTCACGACGTTCTGAACCCAGCTCGCGTGCCACTTTAATGGGCGAACAGCCCAACCCTTGGGACCTTCTCCAGCCCCAGGATGTGACGAGCCGACATCGAGGTGCCAAACCTCCCCGTCGATATGAGCTCTTGGGGGAGATCAGCCTGTTATCCCCAGAGTACCTTTTATCCTTTGAGCGATGGCCCTTCCATACAGAACCACCGGATCACTATATCCCGCTTTCGCGCCAGCTCGACTTGTCTGTCTCACTGTCAAGCACCCTTATGCTATTGCACTCCACGTACGATTACCAACCGTACTGAGGGTACCTTTGAAAGCCTCCGATACACTTTCGGAGGCGACCACCCCAGTCAAACTACCCACCACACAATGTCCCCCGATTACTCGGGGTTAGGCATCAAGAAAATAAAGGGTGGTATTTCACTTTGCGACTCCCCTAAGCCTAGCGGCCCAGGATCAACGCCTCCCACCTATTCTACACATCATTCTCCCAATACCAATGTGAAGCTATAGTAAAGGTTCATGGGGTCTTTCCGTCCCGTGACGGGTACACGGCATCTTCACCGTGACTACAATTTCACCGAGCTCGCGGCTGAGACAGTGCCCAGATCGTTACACCATTCGTGCAGGTCGGAACTTACCCGACAAGGAATTTCGCTACCTTAGGACCGTTATAGTTACGGCCGCCGTTTACTGGGGCTTCAGTTCAGAGCGTCGCCTTGCGGCTAACTCCCCCCCTTAACCTTCCAGCACCGGGCAGGTGTCAGGCCATATACATAATCTTTCGATTTCGCATAGCCATGTGTTTTTGTTAAACAGTCGCCTGGGCCATTTCTCTGCGACCCACATTGCTGTGGGCATCCCTTTTCCCGAAGTTACAGGATTAATTTGCCGAGTTCCTTAGCCACGACTCACTCGAGCACCTTAGGATTCTCTCCTTGACTACCTGTGTCGGTTTGCGGTACGGGTAGCGTATCAATATGCTTAGAAGTTTTTCTCGGAAGTCTGATTACGCTCTCTCCACGCAGCCGAAGCCTTGTGGTACTTTTGGGTTTCAGCAAAGTCTGCGGATTTGCCTGCAAACTCTATACCTACACCTTTAAACGCCCTATTTCGTCAGGACGCGGAGCTGTCACTCCTCCTTCTCTTCATCGCTCAATACGCTAGTACCGGAATATTAACCGGTTGTCCATCAGCTTCTCCTCTCGGATGCGCCTTAGGCCCCGACTTACCCGCGGTTGATTAACATTGCCGCGGAACCCTTAGTCTATCGGTGGGTCTGTTTCTCACAGACCTTATCGTTACTTATGCCTACATTTGCTTTTCTAACCTCTCCACCTCAGGTAACCCCTCGGCTTCTCCGATGTTAGAATGCCCCCCTACCACTTAGTATTGCTACTAAATCCTGAGCTTCGGTACTATACTTTATGCCCGATTATTATCGATGCTCTGTCGCTCGACCAGTGAGCTGTTACGCACTCTTTAAAGGAATAGCTGCTTCCAAGCTAACCTCCTGGCTGTCTCAGCAACTGAACCGCCTTAGTTCAACTTAGTATAGATTTTGGGACCTTAGCTGCAGGTCTGGGTTCTTTCCCTCTCGGACACGGACCTTAGCACCCGC
>JAIBBB010000002.1:22500-50645 GCA_019694905.1 Cyclobacteriaceae bacterium
TTGGTGATGGCGAGCAGCTTCTTGACGCTCTCGGAGGGATTCATCAGATAGACTTCACCGCCTTTGTTTCTGAATTTGGTCAGGATGGTAATCAACACACCAATGCCGGTGCTGTTGATATAACGCAGACCGGAAATATCAATGATACACGTGAGCACTTTGTGGCTCACCGCTTCATTGACAACCTCCACCAGTTGCGTGCCTGAATCTTCGCCGATCAGGTCGCCGGCAATCCGGAGAATGAGGGTGTTGGATCTGATTTCCTGTGCAAACGTCATGACTTTCTGTTTTCGCAGTTGGGTTTCTTACAAGTTGCGTACAATATTAAGGAATGGTGCAACACATTGAATTGCAGCAGTTCCTCCACACTGTTCTGGATGTTCTGCACGCGTGGATCGCAAAACTCTACAACTTTGTGACACTCTGTGCAGATCAGGTGATCGTGTTGTCGTGAACCATACGCTTTTTCAAACTGTGCCTGATTCTTGCCAAACTGGTGCTTCTTCACCAGGTCGCATTCCACCAAAAGGTCCAGCGTATTGTAAACCGTTGCACGGCTTACGCGGTAATTTTTGTGCTTCATGCTGGCGTACAGCGACTCCACATCAAAATGTCCTTTGGAAGAATAGATCTCGTCGAGTATGGCGTAGCGTTCCGGCGTCTTGCGCAGCTCTTTGTTCTGCAGGTAGGCCGTAAAGATGGTCTTGACCTCTTCGAATAGTTTGGGGTTGACCGCCATGGACGAATTAAGGCCAAATATAGTGATGATTCCAGACTTCACAGGTCAGCGGCATACACCGCCGCCAGCTAGCGTGAAGTGGCGGGCCGGTTCAGCGCCAGCAGAATGCAGCCAGCAGCCAGGTAGTAGGCCAACAGCCTGACCAAATTCAGGTTGGCCCAACGGCGTGCCAGGGCCTGCGCCGCGGCATCGACCGTGTCAGAAAAGGGCACGGCTGCAATCTTTCCGGTTTCCGGCGCAAAGTAGGCGAATGTGGCGATGCTGACCAGCACATGGATGGTAAACGCGGCCACCAGCAGCCTCCGACGTGCCGGCACAGCCTTCCAGTTGAACACCAGCGCCAGCACAAAGAACAGTGTTGTCAGCGGGTGAAAAAGCATCCAGAAATACCGAGGCGTGAAACCGAATGGCCCTTGCAACATGGCCATCGTTCGCGGCGGTTCAAGTGATACGATGCGCGTCACGTTGATGTGCTCATAGTTGCCGCCGCCCAGCTCAATGAGATAGCAGAACGCAAGTGCAAACAAAAAGACATTGGCAATACGGGTGGCAAGGGTGTGCATGGGTGACGCTTTGCCCCTTGGACGCCGATGCCGCTCCGATGGTTACAGCACGTTCTCGTCAGTCTTCAGGGTAGCGAATACCGCACTGGCGCCGCACTTCGTCGCTGGTGGCAGCCATCAGCAGACTGAAATCCAAAGGCAAAAGCGGACTCTCCTTCCAACCTGCCTCCATGCACCGCACCACTTCAGCAATCTGATACTGGAATCCGGTACCCTCATACGGAAAAGGGAAATGCTGCGGCTGTTCGCCGGTGCGAGCCAGCACCACCACCGGCGATTTGTGGGACGGTGTCAGCAAACTGATAGTGCCCTGGGTACCGACGATGTCGCAGTGTTTGGGTGTGTTGGCCACGACGGACGAAGTCAGGTGCGCGATGGCGCCATGCTGATAACCAAAGAGTGCGCTTGTCGAGGTATCAGCTCCAGTCGGCGCCAGCCACGCATGGGCTTTGATGACATCGGGTTTGCCCAGCATGAGCAAGGTGAGGAACATGGGATAGACGCCCACGTCCAGCCAGGCGCCTCCGCCCAGAGCGAGGTTGTACACGCGACCGTTGGGATTGTATTCAGAATAAAACCCGAAGTCGGCGTGCATGGATTTCACTTCGCCGATAGCACCTTCGCGCACCAGTTCCAGGGCTTTCTGGGTGGAAGGAAAGAAACGAGACCACATCGCCTCCATGAAAAATACATTGTTGCTTCGCGCGGCGGCTACCATTTCAGAAACCTGCTTGTGGTTGATGGCGAGTGGCTTCTCACACACCACAGGCTTGCCGCCGGTGAGGCACAGCAGTGCATGGGCGTGATGAAAAGAGTGCGGGGTGCCTACATAAATAACATCCACGTCGGGATCGCGCACCAATGCCTGATAAGATGTGTGCACCACCGGCACGCCAAACTCTGCGGCGAAGGCCTGTCCGCGGTCACTGTCGCGGGAAGCCACAGCCGTGATGGTTGCATTGGGAACAAAGTGAAAGTCTGCGGCAAAACGTCGCGCAATCTTTCCCGGGCCGAGGATACCGAAGCGGATCATAAGATGGATTGAGCAGCGAAGTTAATGCTTAACCACGGAGACACAGAGCAATGCAGATTGAATTAACCACAGAGGCACGGAGTAATGCAGGTTTGAACCAACCACAGAGGCACAGGGAAATGCAGATTTCTTAAACACGGAGGCACAGAGAATGAGGGAAAATAGACCACAGAGACACGGAGTAATGCAGATTTCTTAAGCACAGAGCGTCCTCATCCCCGGCCCTTCTCCACTTTGGAGAAGGGTGACTGGGTCTGACAGACATCTGGAACTATTCAAGGCATGCTTACTTACTCCTTGCTCTTCCCGAAGACGTAATACCGCACCATTTTCCACTTTTTTTGCTTTCTACTTCCACACTCTGTGATTCAATCTTATTCTCGGTGGTTATTGCATCATCCGTCTATATGACAAGCCTTTGAATGCCGTCCTTGAGAAGTGGCACATTGAAATTCAATAAAAGCCCAACTCTGCATTTCATTAATTTCATATAGGTCAGCACCTGCGCGGTATGGATGTCGCCAAGCTTTTCCACGGCCTTAACTTCAACCACAACTCTCCTATCCACCAGAAAGTCAATCCGGTAGCCAGATTCAATAGTAACTCCGTGATAGGTGATGGGTAGGTTCCGTTCCTGCTCAAAGAAAATGCCTCGATTCCTGAGTTCGATCGCGAGACATCGGGAATACGCTGACTCCAACAACCCCGGTCCAAGTGCCCGGTGCACATCTATCGCCGCTCGTATCACAAGACCCGATACCAGATTGTCCATCACCATCATCATCTAATGATCGCTACATGCCCCCAACCAACCAAAGTAGACTTACTATAAAAAGTATGAAACTTCAATACTACAGGGACTATTTCTTCTGACCACTGAGGCAAAGAGAACGCGGATTGAATAACCTCAGCAGCACAGAGAAGACACCGATTAATGCAGATTTCTCAAGCACGGAGCGTCCTCATCCCCGTCCCTTCTCCATTTTGGCGAAGGGTGACTGAATCTGACAGGCATCTGGAACTATTCAAGGCATGCTTACTTACTCCCTGCTCTCCCGGAAGAGGTCTTACCTCACCACTTTCCACTTTTTCACTTTCCACTTCCACACATTCTACCTCCACACCCTCTACTTCCACACCTTCTACTTCCACACCCCTCCACCACTTACTCCCCCTCTGTGCCTCTGTGGTTAAGTCTCATCCCATGTGGTTTACAAAAAGCACTCTCGCCGCGGTTGTGGTTCATCCGCTTTCATTAATTTTGCAGCCTAAACCACTACACATGAGCCAGGGACCTATCTCCAACTTCATCGAAAAGCACTACCTGCACTTCAATTCAGCTGCCCTGGTAGACGCCGCAAAAGCCTATAAAAAACATATCGCCGACGGCAAGAAGATGATGGTCACCCTGGCCGGCGCCATGAGTACGGGCGAACTCGGCATCAGCTTCGCAGAAATGATCCGTCAGAACAAGGTGCAGATCATCTCCTGCACCGGTGCCAACCTCGAAGAAGACATCATGAACCTAGTGGCCCACAGCCACTACCGCCGCATCCCGAACTACCGCGACCTCACACCTGAACAGGAGTGGGACCTGCTGCAGAATCACCTCAACCGCGTGACTGACACCTGCATTCCTGAAGAAGAAGCTTTCCGCCGTCTGCAGAAGCACCTCTTCAAAGTGTGGAAAGATGCACAGGACAAAGGCGAACGCCTCTTCCCGCATGAGTTCATGTACCGCATGATCCTCAGCGGCGACCTGAAACAGTATTATGAAATCGATCCGAAGAACTCCTGGATGATCGCCGCTGCCGAGCGCAACCTGCCGATGGTGGTACCTGGATGGGAAGACTCTACCATGGGCAACATCTTCGCGTCCTACTGCATCACAGGCGAGCTGAAACCGAGCACGATGAAGTCGGGGATTGAATACATGACTTTCCTCGCGGACTGGTACACCAATAACTCCACCAAAGATGGCATCGGCTTCTTCCAGATCGGTGGCGGTATTGCCGGCGACTTCCCAATCTGTGTCGTGCCCATGCTGCACCAGGATCTCGAGCGCGATAATGTGCCGTTCTGGAGCTATTTCTGTCAGATCAGCGACTCCACCACCAGCTACGGCTCTTATTCAGGCGCCGTGCCCAACGAAAAAATCACCTGGGGCAAACTCAGCATCGACACACCCAAGTTCATCGTGGAGAGCGATGCCACGATTGTAGCACCGCTGATGTTCGCGTATGTGCTGGGGTGGTAGTGGTGAAAAAAGAAAGTAGAATGTAGAAAGTAGGAAGTTGATGGTGGGCGACTACCACACTTCCTGACGACTATTACTTTTTGAAGGCAACCTTCGTGGTAGTGATTTTTTCCTCTCCCAGCTCCTGGTGTCTTACAAACACGCCCTCGCTGTCTTTGTAGATCGCGTCTTCGGCAGTGATGCTCGCCTGGTTGGAAGTTTCGGAAGCGCGCAACAACCACTTCCCCTTCACAAAACTGAAGACTTCCAGCAGCATCTGGTTGTTCTGGACCTGTCTGGCGATGGTCAGCTCATCGCCGGCGACGCCGTCGAGATCACCCTCATTCACTGCTGTGCACAAGAATGGTTGCGCATCGGTGTACTTCATTTCCGGAAAGCGGCTGTCAAGCCAATGTATCCGGTACACGGACGCTGTCGCCGATTCATCGACGGTGGGATCACTCACAGTCGTCACAAGAACCGCTTCCTGATTGCCGTCGCCGTCGAAGTCCCCCGCAGTGGTTGCCACATCCATGGGATGACTCTTGAAGGTCACTGAATCATAACTGATTACTTCGTACTCTGTAGCGTACACACCGCTATCGGTGTCAACGATCGCGCTGAAAGGGTCGGTTCCTTCCGGAAACTGACACACGATAGCCAAATCTTCGGCAATGGCCAGCCACTGACTACCCGTCCACTTATACAATGTCATGGCCGCCGCCCTGTTCACATCACAGGTACTCACTGAAAGCTCATCGCCAGGAGCGCCATCAAGGTTGCCTTCGCTCAGCACCATGTATCCATCAGGCACCATCGGAGTAATTTCAAGCGACGAAAACTTGGGATCCGAGAAACCAATCATGTAGCTCATCGGCTCATCCGGATTCATCGTGCCGTCGTTCATCGTCTTCACAAAAACCTGCTCTGTCTTCCCGTCGCCGTCAAAATCACCGGTCACATCGATGTAGTCGGATGCGTCTACCGCCAATGAATCTGCGGCTGCTCCCTCTTCTTTTCCCTCTTTGCCGGCACACGCCGCCAGCACGGCTGCCGACAGGGAAAATACCATGCACAGGTTACTCAACTTCATATTTGGTCTGTTTCAGTTTTATCAAATCTATCAATTCTTCGCTTGTTGCCCATCACAAAATAGACTCGGGCACCAGCCGCCGTGTCCAGGTCTTCACCCGCTTCCACCAGCCGGCTTCGCCATCCGGATTGAATGCTGTTGTCGTCTGCCAGGCATTCTCAGGCTTCATGTCTTCCTCGATGGCTGTGCGCACCTCTCTGGAGATCCGCTCATCATGCACGATGGCCAGGCATTCTGTGTTCAGGTTGGCGCTGCGCGGATCGAGGTTGAACGTGCCGATCACTGCCACCGCATCATCAATCACCATCGTCTTTGCATGCAGTCCGAATACGGGTGCAAAATTGATCCGCTTCTGCAATGAGCCGGTCATGAGCTTCCTGCGGACAGCGGCGTCGGGCCGGTATTCGTAAATCGAAGCCCCGGTGGCCAGCAGCGCATCTCGTTCGCGTTGGTAGCCACTGAATGCCTCCAGGTTGTCGGTCGAAGCCAGGCTGTTGGTCAGCACGTGTATCTTGACGCCGCGGCTCACAGCTTCAGCAAATAACTGTTGTGTTGTAGCTGTTCCGATCAGGTACGGCGATTGGATGTAAATGGATTGTTTGGCACCGCGAATCAATTCAACGAGCTGTTGGGTGCTCTGTCCCCCGCCACCCAGTCCTTCTGATCCGTCATTCTTGCCCGGAGCATCCGACACAAACGTGACGCTGTCAACCCAGCGGAGCGCTCCTGTTTGCATCGCATTTCGAAACGTCTCTGGCATGCTTTCGATCCGGCGCCGCACATCGGGCCAGAAGTTGTCGGGATTGCACGCATACTGACGCAGGTATTCGTACTTGACAGCCGTGTTGAGCTTTACCTCTGCGGTGTCGAGAAGTTCGCTGACCCCGACACTCAGCGGACTTCCCCAAAATTCCTCGAACGACTGCTGGACCGTACCGACGGCCTTTCCGAGCAGCAACACGTCTCGGTCGCGGAAATTGTATTCGTGGTCATAGTCGAAGTATTCGTCTGCGATGTTGCGACCGCCGGTGATGACCACGCGCCCGTCCACGATGAAGGTCTTGTTGTGCATGCGCTGGTTGAAGTCCCGGAATCCTTTGGCCATGCTCAGGAGCTTTTTCGGCAAATTCTTCCCGGTATTGGCTGTCGGATTGTAGATACGGATCGCCAGGTTGGGATGGGCGTCCAGTGCAAGCAGTTCGTCGGCATCGGCTTCAACCATGATGTCATCGACGATCACGCGCACCTGCACGCCGCGGTTGGCGGCTTCCAATAGGTATTCCGAAGCAATGAGGCCCACATTGTCGGAAGAGAAGATAAAATACTGAATATCGATTGTTCTTTCAGCTGCCGCGCACAGCCAGGCGCGCGAAATCATGGCTTCGTCACCTTCCTCCAACACCTGCACACCTGTGTGGGTTTGTAACTGCGAAGACAAGGAGTCAAGCTGGCGGGTCAGGGTCGGTGGAGTCCAGACTGGTATTTGCGAGCAAAAGTCTGCCGTGATCTCAGGAAACTCGCGTTCGGCATTGCACGCGATGAGGAACAGCAAAGCAGGAAGTAACAGATTCTTCACCATCGCAAGATAAACAGTGCCTGAAAAAAGGCCAACCGCGCCAATGCGAACTTCTGAGATTCAACCCCACGATAACCATCGACAGCCCAGTTGAAAAAATAGTCCACTCCCCCGGCCAGTTTTTAGGATCAACCAAAAACATACTATCTTCAATATCAACCCCTTCCTCATGAAGACAAGAACCCTGCGCCAGACTGCCTCATTCACGGCAACGCCCAAAGAAGTGTATGACTTGCTTATGGATTCGCGCAAGCACGGCAAACTCGTCGGGGGCAAGGTGACCATGAGCCGGAAGGCAGGCGGAAAATTCAATGTGTTCGATGGCTACTGCCACGGGTACAACATCCAGCTGGTGGAGGGAAAGAAGATCGTGCAGGCGTGGCATTTCGCCGAAGACGGCTGGCCCGAAGATCACTTCTCCACGTGCACATTCACCTTTCAAAAATCAGCAACCGGCACGCGGCTTACCTTCGTGCAGCAAGGCATACCCGATCATCTGGTAGAGTCGCTAAAAGGCGGCTGGAAACAATATTACTGGGAGCCGATGAAACTGCAGCTGTCCAGGAAATAGCAGTCCTCTATCGGTGTCGCATCCTGGTTTCTTCGGCCTCCTCGCGAATGCGGGGGCTGACATCTACTTTGGCACCCCGAAGAACAAACACTGAAATGGTATCTTCCCTCGCCAGGGGGTTCACCCGGCGCGCTGCCAGGTAGACGGTGTCGAACAGCGGCCGCTCTGTCAGGCGCTCCTTGTCTTCATCATCATTTTCCTTGACGAGCACGACATCTCTGATCGGATCTTCCCAGGTCATCCAGTCGACGTAATCAGCGTGGAATGAATACGCCACCGGCGCTGCCTGCCGCCGATAGAAATTCACGGCGCCGGTTTGACCATAGTTGTCACACAGCAGAATGGTGTGGGCAGGGTCCGGCAAAGTGTTGCACACACTGTCGACCACGTCAGCCAGTTGCTTCCACCCCAGCATGTCGGCGAAATCCTGCGGCAGATGGTGGTCGATGCCGTCTTCCCAGCGCAGCATACCCAGCCGTTGATAGCGGTCTGCGTGCGCCATCATGAACTGCGGGGGATGATTGGGAAACGCCACCCGATAGAGTGGAATAAAAACCAGCAGAGGAATCACCAGCAGTACAGGCCGAAGGTACACGCGCCACCCGTGCTTGAGTGTTTCCTCCAGAAATACCGCACCGAAAGCAAGGTACACCGGATACAAACCAATGGCGTAATAGTCCTTCGCGCGAAGCAGGGCAAATACGGTGAGCGTGATGACGAGACTCCAGATGAAAAACCGGAACGGGCGATAGGGCGGATAAATCCAGAGCGCAACCAAACCCGCCAGGAGAACTGGCAAACCACCGGAAAAGAACAGGAGCTGATTGCGAAGAAAGTCCACCCGATCCACGTGGACCAGTTGTGTGGACGCCAATGCGCCCATGTGCCAGATCACCGGAAAGCCGTGGCGAAACTGCCACCAGACATTTGGTGTGATGAGCACCAGACCTGCCAACAGCGCAAAGAGAAAACCGCGGCTCACCAACATCCGGCAGTGCGGAGAGAGCAGCAGGGCCGGCAACAAACCTGCTACCAGAAAAACCACATTGTACTTGTTCAGGAAGCCTGCTGCAAAAACCACTGCACCGGCAACCAACCAACTCAGTTTGGGTTGTTGGACATAGCGTATGACACAATAGTAGAACGCCGTCCACGCCATCACATCGAAGGAGTTGGGTTGAAACAACATGTTCAGTCTGAGCAAAACTGAAAGCAGGACACAGGAGGCGGCGAGCACCCTGGCAAAACGACCACCGCCGAGCGCTTCAACGGTCCTCCATACCAGCCACAACGTGATCGTGCCGTAAAGTGCGGGGAAGAACTTCACCCAAAACACTGACCCTCCGAACCATGCCACCACGGTGGCCGTCCATGCTGTAAGCGGCGGAACGGTCAGGTAGCCCCAGTCGGGATGGTAACCCTGGTCAAGGTGCAGGAACTCATCGCGGTGCAAATCAAAAGATGCATCGATCAGCACATACTGCGCGATCATCTTGGCCGCCGCAAAGGCAACCAGCAAGAGCCAATCGGTTCTTTTCTGAGTGTTGTTGTTCACTACTTCACAAGGTACGAGGGTGCGGCCAAAGGGTTTCGTCGGGGGCATGAAAATGCAGGGGCACGCCCGTTGCTCCGCACCCGGCTTTTCCCTTCTTTTGCGTGACTTTCAACATACCCATGAACCTCGACCAGCAGCTGCGCCAGGAAATCACGCAAGCCATCACGGCGCTCTTCGGCAGCAGCCCCGACAACCTGCAAATCCAGCCTACGAACCCCGAATTTGAAGGCAGCCACACGCTGGTGTGTTTCCCGGTGACAAAAATCTCACGCAAGGGGCCTGAAGAAACTGCACGCCTGATCGGAGAAAAACTGGTTGCTGCCAGCGCGTTGGTGAGCCACTTCAACGTCGTCAAGGGTTTTCTCAATCTTTCTGTCGCCGACGCAGCCTGGCTGCAGGTCCTGAATGACCTTCGCAAGGATGCCCATTTTGGCATACAACCCGTGACCGGCCGGGAGATCATGGTGGAGTACTCGTCGCCCAACACCAACAAGCCGCTGCACCTGGGGCACCTGAGGAACAATTTTCTCGGTTATTCTGTGGCCGAGATCATGAAAGCGCTGGGTTACACAACCCACAAAGTTCAGATCATCAACGACCGCGGGATTCATATCTGCAAGTCGATGACGGCGTGGAAACTGTTCGGCAACGGTGAAACACCTGAGTCCGCAGGCATCAAGGGAGACCACCTGGTGGGTAAATACTACGTCGAGTTTGACAAGAACTACAAAGCGCAGATGCGCGACCTCGTCGCCGGGGGCATGAGTGAAGCGGACGCAGAAAAGCAGGCGCCGATCATGCAACAGGCCATCGACATGCTGCGCAAGTGGGAAGCCAAAGATGCCGAAACAGTGCAACTGTGGAAGATGATGAACGGGTGGGTGTACAGCGGCTTCAATGCTACCTACCAGCGCATGGGCGTAGACTTCGAAAAACTATATTATGAATCGGAGACCTACCTCCTCGGCAAAGACGAAGTGCTTAAAGGTGTGGAGAGCGGGGTTTTCTTCCGGAAGGACGACGGCTCTGTATGGGTGGACCTTACCGCCGACGGACTCGACCAGAAGGTGTTGCTGCGGTCCGATGGAACTTCAGTGTACATGACGCAGGACATAGGCACTGCCATGCTCCGTTTTCGCGATTTTCCGAAGATCGAAGGTCAGGTATATACCGTCGGCAACGAACAGGAGTATCACTTCAAGGTCCTCTTTCTGATCCTGGGCAAACTCGGCTACGAGTGGGCCCGTAAGTGCTATCACCTGTCCTACGGCATGGTGGATCTGCCGACCGGGAAAATGAAGAGCCGTGAAGGCACCGTGGTAGATGCCGATGACCTGATGGCCGAGATGGTGGCGGAAGCGAAGAAGCAGGCGATGGAACTCGGCAAGATCGACGACATGTCGGCTGCAGAAGTGGATCAACTGGCTGAGATGATTGGACTCGGTGCCCTGAAGTACTTTCTGCTAAAGGTGGATCCCAAGAAGCGGATGATGTTTGACCCCAATGAGTCCATCTCGCTGCAGGGTCACACCGGCCCGTTCATTCAGTACACCCATGCGCGGATCCGGGCCTTACTGCGTAAAGCAGCAGAACGCGGACTTGCACCCGCTACACAAGCGGCGCTGCCAGCCCTGGAGAAATCAGAGCGGGAAGTAATAGTGCGACTCAATCAGTATGCGGCCCGCGTGCAGGAAGCGGCCCGCGACTATTCACCAGCAGTGATTGCCAACTACGCATATGAATTGGCGAAGGACTACAATCAGTTTTATCAGACAGTATCTATTCTTTCCGAAGCAGACGCAACCAAACTGTCCTTCCGGCTGATGTTGTCCGCCACAGTGGCTGACGTCATCCGCCATTCCATGTCGCTGCTGGGTATTCAGGTTCCTGAAAGAATGTAGTTGATGTCACACATTCCGTCTTCACCAAGGCTTCTCTTCCGCCATTGGCGGCAGGCTGATGCAACGCCCTTCGCGGCGATGAATGCAGATCCTGATGTGATGGAGTTCTTCCCTTCGACGCTCACGGAGGAAGCGTCCACGAAATCAATGCATGCGTTCCAGCAGGAGATTGACACCAAAGGTTTTGGGCTGTGGCCCGTAGAATTGAAGAGCTCGGGTGAAATGATCGGATTCATTGGTCTGCATGAAGCGACCTTTGCGGCAGACTTCACACCGTGCATTGAAATTGGCTGGCGGCTCAGGAAGTCTGTCTGGAACCAGGGGCTGGCCACCGAAGGCGCCCTCGCCTGCCTTGAATTTGCCTTTGGGGTTCTCAAGCTGCCGGAAATCTACTCCTTCACGGCGGTGCTCAACAAAAGATCCGAGCACATCATGGAAAAGATCGGCATGACCAGGGCCGGTGAATTTGATCATCCAAAGGTCGCTGAAGGTGATCGCCTGCGCCGGCACGTATTGTACCGCATCCGCTCCACACGGTAACACCCGGCGAACACGGCGTCGATCCGTCGCCGCCGGTCAACCTAATGCCTGTCAGGTGAACATTTTTCAGCGATATTTGTTATCCATCCGTACCAACAACAAAACCAATGAAAACTATTGCCATGCTACTGTTCGCTACCCTGATGGCCGCGCCGGCAGGATCGCTGTATGATTTTAAAATCAACTCCCTGGAAGGTCAGTCCGTTGACTTCTCCAAATACAAAGGGAAGACACTGCTCATCGTCAACACCGCATCCAAGTGCGGGTACACGCCCCAGTACAAGGAACTCCAGCAACTCCACGAGCAATTCGGCAGCAAGGTGACCATCCTTGGATTCCCCGCCAACAATTTCGGCGCCCAGGAACCGGGCACCAATCTTGAGATCAAGGAGTTCTGCAGCAAGAACTACGGTGTGAGCTTCCAGATGTTCGAGAAAATCTCCGTGAAAGGCGACGACCAGCATCCGCTCTACGCATGGTTGAAAGAGAAAACCGGTCAGGAGCCCACCTGGAACTTCTGCAAGTACCTGGTGAAGCCCGACGGCACCGTGAAGTTCTTCGCTTCCAAAGTGAAGCCCACTGACGCTGCAATCACCAGCGAGCTCTGATGTTCAGACTCTTTATACTAACGACTATGATTTCCTTCCTGTCGGGCAACAAGACGACGGCGCAAGTGCCCGCCAGCATTTATGATTTCAAGATGAAATCGCTCGACGGGAAGGAAATCGATTTTTCTCAATTCAAAGGAAAGAAGCTGCTGATCGTCAACACGGCTTCCAAATGCGGATTCACGCCACAATACAAGGACCTCGAAAAGCTGCATGAAATGTATGGCAGCCGGGTTGTGGTGCTCGGTTTTCCCGCCAACAATTTCCTGTGGCAGGAGCCCGGCTCCAACAACGACATCGCAACCTTCTGTGAGAAGAATTACGGCGTGAAGTTTCTCATGTTCGAAAAGATCTCGGTGAAGGGCAGCGACAAGCATCCGTTGTACAAGTGGCTGGAGTCTCAAACCGGCAAATCACCCTCCTGGAATTTCTGCAAGTACATTGTTGACGCCGATGGAAAAGCCATTGCCTTTTTCCCCAGCAAAGTCAATCCGCTGGACAAACAAATCATCGACCGAATCGCTCCGTAGGCATGTTGAACCGACTCCGCAATCCAAAACCCTTCAGTCTCGATCTTTCCCTTCTGGTTCTCCGAATAGCCGCTGGCGGCCTGATGTTGCTGCACGGCATCCCCAAACTCCTGCACTTCGCAGAACGGGCACCGAAATTTTCTGATCCGTTGGGCATCAGTTTACCCGCCTCGCTGGCATTGACCGTGTTCGCAGAATTCTTTTGTTCTGTGCTCGTGATTCTGGGCCTCTGGACACGCATTGCCCTGATCCCATTGCTGATCACTATGGGCGTTGTTTTTTTTATCGTGCATGGCAACGATTCACTCGGCGAACGCGAGCTGCCGCTGTTTTATCTTCTCGCCTATACCGCTATCTTTCTGGCCGGGCCCGGCAAGTATTCAGCCGACGGCCTGCGTTAATAGTCAATACATGAAAGCCTGGATTGAGGCATTCCGCCTTCGCACATTACCATTGTCCCTTGCCAGCATCGGCATGGGCGCCTTTCTGGCTTCCGCCGAAGATCGGTTCAACGTTGTTGTCTTTGCCTTGTGCTGCCTCACCACCTTGCTGCTGCAGATCCTCTCCAACCTGGCGAATGACTACGGCGACACCATACACGGTGCAGACCACGCCGGCCGACAAGGCCCGTCACGGGCTGTGCAGTCCGGTGCCATCACCGCCGCACAAATGAAACGCGCCATCGTGCTATTTGTATTGCTATGCCTCGCCAGCGGATTGCTGCTGATCTGGACAGCTCTGGGCCTGAACTGGAATTCCTTGCTGTTCTTCTTTTCACTGGGCCTTCTTTCAATTGTAGCTGCCATCACCTACACCGCCGGCCGCAAACCCTACGGCTACATCGGTCTTGGCGATCTGTCCGTTCTGATCTTTTTCGGGCTGGTTGGCGTGATGGGTTCGTACTATCTGTTCACGCAGGAAGTGAATTTTGTAGTAATTCTTCCCGCCATCAGCTGTGGATTCTTTGCGATGGGTGTGCTGAACATCAACAATATCCGTGACATTGAAAGTGACAGGGCCGCCGGTAAATTTTCAATACCCGTCCGAATCGGCAAACAGCGCGCAGCAGTCTACCACTGGTTCCTGCTGTTGGGGGGCCTCGCCTCAGCCGTGGTCTATACGCTGCTGCATTACACTTCTCCGTGGCAGTGGCTGTTTCTCGTGGCCGCTCCGCTGTTGATAAGAATCGGTGTTGCCGTACAAAGCAAACCCTCGGCCGAACTCGACGGCTACCTCAAACAAATGGCATTGAGCACGCTGCTGTTTGTAATGACTTTTGGAATCGGCCTGGTTCTGGCCTAGACGTTCTTCAAGGCAACGAAGAACGTCGTTCCCTTCCCTACTTCAGATTCGCACCATACACGGCCACTCATCAACTCCACATATTTTTTCACGATAGACAAACCCAGTCCGGTAGACGGCTCACCGCCTGTCGGACGTGCACTGAGCCGCTGAAACTTCCGAAACAAAAGCTGCTGGTCATCAATTGACAATCCGGGGCCCTCATCCTGTACTGCTGCCACCACCTCGCCATCCTTCGGGTACCAACGCACACTGACTGTTGTACCCGGCAGCGAGAATTTGACCGCATTCGAAACCAGGTTCTCAAATACCTGAAGAATATACAGCGGATCGGCCATCACCGTGGCCTTGTCGTCTCCTGACTCCAGATTCAAGGCAATCCCCTTGCGCGTCGCCCCTTCCACAAAAGACTGCACCACATTGTGAAGCACCGCGGATAACACCACCGGCTCAGGGTACACCCTGGTGCGCTGGTTCTCCAGGGCGTCTGTGTCGAGTATGTTGACGATCATCTTATTGAGCCGGGTGGAAGCATCCTGAATATGGCGGATCATCATCTGCTGATCGTCCGAAAGTGGCGCTTTTTCAGATAACATGAGCCGGGAGAGCCCCTCAACCTGATTGATGGGCGACCGCATGTCATGCGCCAGGATTTTAACCAGATTGTTCTTTTGGATATCCAGTTCCGTCAGGTGCTTGTTGCGCTCCTCCAGCTCGAGCCGCTGGGCTTCAATCTGTGCCTTCCTGTTCTCGCTTTTCTGGTACAGTGCGATGATGACCACCAGCGAAACAAAGCCTACCACAATAAGCAAAATGAGGTAGGTGCGTATCCGCCCCTCGTTGCTTATTTGTGTCGCCTTGAGGTGAAGTTCACGGCTCTGGATCTCTCGCTCCTTGGCAAGCAACTGCAGGGGATCTGCCGTGCTGGACGCAAGCCTTTCCATCAGGTGAAACAGTTCAATGTCGGTATACCGCGCCTTGATCGACTCCAGTTCTTTCTGAAACTGCGAATCGTTGAAATAGGCATTGATCGCTTCGCTCCAGTCGCTCTGCAACGGGTAGATGATGCCGATCCCTTCACGCTTGACCGGAAAAAGATTCTGGCGCTTGATACGAATGCCCGGGTTCTCGTTGAACATCATCATGTACACAGGCAAGTCGATGAATCCGAATGCGTGTGGCATCCGCTCCAC
Organism: Cyclobacteriaceae bacterium; assembly: GCA_019694905.1. GTDB lineage: Bacteria > Bacteroidota > Bacteroidia > Cytophagales > Cyclobacteriaceae > ELB16-189. The sequence goes on from JAIBBB010000002.1 coordinate 37,941, forward strand.
TGCCCGAATGATATTGTCACTGCTGGGGATGTATTCAAACTGGTAGGCAAAACGCCCTTCCTCCTTCATCATCTTGAGTTGTGTCTCATAGGTGGTGCCCCGGATCGTCACCGCCTTGAGGGTCCCTGCAAGCCGATAGAATTCCTCCCATGACTCCATCAGTGGCACATCATCACTCGTGATCAGCACTGAAATGTCGGCAAGATACGCCGGACTGAAATTGACTTTGGTTCTTCGTTCGGGCGTCATCGACAGGGCGGAGGCGCCGAACAGTGAAGCATCCTCGGAATGACTGACCTGGTCAAAAACATCGCTGAAACTCCGGGCTTCAGACCACTCTATCTCCAACTTTACCTGGTAGGTGCGGCGCACAAAATCGCAGAAACCCGAGAGTATCTCGACTTCAATACCTTTCATCTTCCCTGAGGCGTCCTTGTAGATGAATGGCTTAGATTCATACCACAGCACCGTGATCTTTCCCTTTTTGGCCTTCAGCGACTGGTCCCAGCCCGCGCTCACGGGCGTGAACACACCGAGAAAGGATAAGATCAACAACAGGCGCTTCATGGCAATCGGGTAAAGCTAAGACAGGGTTGTTGGCCTGGCAACAGAATTGCAAAGAGATTCGATTTCTCTATGTTGTTTGGTATGACACAGAATCTTTCGACTCAGGCTTGTCCAGTGCCTGGCGCGGTCGCCGGATAGGGCTATTTGTGCTTGTCTCTGCCAACGAATCTGCCCTTGCCCAACAAGAAATCAATCGCGCGTTGAGTGTTTCGGGTTACAGTCCCGGGATTCTTTAGACGGGCGATATATCGAACGATTTCCAGTCGCAGGGAAGGTGCGAGCTTTTGAAACTCCATGAATGCGGCCTTGTTTTTCGTCAGGGCCCGCTTCAGTTCTTCAGGCATCAGCACGGGTTGCCGATCAGGCTCATAACTCATTTCGATCCGAACCCGGTCACCGACCTTCTTCTTCGTGGCCTTCAGCATGGGACCATTGAGATAGAGACGCCAGTCACCTGCGTAGCGCACCAAAGTCTGTTGAAACGGGTGGCCGTCGACGACAATCCTCACGGGGATGGGCCCTTTGTTTCTTCCGGCAATTTGAAAGAGCACTTCAAGGGCTGAAGGTGGCGGAATGACGTGCGGATTGACGCCAATGATCAGGATGGTGTTGGTAAACGTCACATGGTCTTTTGCCTTCGTCATCTCCTACAGCTTCAGGTGCTTCTCGAAGCATACACTGTTGTCCATTCCCTCATACTGGCCGTAGTTGGTTATGATCTTGTACCCATGTCGATGGTACAGGGCGATGGCCTCCGGCTGCCGCTTGCCTGTCTCGAGTCTGCACACAGGATACCCAAGCTCGGTACACCATCGTTCGAGTTGGGTGAGCACAGTGGAAGCAACCCCCTTTCGGCGCCAGTCAGGAAGAACAAACATGCGTTTTACTTCCATGGCAGTTGTGTCAATAGGGCGAATGGCGCCACAGCCAACTGCGCGGCCCTGGTCATACGCCACCACACAATGCCTGATCTTGTCCGTTTTGTTGTATTGCGCATAAAAGGCATGGTCTTCACCATCGAGGACAGCCAGTTCCGCATCGAGCAGCCGCACGAGGGCCAAAAAGTCTGCGTGAGAAGAATCTGTTCTAAGCAGCTCGTAGGCAGTCATGCAGTCGGGGCAGGCTGAAATTTCTTGATGATCCAGGAAGCGAGAAAAGCCTCCAGCGCACTGAGAGGAATGGCGACTGGCAGAATACCCCACGGCAAGACGCCGAGATTGCCGATCACCAGCCACATCATGACAAAGCCGATGACCCAGGCAAGAACGGTGGTTTGCATCAGCGAAAACTTTCCGGCGATCAGGTAAATCACGAGCGCAAATACAAGCGACCACAGCCCCCACACCATGCCGTTGACCGGCTCAGCGGGAAACACCTGCCCCATCTTCTGGTAGTGCTCTGCCCAATAAGTTTGCAGGAGGAATTGATTGCGGACAAATTCGGAGACACTGATCCACAGCGTGGCCAGCAGCACAGGCAGTACAGTTTTTCTGATCATAGGGAGTCAGGTGACAGATATATAGAAGTGAGTTTACCAGTTCAATTTATGTGGTGATTGCGGAAGAAACAAAATCACCGGTCCTGCGCGGGACGCGTTCCGCCCTGGCCACCGAGTTGCACCAATTCATGCCGGATGGCATACACCACCAGCCCCACCCGGCTCCGCACCGCCAGTTTTTCAAAAAGTTCCTCCCGGTAGCCATCGACAGTCCGCAGCGAACAGTTCATCACGTCGGCGATCTCCTTGTAAGTAAGCTCAGTACAGGCGTGTTCAATGAATTCGCGTTCACGCCGGGTCAGCGCGGGTGGCTCTTCCGCCGGCAGTCCTATCGTGTTGGCCATGGCCCTCGACACCTGCGGTGTGTGGTAGAAGTCTCCCTGTACAACGGTATCGAGCGCCGTGCGCAGGTCTTCGGGTTCAGCGTCTTTCAGAATGTAACCGCGCGCGCCTGCGCGAATCATCCGAATGATGTGCATCTCGTCATCGTGCATGGTCAGTGCCAGCACCCTGACCGACGGTGCGTGTTGACGGAGCCAACTGGCGGTTTCTTCTCCGTTCATCACGGGCATCTGCACATCGAGCAACACAAGATCCGGTGTGAGTCCTGCCTGCACCATTTCAATAAAGTCGCGCCCGTTGCCCGCCTCCCCGCAAACCTTGTAGCCAGGTATTCTGCCAATCAGCTGCGCCATTCCCTTTCGGAACAGCTTGTGATCATCGATCAAACAGATCTTGTACTCGCGGGCTTCCTGTTGAGCGGTCATGAGTGTGCTGGCGCCGGCGCCAGTTCATAAGGGACTTCTATGGTGACGGAGCACCCGCTTCCAGGCAGCCCGTCGATCGCCAGCGTGGCTCCAATCATCGCTGCGCGCTTTTTCATCCTCACCCATCCGTTCCCCTCCCGCACCGTGGCCGGATTAAATCCCATCCCGTTGTCAACCAGCCGCAACCGCACAGCGGCGGGATGGTGATGAAGTTCAACCCTCAGGGCACTGGCTTCTGCATGCCTGACCACGTTGGAGAGTGCCTCCTGAATCATTCGGATAAACAACAGTTTGCGCAGGGTCTCCACCTCCCGCTCCTCACCATCAACTTCCAGGGAAGTCTCCAGGGTCCCCGGCACGTGCAGCCGGTCAAGTTCGGTGCCGAGCCATTGCTGCAAGGGCTGGTCCATCATCAATTCCGACTTATGTGATTGCGAGAATTGGCGCAGATCACTGATGACAAGATCCACAATTTCCTTGGTCTCCTGTACCAGCTCTTTGCCCTCTCCATCGAGCTGGGACAATAAACTATGCATGTTGAGTTTGACCACGCTCAGCATCTGACCCAGGTTGTCGTGTATCTCCCTGGCAATACGTCGCAACGCGTGCTCAGAAAATTCCAGTCTGGACTGCAAAAGTTCCCACTCGAGTTCCTGTCGCGCCTGGCCCGGCAATGGCAGCGGGTTTCTTTTGCGACGCTCCCGGAGCCACAGCACCAAGAGGATGCTGCTGAGTGACGCGAAGAAGACACAGCCGATCAACAGCAATGCCGGGATGGGTTGATCAGAGGCTACCTGCATACACTTCCGCCGTTGGCGATACCATAACCGAAGAACCCCTCATGAATCGTGAATGACTCACCTGTTAGAACTCATTATTCGGAATAAGGTAAGAAATTTTTGTCCTTAGCAAGAACCGCAAGGGACGAATGGCAGCCCCAAAAAAAACTGCCCTGGCTTTTTATCACCAGAGCAGCATTCCTAAACCACCTAAACTTCAAGGACAGGGCGAATGCACAATCCTTGTTACATGCTTACGTTAGCAGGTCGAAGGTAGCCCCGTTGCGGGCGCTGCATACCGGGAAAAACACCGGATTATTTCAGTGAAAACTCCCCTTGTGTGAAGCCATGAATCAGGGGATTTTCGTCGGCTGTTTGCTGTTCCAACATCAGCAGTAACGATCGGTTGCCAGGTCACCATAAAACAAACCGCATGACAAAGTCACACCGAGTCGGCATGGGCTGGGTACCGGATGTACCTGACCACCGCGATTTTCTTTACGCCGCACCGAAGGGTCTCAAACGAGCGCTGCCTGTGAGCAAAGACCTGCGCAAATACTGTCCCCCGGTGTACGACCAGGGTTGTCTTGGCAGCTGCACGGCGAATGCCATCGGCGCCGCCATAGAATTCAATCAGATCCGCCAGAACAAACGCCGCGCGTTCATGCCCTCGAGACAATTCATCTACTACAATGAACGGGCCATGGAAGGTACCATTCGCAGTGACGCCGGCGCGCAGATCCGCGATGGTATCAAGAGTGTGGTGAAGCAGGGGGTATGTCCTGAAAACCAATGGCCGTACGTGATCGGTACCTGTGAAGTGACCGGAACCGACTTATATGGTGAGCCGATCTATGACACGGGCACCCACTTCATGCAAAAACCACCTGCTTCGTGTTATGAAGCTGCAACCCATTTTCAAGTGCTACAGTATCACAGGGTGTTGCGCAGTCTCAACGAAATCCGCGCCTGCCTGGCAGAAGGGTTTCCGATCGTCTTTGGCTTCACCGTATACGAGAGTTTTTATGACATCGGCAAGGATGGCGTCATGCCCATGCCCTCCGTGCAAGACAGGAGCGTCGGGGGGCATGCAGTGATGGCCGTTGGGTATCAGCACAGTCGGAAGCAGTTCATTGTGCGCAATAGCTGGGGCGCGACGTGGGGCGACAAAGGATATTGTTACATGCCTTACAAATTCCTGCTGAGCGAAAACTGCGATGACTTCTGGACCATCCGAACGGTTGAACTATGAAGCAACCGGCAGTACTCATCTTCCTGTTGCTATTCAGCCAGCCCGATGTGCTTGCTGCCAGACCCGCGCCTGCAGCAGATTCGCTGGCTACAGCCCGGCGATTCAGCAGCATGGAGGCTGCACTCCAGACCAACCGCCGCCAACTGGACTCACTCAAACTGCATGTCAGAAAACTGGAAAGCGCGGCCGTGCGCGCACAGCTGAATGCCGGCGAATGGACGCTCGTCTTCTCACCGCTGGTGCTGTTCGTAGGCACGCTGTTGCTGCTGCGACGGAAGCTCTCGGGATTTCGGATCCGCGAACTGCTGCTGGAAAGCGAGTTGCCTCGCCGCACAATAGCCAACCCACAATACACTGTCGCCAATCTTTCAGCGCTGGCCACCACGACACCCGGAATGGACCTTGCCCGTGTATTGCCACCTACGCTGGAAATCTCAGAGCCTCACTTTTCGAAAAGCAGCAGCCGCTACATGGCTTTCATCACCAGTTGCCTCGCATGGGTCATTACACTGTTGCTGACCTGCTTTTTCATCTATGAGTATATCGTCACCGATCGCGCACCGGATCTGGGTGGATTCGCGAGCGTGCTGATTTCTCTTGGAGTAGGGGTAGCACCTTATGCATTTAACAAAGTAGCCAGCGCCCTCCGATGATCCTTGAAGTAACCACACAGGCTCATCAGGGACACGTCCTGCTGTATATCATTAACAGCAACGGCGCAAAAATTCTCACCCTCCCTGACAGCAGCACCGCCTCGTGCATGCTCGTACCTGGCAACACCTACCGGCTGGAATGGCACTTGTGGAGCGCGCAGGAAGCAGACTATCACCTGCAGGCAAAAGTCACACCAAAAAACGCGGGCTTCCCTCCATTTGATCTTCAGCGGAGGTACAAAGAGGCAGCACAGGATTTCGGCGGGTTCTATTTCACGGTATGAAGTTGCTCTCCCTGCTCGTTTGCATGTCGGTCGTTTCAATTGCCTGTGCGCAGACACAGCTTAGTCGGAACCACATTCTTCAGGAAACCACAACACCAGGAGGCGGCAGCGGATTACAAGGCCCGTGGTCCAACGTATCGCTGCTGTCCAACCTGAATGGCGGCAGCAACGCGAGGGTGGAATTGAAGTACCACACGCGCAACTGGCTGACAGCCGGGATTTACCTTGATCAGCGATTGAGCAAGGGCACCAGCCGCGCTGAGCCGCTTGACCTGCTGCATGGACTAAGCAACGGGACAAGGGCAGGATTCACCCTGCAGAAAATGTGGTGGGACCCGGCGCTGTCAAGTGGTGACTTCGATGCCTTCGACAGCGCAGCTTCACAATTTGCCCTGCGACTCCACCGGGACCGCAAGCAGGTTTCAGAGAAGGACATTCTCAGCGAAGGCAACGCAGAGGAACTTGCCCTGTTGCGCCGAACGGCGGCACGCAGCCCCGTATTCCTTTCTGTTCAGACCTGGGTCGAACAGAACAACTATACCTTCGCCACCGACTCATTGACCCTGAAGGGACATGAAGGGAATTACACCACACCAGGCCTGGTTGTCAGTCTCATCCGCCCCAACCTGTCTTCACACAGTTTCTGGTCTTTGAACTACTCCTACAATGAAGGCCATCGCGTTCACCAGGCCGCAGATTTTCTTGTTCCGTTCGGCACCACCGGCAACTATACCACGCGATCTGTGGTGTTTGGCGAACCCGTGCGTCGGTACATCCATGCAGTCAGTATAGAATACCGGCACACCTTCATGTCCGGCGGCAAGATGATACTGACCATCAATCCGAATGTGCAATGGGCCTCCACCAACCGGCGAATCACGATTCAACTTCCTGTCTATTTTATTCCAGGCATAGACAACAAAGGCAAGGCGAAAGGATTGCAGGGGGGCGTACTGCTGAACTATGCGGCGTACCAGACCCGCAGACAAGAGTGGCTCTCCTTTTCAGAAGGCTTTGCCGCCCAGTTGTTCGTCGCTGCACCCCTGGACCTGTTTGCTGATGTTCCCCACTGATATATCCCGCATGATACAACCCGCAGATTCCAAACCGATCAATTACCTTCGCATAGATTCAAGTGATGACATGACTTTTCTGCGCTGGCTGTTGATACCTGCCCTTGCCCTGATGCTGCTCACCGGCTCCCGCGTGCGCGAGTTGGACACCCAGCTCGCCTTGCCGCAGGCGCCACACCGGATTGTTTCACTTGAATTAGCCTGGACACCCGCACAGGCACACATTGTGCGGCAGGCATGGGAAGAACAACACCTCACCAAGACAGCCATTGCCTCTATCATCAGAGACTACACCTTTATCATCGGCTACTCCTTGTTCCTCGCGCTGTTGGTATTCGCCACCGGATCCTATCAGGTCACCACCACAACCAGAGTCGTTGCCGGCATGGCAGTGCTGGCAGGGTCGTGTGATATAGTTGAAAACGTGTTCATGACACAGTTCCTGCAAGGCAACAGCATCAATATACTGTTCATTTCAATCCCGGCTGCCCTCAAATTCTCTTTGCTGTTGGTGGTCATTGGCCTTTGCGCCACCCGCCTGCTCATTCATCTCGTCCGGCGCGTACGACAGTCTTTCCGCTAGTTGCCAATATATCCATAACCGCGCGCCATCAGACTTGCACAGAGTGGAATCGCCGCCAGCAACAGCAGCTCGAGGGAAATACAACGGCGGATCCAGGCTGGCACCGGTACCACCTCTTCGGGTCGCCCCTTCTGACGTTTGATGAAAAATACAGTGGGAAATACTGACAGCGTACCCACCGTGATGAAGATCCCGATTTTGGTGAGAAAGACCCAATTGTGTGTGTAGTAAGTCTCCGGTTTGCTCACGCCCAGCAGCCAGAGCATCAGACCGGCAGTCACCACGAGCACGGCGGCAACTCCATAGATAGCATCGATACGCGACAACCGCTTCAACTCGGATCGCGTCAGCTCGGGTTTCATCAGTATCCACTCTGCAGCCAGCGCCCCAGTGATGAGCAGGATAGAGATAAAATGCGTGTACCGTAGGGCAATTTCAAAAGCAAGCGTTTCCATATTGGGTAAGGTCTATGCGAAAGATCGCAAATTTCCCTGTTGAGTTTGTAGTCGTTTGTTGTGATATTGGCACTGATTTGAACCTAAACCAACCACCCGTGAGACGATTGTTTGCATTTGCCTTCCTGCTGCTGGCGCTGGCTTCCTGTACCTCTTCTGAAAAGAAACTCAACCGCGGTCTCGCGAAAGCTGAAGGCGGAGAGTACTATGTGGATACACTCACCAGTGCGTTGCAAAACCCGTGGGGCATGGCATTCCTTCCCGATGGTCGGATGCTGATCACCGAACGCGGTGGCTCGATCCGCATCATGAAAGACGATGTGCTGCTGCCTGACACACTGACCGGCGTACCTGCTGTGCTGGCAAAAGGCCAGGGTGGCTTGCTTGACATCCAGTTGCATCCGGACTATGCCACCAACGGCTGGATCTACTTCAGCTTTTCCAAACCAGTACAGAATGACACTACCAGTGCCACCGTGATTGCACGGGCTAAAATCAATGGCAACACGTTGACAGACGTGCAGGAGTTATTTCAGGCCAAAGACCCTGCCACTACTTTCCATCACTTCGGCTCACGCATCCAGTTCGATGGCAATGGTTATATGTTCTTTTCTTCCGGCGAAAGGGGCACCAAAGAGAATTCCCAGAATCTCGGCAACCACCTCGGCAAAATCCTCCGCCTGCATGACGATGGAAAGGTTCCCACCGACAACCCATTCGTCAATGTGGCAGGTGCGCTACCGGAAATCTGGTCCTATGGCCACCGCAATCCTCAGGGGCTGTACTTTGACAAAGAAACAGGCACACTTTGGGAACACGAGCACGGGCCCAAGGGCGGCGATGAGCTGAACATTGTGGTGAAAGGGAAAAACTACGGCTGGCCCGTTATTACCTATGGCATCAACTACGACGGAACGATCATCACAGAAGAGAAGGCCAAAGAGGGCATGGAGCAACCTGTGCACTACTGGGTACCTTCAATCGGACCTTGTGGCATGGAACGCGTCACCAGCGATCGCTATCCGGCCTGGAAAGGGAATTTCTTGATCGGCTCGTTGTCATTTCAGTTTCTGTCTCGCGTGCAGGTGGATGGCCAGCAGTTTGTGAAAGAGGAAAGACTTCTGGAGAAGATTGGCCGCGTGCGCGCCATCCGCCAAAGTCCTGACGGTTTCCTGTATGTAGCCTCCGAAATGCCTGGCAAGATTCTGAAACTCGTGCCCAAACAATAAGCCCGTGAAACAAGTCCTCCACCACGACCGGCCACAAACCCTGGCGGAGGAGATTGCCAACAGCATCAGTCACGGCGCCGGCTTTGCAGGAGCCGTGGCGGTAACGCCGATAATGATCCTGCAGGCAAGAGGGGCCGCAGCCGTGACGGCAGTGAGCCTCTTCGGATCCATGATGATGGTGCTGTACCTCGCCTCCACGCTCTATCACGCCATCCCGCACAACCGCACCAAACGGATTTTTCAGGTGCTGGACCACAGTGCCATCTACCTGATGATCGCCGGTACCTACACACCCTTCGCTTTGATCGCGCTTCCTCCGGCATGGGGCTGGACAATTCTTGGCGTCATCTGGGTACTGGCACTCGCCGGCGTTGCAATGAAATCGATAGCCGGCGCGCGGGGCGGAAAACTCTCAACCGCACTGTATCTCGGCATGGGATGGCTCGCTATCGTTGCCGCCAAGCCGCTGTACGATGCATTGCCCGTGGGGGCGCTGTACGGGATTCTGGCCGGCGGAGCATTCTATTCTGCTGGTGTAGTTTTCTACACCCTCGACAACCGACTCCCCTTCAGCCACTTCGTGTGGCATCTGTTTGTGCTGGGGGGTACTGCATGTCATGTGTTCACCGTGATGCGCTACCTCCTCTGAGCGGACTTGCACAATCGACCGCACAATGTATCTTTAAGAATGCGGTCCGCCAGAAATCTCCTGTTGCTGATGCTCCTCTTCACCCAGGGGGTGCTGGCACAAACCAATGTACTTGACCACAAGATATTTGTATCGCGGATCAAGACTGCGGGCGACTCCCTCTACGGACAGGTGCTGAACATTTATGCACGGCACCTGCGCGCGCATCCTGAAGACTACAAGACCGCGCTGGAAAGGTGCCGATTCATACAAACTGCCATGTATGATGAAAACGAGGAGTACAACCCCAACTACGACTCGGCGTTGGCGTGCGCCGAACAGCTGCTCCGCACCTACCCCATGAATGGTGAAGTGGCCATCTACCAGACCGAGTATCTCTATGGCGACTCTGTCATCAGCTATCTCGAAAAGTTAAAACTGAATGTGCTTGCCAAAGATCCCTGGATCGAACCATGGGGCTGGCAGGTATCCGAAAAGTTGGCGCAAGCCTATTTCGACCAGGAGCAGTGGAACAATGCGGTTACAGAAGCCAGGCGCGCCATGTTTGCCAACGATACACTTGATCTCTCACTCCTTGCTGCCCAATGCTACAAGAACATGGGCGAGGAAAAGTCAGCACGCAAATCACTCATCACCAACCTCGACTCTACTGAAACAGCCTATCAGCTTGCAGAAAAAGGCAAATTGCTGCTGAGCCTGGACCGCGCCGACTACGCCATCAAGGCATTCCGCTGGGCGCTACGCGATACGTCCGCCTACATCGATTACGGTGCCATCGCCCGGTCGCTGATGCAGGGCGGCCAACCTGAGCAGGCGCGTCCGTTTCTGATAAAGGCACTGAACCGGTTTACCTGGCAACAGACCGGAACGAAAATGAATTTACTCGAGTATGACCTCAAATATGGAACTGCCGACTCGGCACGAATGAGCTATGAACGATTCGCAGGCGACGCTTTCGGCAATGACGCCTACGGAATCTATCGGCTTCGGCTGTTGTGGAAAGATCCCTCCGCGCCGTGGCATTTCCTGGATATTGCCCGCATCCTGTTCTTGCTTTTTCTTTTCGCAGCGCTATGGCTGATCCCCTACCTCTGGATTCTCCCTGTATACTACGCCAGCCAGCGGCTCGTAGCGCGGGGAAGCATTTTTACTGCCCTTGACCACCGGTGGGGCCTGAGACATTTCTGGTGGATCTGCGCCATCTATCTGTGGGTGAGTGTGGGCGTCAATCTGGTCCTGAACTACCCTGCTCTTTTGCACTATGTGAATGAAGAGATTCCAGAGCCGGAATCTGCAGCCATCAGCCTGTTTTCCGCCAACGTGGCGTTGTACTTCTTCTCCGGCATGCTCGTCGCCGTGTTGCTCTTCCTGCGGTGGCGCGAAGTAAAAATATTCGTGCGCAGATTACCGGCTCAGCGAATGAACATCCTCGTCGGCGTAGGGCTTGCGTTCGCGATCAGGGTGGGTCATGCCATCTTCGAAGCATTGCTTCGGCAGCTGGGTCTGGGTGCGGAAAAAGGACTGCTCACCATCAACGACAACATATTATCTATTAACCAATTCTATCATCCCCTGCTTGGCTTTTTGTTTGTGGTCGTGCTGGTGCCGATTTACGAAGAGGTCTACTTCCGTGGCATCATGCTGTCCGCCACGGCAAGGCACATGAGGTTCTGGCTCGCCAACCTCTTTCAGGCATTTGCCTTTGCCCTCGTGCACGACAGTCCGCGCAACATTCCGTTTTACATTGTCTTTGCATTGGTGGCCGGCTACGCGCGGACCCGTACCCATTCGATCGCACTAGGCATCTCGATGCACATCACCAACAATCTCATTGCCTTCCTGTTCATTGTATTCAAAGACAGCAGCCTCGGTTAACACATCGTGACTTCTCTGGTGTAACATTCTTTCGCTACTCTAAGGCGTCAGAACATTCGGGGTCATTCAGAAATTTTTGCACCAGTATGATCGAACGCATACAAGTCATCTCGCCGGATACGAGTGATTTGTAGAAAAAAAGATCATGAACCAGGCACCTGCACTCAACATCTCTTCCGTTAAGGTTTGCGACATTGCCCTGCACATACCGGAAGCCATCGAAATATTGAACCGGCACAACCTCGACTACTGCTGCAACGGTCAGCAATCCTTTCTAACCGCTTGTGCCAACGCCCTTGTCAACCCTGACAAAGTGTGGCTTGAAATCATCGAAGCCCAAACAATGCCGGTGAACAATCACCGCATGAAGTTTGCCACCTGGCCCACCACCTTCCTGATTGACTTCATCTGCGAGCACCACCACAACTATGTGCGGACAACCATCCCCCGCCTGCGCGAGCTGCTTGCAAAAGTCCACGCCGTCCACAACCTGGAAAATCCGGAACTGACCGAAGTCAGAGCGATTTTTGATGCACTCGCCGATGAGCTGCTGGCACACTTGCCCAAAGAAGAGATGGTTCTCTTTCCGGCTATCCGCAGCATGATCGAGCACGATGCGCTGTCTGAAAACAATCCCGCCGCCTTTGGCCTGCAGGCACCGCTGCATGTGATGGAGCACGAACATGAGTCGGCCGGCGACCTGATCAAGTCACTCCGTGAACTCACCAATAACTACACGCCCCCTGCCGGCGCCTGCCCTACCTATCAGGCAGCGTACCAGCTGCTCAAACAATTTGATGAGGACCTGATTCAACACATTCACCTGGAAAACAACATTTTGTTCCCGAAAGTGAAGATGAACCTGCAATAGGCTACGGATTCGAGAAACGTGCATGCCGGCGTACCCTGTATGCCCGCTTCGCTGATGTATGGTTTTCTACTGTGTTGATTCAATGGAATTCGTACCTTTCATTGAACCTCATCACTATGAAAAGAATCTTCACCACCGTGCTACTGCTCACTACACTGGCGGCCTCAGCA
>JAIBBB010000234.1 GCA_019694905.1 Cyclobacteriaceae bacterium
ACACTTCGTACTGAGCTTCAAAGATACCTGCGATAGCGCCCATCAATGTACCGCGCTCACCGGTAAGATCTGAATATACCTCCTTCTTGAAATCAGTCTCAAACAGGTAGCCGGAGCCCACACCAATACCGAGGGCAATCACACGCTCGCGAGCGCGGCCTGTAGCATCCTGATAGATGGCAAAGCTGGAGTTGATGCCTTTGCCCTGAAGGAACAACCGACGCACGCTGGTGCCGGATCCTTTGGGTGCTGCGAGGATGACATCAATATCTGCCGGAGGCACAATCCCTGTCTGCTCTTTAAATGTTACGCCAAAACCATGAGAAAAATACAGCGCCTTGCCTTTGGTCAGGTGTGGCTTTAGTGTAGGCCAGCTCGCAATCTGACCTGCGTCAGAAAGGAGAAACTGAATGATTGTTGCTCGCTTGGCGGCTTCTTCGATATCAAAAAGAGTCTCTCCAGGTACCCAGCCATGCTGAACGGCCTTGTTCCAGGTAGCTCCTCCCTTGCGTTGACCGATGATTACGTTGAATCCATTGTCACGAAGGTTGAGGGACTGGGCAGGTCCCTGCACGCCATAGCCGATGATGGCGATGGTTTCATTCTTCAGCACACTCAGTGCCTTCTCCATCGGAAACTCCTCACGGGTTACCACTTCTTCGACTACGCCGCCAAAATTAATCTTAGCCATATACTCAATTGTTAAAGTTTATAATTTGTTCAGTTAGGTTGGTTTAATCTACGTCGATCACGCGCTCACTCAGTTCCAGGTACACACTGGAGCCTTCATGATACGCGACATGCTCCACTTCGATGAGCTTTTCCAGTTGCACTTTCACTTTCTCGACCATGTCCGGTGTTGTGAGCAACAACATGATCACTCCGCCGCGGCGAAAGTCCTCCTCGTTTTCATGCGCAATCATTTTGCGGATGCGCACACGACGGCGGTTCAGTACATTGATGATGCGGTTCAGCACAGAGAAATTGTTCTCTGCCGTAAGTTCCAGTGTATATTCCTTTTTCATCGTCTCAAAGTCTGATTCTAGTGATGGGCAGGTGCCTCCAGTAATACTTCCGAAACCCCGGCCCCGGCAGGTACCATGGGGAACACGTTGTCTTCTTTGCCCACAACAACCTCCAGAAAATATGGACCCTTCGCATCCAGCATCGTCTTGAGTGCCGACTGGAGATTCTCGCGGTCACTGACGCGATTGGCAGTGATCCGATAGGCTTCCGCCAATTTCACAAAGTCAGGGTTCTCCATCTCGGTAAAAGAATACCTCTTGCCGTGGAACAGTTGCTGCCACTGGCGTACCATGCCCAGAAAACTGTTGTTCAAGACCAGAATTTTGACAGGGATCTTGTACTGCATGATGGTGCCCAACTCCTGAACCGTCATCTGAAAACCGCCATCGCCAATGACAGCCACAATCTGCTGGCCAGGGACACTCAGGCTCGCGCCCATTGCAGCAGGAAGAGCAAAGCCCATTGTTCCTGCGCCGCCCGAGGTGATGTGCGTGCGCGGATGCTTCATTTTGTAGTACCTCGACGTAATCATTTGGTGTTGCCCTACATCCGTGACCACTACTGCTTCACCTTTTGTAAGGTTGGTGAGCTGATGGATCACCTCAGCCATTTTGATCTGGCCAGTGGAGTTGAATTCGTGATGGATGACTTTGTCGTACTCCACAGCATTCAACTGATGAAAATGCACCACCCAATCCGCGTGCTTGTTTTCGTTGCACTTTGCTTGCAGCGCAAGAAGCGCCTCGCGGGCATCTGCATGGACATGCACTTCGGATTGAATAATCTTGTTAATCTCGGCTTTGTCAATATCGATGTGAATGACTCTTGCCTGTTTGGCGTATTTGCTCACGTTGCCAGTCACGCGGTCATCAAATCTCATTCCGATGCCGATGAGGACATCACATTCATTCGTCAGCAGGTTGGGTGCATAGTTGCCATGCATACCCAGATAGCCGACATAGTTAGGATGGTCTGTTGGGAAACAGCCGAGGCCCAGAAGTGTGCAGGCGACCGGTATACCGGTCCGCTCAGAAAAAGCAACGAGCTCTTTGGAGGCACCTGAGAGAAGTACACCCTGACCAGCCAGGATGTAAGGTCTCTTCGCTCCGTTGATAAGTGCTGCAGCAGCGCTGACCTGATCGGCCTGCAATTCAGGTTTGGCCCGGTAGGTGCGAATCTGAGTACATTTCCTGTACTCGAATTCCTCCATCATCTCATTCTGCGCATTTTTCGTAATGTCAATCAGCACCGGACCGGGGCGGCCCGTCGCGGCAATATGAAAGGCTTTGGCAACAGCGGCTGGAATATCTTTGGCTTCGGCTACCTGAACATTCCACTTTGTAACCGGAATGGTCGTGTTTACGACATCGGTTTCCTGAAATGCGTCTGTTCCCAGCAAGTGAGCAAAGACCTGACCGGTAATACACACGACTGGCGTTGAGTCAATCAGGGCATCCGCCAGGCCTGTGACAAGGTTGGTTGCCCCTGGACCGGAAGTAGCAAAGACCACACCTGTGCGGCCGGAGGCGCGTGCAAATCCCTGCGCAGCGTGAATAGCACCCTGCTCGTGACGAACAAGGATATGGTTGAGCTTGTCTGCATAGTGATACAGCGCATCGTACACAGGCATGATGGCACCACCTGGATATCCGAAAATCACATCGACTTGTTCGGCGACCAGGCAGCGGAGCAATGCCTCCGCGCCGGAAATCTGCTTCTTGGTTTCAGCAGCTTTAGTTTCAGTCTTCGTCAGTAACGCATCCATCGGCAGCTGTTTTTACGAGTTTGGAATATTTATAAAGTACACCACTATTCACACGAAGTGAAGGCGCCTGGTAATGAGAACGTCTCACCGCCAGCGTCTTTTCGTCAACCAGCAGATTGAGCTGGTGATTCTTCACATCAATTTCTATCCAGTCACCATTCTGAACCAACCCCAGAAGCCCGCCATTAAACGCTTCAGGTGTGATATGTCCCACCACAAAACCGTGCGTTCCACCGGAGAAGCGACCGTCAGTAATCAGTGCCACAGTCTTTCCCAGTCCTTTGCCCATGATCAGGCTGGTGGGCTTCAGCATCTCGGGCATGCCCGGCGCACCACGAGGTCCAACGTTACGTATCACTACCACATCTCCAGGCTTGATCCTGTCGACATGTGCTGTGAAGTCAGCCTCACCATCAAATACGCAGGCAGTGCCTTTGAAGCGCTCTCCCTCCTTACCGGTAATTTTTGCTACGCTGCCCTTCTCAGCCAGGTTGCCGTAGAGTATCTGAAGGTGACCGGTCTTCTTGATCGGTCTCTCCAGGGGATAGATGATATCCTGGCTGGAGAAATCAAGCGCAGGAATGTCCTTCAGGTTTTCTGCAATGGTTTTGCCAGTCACTGTGATGCAATCGCCATGCAGAAATCCATTGTCAAGCAAATACTTCATCACGATGGGCACACCGCCAATCTTGTGGAGGTCCTCCATCAGGTATTTTCCGCTGGGTTTAAAGTCTGCCAGCATAGGTGTCTTGTCAGATATCCGCTGAAAATCCTCCTGCCGAATGGTAACGCCAACTGACTTTGCCATGGCGATCAGGTGAAGCACTGCGTTGGTTGAACCCCCCAGGGCGATAATCACAGTGATTGCATTTTCAAATGCCTTGAAGGTCATGATGTCACGCGGTTTCAAATCGCGCTCCAGCAAGAGCCTTATCGCTTTGCCGGCCTGACGGCACTCTTCTTCCTTTTCCGGGCCGACAGCAGGATTTGAAGAGGAGTAGGGCAAGGACATGCCCAATGCTTCAATGGCGGACGACATGGTGTTGGCCGTGTACATTCCGCCACAAGCGCCCGCACCTGGGCAGGAATTCTGGATGATGCCCTTGTAGTCTTCATCCGCGATTTTGCCTGCCAGCTTTTCTCCGTATGCCTCAAAAGCAGAAACGATATTGAGTGCCTTGCCCTTCCAGTGACCACCAGCTATCGTACCTCCATAGAGCATGAGCGCAGGCCGATTCAGACGTCCCATCGCGATGAGCGACCCCGGCATGTTCTTATCACAACCAACCACTGCAATCAGTCCGTCATAGTACTGCGCACCACAAACTGTTTCAATGGAGTCAGCAATAACCTCACGGCTCACCAGGGAGTAGCGCATTCCTTCCGTTCCATTGCTTATCCCGTCACTGACGCCAATGGTGTGAAATACCAGGCCCACCAGCTCCTGCTGCCACACACCTGTCTTGACCTTGTTGGCCAGGCCATTCAAATGCAGGTTGCAGGGGTTGCCATCAAAGCCAGTGCTGACGATCCCCACCTGTGCCTTCTTCAGATCACCTTCCTTCAGACCAATACCATACAGCATCGCCTGTGCGCCGGGCATGCCTTCGTCCTGGGTGAGTGTTTTGCTTTGTTTATTTAATTCCATGGATTCAATATCTACACAATGACATAGCTATAACTCTTATCGAGCACAATGCAACGGTAGGTCTCCTGAATGTGAGCACTCAGTGAGCCTTTCCACTTCTTTCTGAACGGTTGTCCTTCGATGGATTCGATGCCTACAATTTCGAGCATCGTGCTGCTGAAGAATGCGCTATCGGCTTCATACAAATCCTCCGGTCGGAAGAGCGTCTCTTCAACAGGTATTTCAAGTTCCCGGCAGATACTGATCACCGTGTCGCGCGTGATGCCGGGAAGGATTGAACCTGCGGGTGGCGTATAGATCACGCCATCTTTCTCATAAAAAAAATTGGCTCCGGGCCCTTCCGCCACGAAGCCATGCATATCGAGCAAGAGCCCATCATCAAATCCACGTTTCTTGGCTTCCTGTGTGGCGAGGATTGAGTTTACATAAAGTCCACACACCTTGGCCTCCATGGTCACTGCCTTGGGGTTGGGCCGCTGGAAAGACGAGATGCACACACGCTCCGGATGAATGTCCGGGTGTTGCTCGCATTCCCAGGCGGCGATCATGAGTGAGACCTCATTAGGAGAAGTAAGCGCCATGTTGGGACTGCAATAAACCAGCGGCCGGACATAGGCGTTGCGGAACTTGTTCTTTTCTACCACCTGATAAGTGATCTGTACTAATTCCTCCACTCCAAAGTGGAAAGGAATTCCCATCAGTGAGCAACTGCGCTTGAGTCGCTCATAGTGATCATGGGGCCTGAAGATCTTTGTGCCGTTGACGGTGTCATAAGCCCTGATGCCCTCAAATACACCGTACCCATAATGCAATGTCTGACCATACAGATCGGTCTTTGCCTCGCCCGCCTTCACAAACCGACCATCCAAAAAAATGATGGTGTCGTCATTGTAGTAGTTCGTCATAAGTACTTTTGAAACAACTGTTAGTTTGTTCTTCGCTCTATAAAACAAAACCGCCCCGTTTATCGGGGCGGTTGATATTTTCATTCATTCAATATCGTCACCGACCCGGTTTTCGGGTAATAATGACGTTCACGAGTACACTGGAGCCGCCCAGCAACGATGCTGTTGCAATCAAAAAATGACTCGCTGTAACCAATGCACTCTTCATACTTTCAAGTATCCTACAAGTTTAGGCAAAAATTCATCACCTGCTTCAACCTCTCCATCATAAAAATTTGCAGATCAGGCAGTAACAAATGTTAGGTAGCGCCAGGATGATTCGGATTGACAGCTTGTCTAATAGTCGGTGCGCTCGAAAATGTAACTCTTGAACCGATCATAGGCTGCCTTTTCAAGTGCCTCACGATGGTTCGGATGTGCAATTTCAATCAGTGCCTTCGCGCGCTGGCGCATATTCTTTCCATACAGGTAAGCAGTGCCGTATTCTGTGACAATATAGTGCGCATGACCTCGTGTGGTCACAACACCTGCTCCCTGTTTGAGCCACGGGACGATGCGCGATTCTCCCTTGTGTGTCGTGGACGGTAACGCGATGATCGCTTTGCCACCTTCGGACAAGGCCGCTCCTCGCATGAAGTCCATCTGTCCACCCACACCTGAATAGTGATAGAGGCCGATGGAATCAGAACACACCTGGCCAGTGATGTCCACTTCAATCGCACTGTTGATGGCGGTTACTTTGGGATTGGTGCGGATGACGGCAGTGTCATTCACATAGTCAATGCCCAGCATAGCAATTGAAGGATTGTCGTCGATGAAATCGTACAACTGCCTGCTGCCCCACGCAAAGCCTGAAACAATTTTGTTGCGGTGCTTGCGCTTGTGTTGATTGGTGACGACTCCCTTCTCCACGAGGTGCATGATTCCGTCAGAGAACATTTCGGTATGCACGCCCAACTCCTTGTGACCACTCAGTGAAGCCAGTACGGCGTCTGGCACGGAGCCCACACCCGTCTGCAAAGTGGCTCCATTCTCAATCAACTCCGCGCAAAAAGTACCGATCCGGCCATGAATTTCCGGAATCCTGACGTTCTGTGGCGTCTCGGGCAGATCATGTTCAGCAAAGACCATAGAGTGAAATGCACTCATGTGAATGACCCCATCACCATGGGTTCTCGGCATCTTCGGGTTTACCTGCGCTATCACATGCTTTGCCGACTTGATTGCCGCTCCTGCCACGTCCACAGATACTCCCAGCGAACAATATCCGTGCTTGTCAGGTTGAGATACCTGCACCAGCGCGACATCCA
>JAIBBB010000235.1 GCA_019694905.1 Cyclobacteriaceae bacterium
AACTACAAAGAGGCGCTGGTGTGGCTGGACAAGTCCATGGACCTCGCTCAGAAAGAAAACAACCGGTTGGCTCAACTGAACCTCCTGGTGGCACAAGGCAATGTGTACACAAGGCTGGGGCAGACCGACCGTGCACAATCGCTGCTGACGGATGCGCAAAAGCTGAGCGCTGAATTACAGGCCTTCGTTTTTGAGCCCACGATCCTTAAGAACATCGCTGAAAACTACGCCAAACAGGGCCGCATGAAAGAGGCCTATGAGTCGATGGTGAAATACGACCTCGCGCGCGACAAGATCTACGGCGAAGAAAGCAGTCGCAAGATTGCGCAGATGGAAATGGCCATGGACATCCAGGCGAAGGAAAAGGAAGTAGAAGTGCTGAAGAAAGACGACACCATCAAGACGATGGAGTTGCGCCACATCCAGATGGTGGTGACCATCGTCGTGCTGTCGATTGTCGCGCTGGTGGCCTTCGGCAATATTTACCTGCACAACAAAAAGAGCAAAGTCAAGTAGATGACCCGCGATGAAGCACGCGCGCTGCTGGCGTCCATGACGCAAAGCGCCAGTTTGTTGCGCCACATGCGCACAGTGGAGTTGGTAATGGAAGCCTACGCGCCACAGTACGGTGAGTCGCCGGATGAATGGGCCATCGCCGGCCTTCTGCACGATGCCGACTACGAACCCTTTCCGGAAGAACATCCCAAAGTAATTGTCGGAAAACTGCGCGAACAGGGCCTCGAAAAGATTGCCCACGCCATTTCCGCGCACTACACCAAATGGAATGTTCCCTACGACACAACGCTTGACAAGGCGCTGCTCGCCTGTGATGAAATCACGGGATTCATTGTGGCCAGTGCGCAGGTCCGGCCCGACGGCATCAGCACCCTTGAAACCAAGTCCGTCATCAAGAAGCTCAAGGACAAGAGTTTTGCGGCCAAGGTGGACCGTGAGGAAGTCTATAAAGGTGCAGAGTTGCTCGGCGTAGACCTCGCCACTCACATCACTTTCATCATTGGTGTGCTGCAGGCCAACAAGGCAGAGCTAGGAATCTGACGCTGTCTGACGGCCCGTGACACCGAGGCCGAACAACGCAAAATCATACTGCACCGGATCTTCCGCGCTGAACAACTTCAGCTGGTTGGTGAGTTCTACCGCTGCCTCCCAGTCGTTTTGCTTTCTGCGGAGCAACCGAAGTTCGCGCGCTACATTCGCGACATGCACATCCAGCGGACAGATCAATTGGGCGGGGCGGATCGATTGCCAGATCCCGAAGTCCACCCCTTTGTCGTCACGGCGCACCATCCATCGCAAAAACATATTCAGTCGCTTGCAGGCAGAGCCGCGCATGGGGGTAGCCACATGCTTGCGCGTGCGCTGGGGCGCGCGGGGCAGTGAAAAAAAAGCGTCGTGGAATCGTACGAGTCCATCGTGTACGTGCGGAGCGTCCTCTGGTACGGCGAACAGCGGCTCCAGCGAACCGTGCTGGCGATAGTGCGATTGAAGAAACTTGAGAAAATACCGGAGGTCCACCGACTGAAAAGTGCGGTGCACAAACTGATTGAACCTGGTAAGGTCGCGAGTGGTGTGATTCACGACGAAGTCGCCCGGCGCATCGTCCATGGCCGTCATGAGTCGTTCGGCGCTTTTGAGAATGGAGGCGCGATTGCCCCACGCGATGGTGGCAGCGAAGAGACCGGCGATCTCGATGTCGCGGCGCTGCGAGTATCGATGAGGCACAGAGACGGGATCCAGCGCGATGAAACTTCGCGCGTTGAAGCGCGCTACCTGCTCATCAAGCAGCGCCTTGAGCTCGGATGCAGGAAGTGCCTTTCTCACGGTTGCTGGAGAATGAAGCGGGCCTCCACCCTTCTGTTAAGCTGGCGCGACTGTTCGTCGGTGCCGGGCACCAGCGGCTTGCGTTTGCCCATACCCGCCGATTGGATGCGCTCCCTGCCAATGCCGCGGCGAATGAGGTATTCGCCCACAGCGGCAGCGCGACGCCCCGAGAGATTGAGGTTGTAAGCGTCAGAGCCCTGGTCGTCGGTGTGGCCGGAAAGTTCCACCAGCCATTGCGGTCGCCGCTGTAACAGGTACACGAGCTTGTCGAGTTCGGGGAATGAATTGGGCATCAACTTGTAGCTGTCGAACGCAAAGTGGATGTTCTGCAAAATGTAAACCTCGTCGGGTTTCACCTCTTTGCCATCCGACCACCGCACCACTGAGTCGGCAGGGGCAGGCTCCAGCGACTCCACGGAAACGTCATCGATGTAGTAGTATGAACTGTGTTCCAGCATGGGACTCTTGCCCTTCTTGAGGTTGACCTTGCGTGAACGTGTGGTAATGTTGTCGAAGAAATTGCCGATGGTCAACACCTGCTCGCCGCCGCGGGCGGTGTAATCAACGGTAGCAAGCTGCCAGCCATCCGGGGGTTTAGCGTCTGACCTCACCACGGACAATTCCAGGGACGTGCGAATGACTTCATCGTCGGGGAGGGCGAACGCAGTGTCTGAAAGATGTGCGCCAATGCGGTCAATGGACCAGGCAGCATACGAAGCGAGACGGTAGTAGAAGGAGATCCTGTATTTCCGTCCCGCCTGAAGTTTCTCCAGAAGTGACGTCTGAACGTACTCCCTGTAGTTGCGCCCTTCTTCACGGTTGTCCCACACGTAAATGCCGACATATCCTGAGCCGCTGTGCGGATTGGATTGTCCCGCCCAGTTGAAAGGAACGTCACAGGCGCCCCAACTGCAGGAGTGGAAATGGTCCGGCGTGCCGATGTTGGCTGGCCGCCAGCCGGGCAACAGAAACTCGCGGTGGTGCGTGTTGAAATTCTCAGGGCAACTGAAGTACTCTTCAAAACTGCTGTTGGGAACAAGATTCTGCGCCTGCATCGTCAGGCAACTGAGGACTGCGCAAAAACCTGTTATGAAGCGCATGTCAGGGATAGTAGATCACCTCAACGACAGTTGAAGGACCTGATCCGATCTGATCGTATGCGGACTTCGAGATGCGTATGAGTGTGTCGGTGGTGTCGGTGGCCGGCAGCGGGCCAGTGATGCGCACAAATACTTCCTTGTTGGAAAGCGGGTTGCGTACTTTCACAATAGCGCCGGTCTTGATCGTGCGATGTAGCGCGAGGTACTTGCGATTGCCCTCGGTGCCCTCCATCACTGCGGCGTTGCCGTTCTCGCGGACTTCAGCAGAACCGAGCACACGTTCAGAGATGGTGATCGTGGCCGGCGCAGGATTTTTTGTTGTGGCAGTTTCCGTAACCGGTTGTGTGCCATCTGGCTTTGAGACTACCAAGGTCTGGCCAGGTTTCAGGCCTGCCGACTCATCGAGGTTGTTCCACGCGCGCAGGTCCTGCACTTTGACACCGTACTGACGGGCGATACCATAAAGTGTTTCCTTCTCTTTGACGGTGTGGCTGATGGCGACGGGCGCGGGCTTGTCTTGCGGCGTCGGCGTGAGCGGCTTGCGGACGATCAGCGTTTGCCCCAGATTAAGATCATTGGACGTGAGGTTGTTCCAGGCCTTCAGGTCGTCGACGGTGACGTTGTACATCCGCGAAATGCCGAAGAGCGTTTCCTTGGGTCCGACTTCATGTGTTGATGAGGCGTCGGTGACCCGTTTTTTTCCGGAATATGGGATTCTGAGGATCTGTCCCACTTCGATGCCACCGTCGGCATCCGGATTAGCTTCAATGACGCTGGCCATGACCACACCATAACGCCTGGAGATACCAAATAGTGTCTCCCGGGCCTCCACCTGGTGGATGATAAACTGTTTGCCATTGATCGTCTCCAGACGTAGGGAATCGGCCGTGGGCGACCAGGCAAAAGATCCAAGCAGAACCAACAATTTGAGCATGCACAAAAATAGCGCATTGGGCAAAGGTTGCCAAGTCACCCGGTTCCGTTGAATTGGCGTATTTTTGCTATCTGAAAGGCACCACCATGAAACATCTGCTCACCCTTCTTGCGTGTTTGGCATTCTTTGTTGCGCAGGCGCAGGACAACACCCGGCCCAAGGTCATGGTGATGTCGGTGCGGGCGGAAATCGACCCCCGCATGTCGCGCTATGTGAAGCTGGCACTCGAACACGCCAAAGAAAGCAAAGCAGATTATGTGATTGTGGACATGGACACGTTCGGCGGGGCGCTCGATGACACCAAAGCCATCGTTGAATTGCTCCTCGCCTTTGACAAGCCCCTGTGGGTGTTCATCAACTCAGACGCCGCCTCAGCAGGTGCGCTGATCTCCATTGCCTGCGACAGCATCTACATGTCACCGGGTGCCACGATCGGCGCCGCCACTGTGGTGACCGGCGAAGGCGTCGCCGCCCCTGACAAATACCAGTCATACATGCGCTCAATCATGCGCTCCACGGCGGAGGTCAACCACCGCGACCCCCGCATCGCCGAAGGCATGGTGGACGAGCGCGTCGTGATCGACAGTGTGAAGCAGGCCGGCAAAGTGATTACATTCACCACGTCGGAGGCCCTGCGCCATGGATTCTGTGAAGCAAGCGTGCAATCCATTGAAGAGATCCTTGAACGCAACCACGTGAAGAACTACGTACTCGAACGGTTCGAACTCAACGTGGCAGAAAAAATCATCGCTTTCGTCATCAACCCATTCATCAGCGGACTCCTCATCCTCATCATCATTGGCGGCATCTACTTTGAGCTCCAGACACCCGGCATCGGTTTTCCCCTGCTGGCGGCGGTGGTCGCACTGGTCCTGTATCTCGTCCCCTACTACATCCACGGACTTGCAGCGTATTGGGAAATTCTCACCCTCATCGTCGGCGTCCTGCTGCTGATGGCGGAAGTATTCATTATTCCCGGCTTCGGTGTGGCCGGCATCGCTGGTATTATCCTTACCGTGGTTTCGTTGATGCTGATCATGCTCAACAACGACTACTTCAATTTTGAAAACGTTCCGCTCGGCGACATCATCACATCGCTCTACGCCACTTTCGGCGGACTCGCCGGCGGGGCCCTGTTGTTGTTTTTTATCAGCCCCCGCATCACCAATACAAAAGCCTTCCGTCGCATGGCGCTGACCGACACGCAGGAGCGCTCGCAAGGGTATGTCGCCACCGGACCTGTTCAATCCATGGAAGGAAAGACCGGCACTGCCTACACCGTGCTGCGCCCCAGCGGCAAAGTACTCATCGACGGCAATCTGCATGACGCGTACACGCGGGGTGACTATATCGAGAAAGGTACACCTGTTGTAGTCATCGGCATCGAAGGCGTCACTCTTAAAGTAAAACCGCAGGACCTGTGAAAATCATCGGCCTCATCCCTGCCCGCTACGGCTCTTCACGCTTTCCGGGAAAACCACTGGTTGACATGCTCGGCAAGACCATGATCCAGCGCGTGTACGAACAATGCCTGAAAGCATCCTCGCTTCACACCGTAGTCGTCGCCACCGACGACGAGCGCATCGCCGAGGCAGTGCGCATCTTCGGCGGCATGGTTTGTCTCACGCGCGCCGACCACGCGAGTGGCACCGACCGCTGCATGGACGCCCTGGCACAGCAAAAAGAACACTTTGACTTTGTCATTAACATCCAGGGCGACGAACCCTTCGTGGATCCGGGTCAGATCGACTTGCTCGCGAAGGCACTCACCCCCGACACAGAATTAGCTACCCTGATCCAGCGCATCACCACACTGGAACAACTGCAGTCTCCGGGAGAAGCAAAGGTCGTGCTCAACACAAAGAGCGAGGCCATCTACTTCAGCCGCTCGCCCATTCCCTTCGTGCAAAAGATTCCAGTATCCGATTGGCTTCAACACGCCACCTTCTATCGCCACATGGGTCTCTACGCCTACCGCCGCGACGTCCTCGGAAAAATCACACAGCTGCCGCAGTCGGCGCTGGAGAAAGCTGAATCACTGGAGCAGTTGCGCTGGATAGAAAATGGCTTTCGCATTCAGACGGTCGAAACGGATGCCGAAGACGCCATCTGCATCGACACCCCCGACGACCTGCAGCGCGCTCTCGACTTCCTGCGCACGCGCGGCGAAAGCAAGTAGTGCACATGTCGTTGTTGCGGCTCATCCTGCTCACGCTCTTCACTCCCCGCGAAGGCTTTCCAGCCCTTAGAAACAACAGTGGTGCAGTGCACAGCGCCTGGCTGACCATCGTGCCAACCATCATCATTTTCATCATTCAGTCCGCGCAAGCCGGTGCAGCGAATGCCCCTCACCTCACAACCCTCGGGTTCAGCCTGATCAGTCAACTGGGCTCGATGATCGTTTTCGGCGCGCTGCTCAACGTGATTGCAGACGCGATGGCGAAAGGCACCATGAGCGACGCCTTGCCACGCGCGCTGCCCATCGCCATGTTACCACAGTCCGTCGGTGTAGCCTTCCTGGTGGCGTATGAGCAGATTCCCGTCGTGCGCACACTGAACATGGTGATGCTGCTCTGGACAATCTATCTCCTGACAGTGATGGTGGCTGAATACAAAAGCTTCAGCACGCTGCGCGCCTTCGCCTCAGTGGTCGCCACCTATGTGACCGTCGTCGTAAGCTTCACACTCATCAGCTATGTGTGGCGGAGATACTTCTAAGGGTGTAAGCGGTAGAGAAAAAGTGAGGGTAAGGGTAAGGATACCCAAACT
>JAIBBB010000027.1 GCA_019694905.1 Cyclobacteriaceae bacterium
GAATCATAGGTATGATGTGATGAAACAAAAAGGGAAGCAATCCTTGATTGCTTCCATTTGTAAAGTATTAGGTGTACCTAATTACTTCTTCTTCTTAGCAGCTTTTTTCTTAGCTGCTTTCTTAGCGGGTTTTTTTGCCATAGCGCTTAATGTTTTAAGTGAACTATAAGCGAAAGGTATAACAATTTTTTTATCTGCAAAAATTTTGATTGAAAAATTTTTATTTCACAGAAATACTGCGACGCATCACGCGCACATTTTCAATTCATAACTGCACATCTCGTTGTGATGAAATTACATTCACCTCCATCATCAATGCGATACCAAATTTTTCACGCACAGATGTCTGAATGTTTTCTGCGAGTGAAATAATTTCACTTCCTGTAGCGCCTCCGCAGTTGATCAGCACGAGTGCTTGTTGTGGATGCACACCGACGCGACCTGAGATTTTTCCTTTCCATCCGCATTGCTCAATAAGCCACGCTGCAGGAACTTTAACTAACTGATTATCAAGAATGAAATGGGGTATGTGTGGATATTGTTCTTGAAGTTCAGCAAACAGAGATGAAGTCACGACTGGATTCTTGAAGAAGCTCCCGGCATTGCCAGTGATTGCAGGGTCAGGAAGCTTTTCTTTACGTATGCTGATCACTGCTGCGCGGATGTTGTCAATGCCTGGTGTCGTGCAATTCATGGCCTGCAAAGTCTGTTGAATCGCGCCGTACGCAACACGTATCTGATGATTTTTCTTGCGCAGTCTTAAAGTAACACTTGAAATAAAAAAAATATTTTTCCAACGCCGCTTAAAAATGCTATCGCGGTATCCGAATTCACATTCGCGACCGGTGAATGAATGGTAACTGCCGTCCCGAAGATCAATGCCCTCCACCCATTCAATGCACTCACCAACTTCCATACCATATGCACCAATGTTCTGGATTGGCGCTGCACCCACTGTGCCTGGTATCAGTGAGAGATTCTCAAGTCCACCCCAATTCCTTACCACACAATAGGCAACCAGATCGTCCCAGCTTTCCCCTGCAGCAGCACGTACCAGCACTTCTTCGTCTGATTCCTCGACAAGTTCAATGCCCTTCATGGCACTTTGGATCACCAACCCTTCATAGTTACCAACAAATACTACGTTGCTTCCGCCACCCAGGATGAGGGAAACATTGTCTTTGTATACCTCGCTCTCCAGCAAGTCCTCGAGATCCTGCAGGTGTTGGAGTCTGACGAAATACTGTGCCTGGGCGTCCAGGTGAAAAGTGTTGAGGTCCCGGAGGGAAAAGGAGGGATGTACAGTGAACATGCTACCCCGAAGGACGGAAATTGCCCGCAGATTTTGAAATAGTGCTCGCCCTGCAGTGTCCTTCTTCGAAGCCCGTCCTGCCTGCCAGGAAAGGAAGAAACAATGTTATTGAGTTCAAGCGATAACAGGATAGAAGCGATACTTCCCTGATTCGTTTCAAGCATCAAACACAGGTCGTCAATCTGGATGGGTTTGTCTCGCCCGGCCAGCAAATTGACAATTCGCTTTTCGGCTTCATCCATGATGTCAAGCGGCAATGACAGTTGCTGCGCCCCGGCCGGGTCCGGCATATCCCAGTTCATGATGTATGCGATGTCCTTGCCGGAGGTTATGAGATGGGCTTTGTTGGTCTTGATGAGCCGGTTACAACCTTCTGACATAGGGTCTGTCGCGCGACCCGGTATGGCGAATACATCTTTGTTGTAGCTGTCGGCAATGGAAGCAGTGATCAGAGCACCGCCCGTGTCTGCTGCCTCTACCACTACCAATGCGTCGCAGAGGCCGGCGATCATCCGGTTCCGCGCAGGAAAGTGATGTGGATCCGGCTTGGTGCCAAATGGATGCTCGGTCATCAGCCCGCCTGCCTGCATCATTTTCTTCGCTACATCGTGATGCACCCCGGGATAGATCACATCGAGACCACTGCCCAGCACGCCCACCGTAGAAAGACCGGCCCGGAGTGCACACTTGTGTGCTTCAATATCAATGCCGTAGGCCAATCCACTCACGATAAGCGGTTGGAATCCCTTGACCTCCTCAATAAGTGATTGAACCATCTCTTTGCCGTAAGAGGTTGCCTCCCGGGTGCCCACCAAAGCAATGATTCTGACAGCATTCAGATTGACATTGCCCTTCCAGTAAATCAGCGAAGGAGCATCATCCAACAGCTTGAGACGCTGCGGATACAGCTTGTCGTGGAAGAACAGCAGTGTGGCGTCTTGTCGCTCTGCCTCGCGAAGTACTTTCTCTGCCTCGAAGAATGGTTTGTTGCTGTGAATAGTCGAAGCAAGGGCCGGGCCAATGCCTGGTATCCTGGTAAGTCTGCTGACGGGCAATTGAAATACAGCCAGCGCTGAACCGCAGTAACTGACCAGTTGCTTGATCAGAATATCTCCCAGTCCGGGAATAAAATGCAGTGCGACAAATGCGAGCCTCTCCTGATCCATCTGATTTGGTCAGGAGCACAAGTAGCTTAATGAGTGGATGGATTCCTAAGTAAGGTTACGATTGAAGCCGGTCCCGCACGCTGACCAGAAACTTCCGGATGGATTTCAAGGACTCAATCATCTCCATCTTGTCCTTCATTGCCATCGAATCGTTCTTGAGCATTTCTTTGGCTCCTTGAAGGGTGAACCCCTTCTCTTTTACCAGATGGTATATCAATTTGACATTGTCAATGTCTTCTTTCGTGAACTGGCGGTTGCCCTTTCGGTTCT
This sequence comes from Cyclobacteriaceae bacterium, assembly GCA_019694905.1. Classification (GTDB taxonomy): domain Bacteria; phylum Bacteroidota; class Bacteroidia; order Cytophagales; family Cyclobacteriaceae; genus ELB16-189. The sequence goes on from JAIBBB010000027.1 coordinate 2,749, forward strand.
TCTTGGGCTGGATGAGGTCAAATTCTGATTCCCAGAAGCGAATCAAGGAAGGAGCGACATTAAACATCTCGGCTACTTCGCCGATTGAGTAATACAATTTCTCTATTTCCTTTTCCTTATACGCCATTCAAGTACAAATATCGGATATTGCGCTAAACCTCAGTGAATCTGATAGTAATTTTAGTGTTTCTGGGTTGAAATATAAAAGGAATAGAGTGGATTATTTTTCCCTTCGCACAAGCTTGCTGATCTGCCTCCTGATCACTTTCAACGTGGTAGGATTGTGCCAGTCGCAAGGCACCGATACGCTGTCCCGTGCAACTTTCATTACTGCTCATTCACCCGACACGGTAGACCTGGGACGTGCCCCCTGGTTTGGAGAGCGTCACAGTTCGGTGGAGGGGATTACCACCTTTCGCGGATCTCCTTTTCGCGACAGTCCCTCCACAGGAACAATTCCGGCAAACCCGTCCCGGATCAGGGTAAGGTGGACTTTCAGCACCGGATTTGATAAGTCCTGGGCGGGAGGTGCCGGCTGGACCGGCCAACCTGCCGTCATCCAATGGCCGGACAGCACCCGTCGATCCATGAACCTTTCACCTTCCATGAGAGACAAACAGGATTTTGTGGAGGTGGTGGCCGCCTCTCTTGATGGCAAAATATATTTTCTGGACCTGGCTACCGGAAAGCCAAGCAGGCCACCGATTAATACCCAACACCCGATCAAGGGCAGTGTATCCGTTGATCCTCGCGGCTGGCCTCTGCTCTATAGCGGTCAGGGAATATCAAACGATGGGACATTTGCATTCCGGATCTTCAACCTGCTCGACCAACAATTGATCTTCAAGATCAATGGTCATGATCCCTTTGCCAGGCGAAACTGGGGCGCCTTCGATGGGTCGCCACTCATCGATCCCGTCAACGATGTACTCTATGAAGCGGGGGAGAATGGCCTGCTGTACAAAGTCAGGTTGAGGACAAAATGGCGAAGTTCATCCAGGTCTCTCACCGTCCAACCACTCATCCAGAAATACCGGTACGAACGCAAGGGCGGATCGATGCAGGGGGTAGAGAACAGTTTGGCTGCCTGGCATGACCGGTTGTTCTTTGCGGACAACAACGGGTACTTGCAATGTTACAATACATCAACCCGGAAGACGGAATGGTGGCTTCACAACTATGACGATACAGATGCAACCCTCACCCTTCAGGAAGATGCAGGTGTCCCATTTCTATACACTGGCAATGAAGTGGACCTGCAGGGAGACAAAGGCCTGGTTCACCTTCGCAAAATCAATGGGCTGACTGGTGCAGTGGTGTGGGACAGGACGTACCCTTGCTATTCAGTTCGGGGAGCTCATCCTGTGAATGGTGGAATGCTCTCCACGCCCGCCATGGGAAAGAACAACGATTCGGATATTGTGATATTCAGCTTGTCGCGGTATGGCGGCTTGTCCCGCGGCTTGTTGGTGGCGCTTCGTAAATCAGATGGTACCAGTGTGTGGGAATCACCATTGCCTTACTATGCCTGGTCGAGTCCCCTTGATCTGTATGATCCGCTCGGAAATATGTTTGTTTTCCTCGCCGACAGTCATGGTCAGGTAATGCTCTTCAATGGCAGGAACGGCGAACTGATCACAAAAGAAAAGATTGCCAATTTGTTTGAAGCTTCGCCGGTGGGTTTCGGGAACCAGATTGTTATTCCTTCCAGGCCCAGAGACATCTTTTGCCTGGAGATCGAATAAACTCTATCTCAAATCCATCTTGGGATTGTCCTGATCCCGCTTCTGAATGAGTTTGTTATACTCTTCCTGTTTAAGGTCGCGGTACATGAAATCAGTAGGGTTCCTCCATTGATCGCGATAGAGTACTTCGAAATGGAGGTGAGGGTTCGTGGAGAAGCCTGTGCTGCCAACAAAACCAATGATGTCTCCGCGCTTCACGCGTTGACCTTCCACCACATTGTAGCGGGACAAGTGCGCATACCGGGTCTCATACCCAAAACCGTGATTCAGAAAAATCACATTGCCATATCCACCGTTGTAATGCGCTAGTGAAACAATACCGTTTCCAACGGCATACACGGGTGTACCATAATCAGCAGTGAGATCCAGACCATTGTGATTTTTCCATACACCAAAGATCGGGTGAAGTCGCGGACCATAGATAGAATTGAACCGGATCAATTGACGGTTGTCAATCGGCATCATGGCAGGGCGGGTCACCATCATTTCTTCTTTGATAGTGAGATCCTTTTCAATCTCACTCAGTGACTGCGCCTGGACTTCCGTTCTGTTATTCAGTCGGGTAAGCAAATCATAGGATTCTTTGATTTCCTGCACCTGCTCGTCAGGTTCAAGTTGGTAGGCCTCGTGACCACCCGCTCCGCCCTGGCGTATATTCTTGTCAAGCGGAACCATGTCCAGTACAACGCGATAGTTGCCATCATCTTCCTGCTCGATAAAGGCCAACTTGTCAGAAGCATGATGAATCTTGCCGAGCAGGGCCTCCCATTCCAGCTTCAGGCCTTCATTCTGATGTGCCAGCCTTGTTTCATCCAGATCCGGGTAATGAAGATCATAGTAAACCAGCCCTCCAATGCCGATCAGGAGCGACAATCCGACAAACAACAACATGCGTCGGACATTTTGTTGTCTGCTCGGAAACGATGGCTCGTACTTGCAGGTCTCAGGGTTATAATGGTAATGCGTGCGAAACATCAGTCAAGCGATTGTTTTGTTTTCCTTCCCAACTCAGCCAACTGTTGCAACTCAGACTCATTCAATTCTTCAATAAAAAACAGTGCCGGATTCATCCGGGACTGGTTATGGATAATCTCGTAGTGGAGGTGGGGGCTGATTGACCCGCCACTGGTTCCTATTGTGCCTATGATGTCGCCCTGCTTTACATTCTGATAGTAGCGCACCGATACCTCATCAAGATGAGCATACCGGGTACGGTAGCCGTTTGCATGTTCAATCTCAATATAGTGTCCGAAGCCCGCCGGCGTTTCGTTGCGAACGGCCGCTACCACACGACCCGAGGCGGTCGCACGCACAGCAGTGCCGCGTTCAGCAACGATGTCAATGCCATCGTGTTGATACAAGCGCTTGTTGAATGGGTTGATTTGGTTGCCAAATCCGCAAGCAAGTTTGCTGGGTTCAAAGCCGGCAACAGGGATCAGCGTCGGGTACTGCTGCAAATCAGGCATGTCCCTCTTCTTGGGCCAGAACAGACGCGAGAATTCGTAGTTCGTTGTAGAAGCTCTTGCCAGGGCCAGTTCCGTCTTGCCGGCCAGCTCATCGATAAGCGTAGAATACTCAGGTAACTCGTACTCCAGCAGTTCTTTCCCATGAGTTTGCTGACTGATGGATTGAGATCTTTCGTTCAGAAAAATCCGCTTGTGCAAAGCTGTTTCCCGCTCAGCCAGCGACGCCAGTTTCAACTCGACAGAACCAAGCTCCTGCTGAACCCTGCCCTTATGAGCCACCAGCGCCAGATTCTCAGACCTTAACTTTCTTTCCCTGTCAGTCTCAACCAACTTGTTTTGGGTCATCAACAGTACCCAGAAAAACAGCAAACCGAAACACGCCAGACCGCACACATATAATATAAGAGATCCCCATGGAACCCCGGCCGGCTCATATTTGAGCGTCTTCGGATTATAGTAATATTTGGGGGTCGACATACCAGGCCTTTGAAATTCTCCTAATTTTGCGGTTTACGCAGGTTTTAGGGGCCTAAAGTAATGTAATTTTTGACGCCAGAAAAGAAGTAAGTCCGATGAATGCCAGTGAGATAAGACGCCATTTTTTAACCTTTTTTGAGGCCCGGGGCCACCAAATTGTGCCCTCGGCACCTTTGGTCCTCAAAAACGACCCTTCTCTTCTGTTTACCAACTCCGGGATGGTCCAGTTCAAGGACTTTTTCCTTGGCAATGAGACCCCCAAGAGCCGGCGGATTGCAGACACCCAGAAATGCCTGCGCGTCAGTGGCAAACACAACGACCTCGAGGATGTGGGCCTGGATACGTACCACCATACCATGTTCGAGATGCTCGGTAACTGGTCTTTTGGTGACTATTTCAAGAAAGACGCTATCTCATGGGCCTGGGAACTGCTGACGGAGGTTTACAAGCTACCCAAAGAGAGACTTTATGTCACCGTGTTTGGCGGCGACAAGCAGGATGGTTTGCCCGTTGATGAGGAAGCAATTGAATTGTGGAAGAAACACGTGGAGGCAGAACGCATCCTGCACGGCAAAAAGAAGGATAACTTCTGGGAGATGGGAGAGAGTGGTCCTTGTGGACCCTGCTCTGAAATTCATATTGATCTGAGGAGCCAGGCAGAGGTAGCTGCCAAACCAGGACGTGAGTTGGTGAACAATGATCACCCGCAGGTTGTGGAAATCTGGAACCTCGTCTTTATCCAGTTCAACCGGCTCGCCTCCGGGGCACTCGAGCCATTGCCCCAAAAGCACGTCGATACCGGCATGGGCTTCGAACGCTTGTGCATGGCCATACAGGGCAAGAAGTCCAACTACGATACAGACGTATTTTCACCGCTCATAAACTTCATTGCCGGCCGGGCAGGCGTGTCTTATGGCACTGATCAGAAAACTGACATCGCCATCCGGGTCATGGCGGACCATGTCAGAGCAGTTTCATTTGCAATCGCAGATGGACAACTTCCCAGCAACACGGGCGCCGGGTACGTCATCCGTCGCATTCTCAGGCGCGGCATCAGATATGGATTTTCCTATCTCAACTTCAAAGAGCCCTTCTTCTATCAGTTGGTTCCCTTGCTGGCTGAACAACTGAAAGATGTTTTCCCGGAATTGCACCAGCAACTGGATTATGTCAGCAGGGTGATTCATGAAGAAGAACAGAATTTCCTGCGCACACTCGACCGCGGACTGAAAAGGATCGATGAAGTCCTCAAGTCCATGTCGGACAAGACGATCACTGGTGAAGTTGCGTTTGAACTGTATGATACTTTTGGTTTCCCGCTGGACCTGACCTCACTGATTGCGCGTGAACGAGGCTATTCGGTAGACGAGAAGGGCTTCACTGCAGAAATGGCGAAGCAAAAGAGCCGGTCAAAGGCCGATGCCGCCAAAGAAACCGGTGACTGGGTTCAGGTTGGAGATGAAATAAAGACGGAGTTCGTAGGCTATGAACACCTTCAGGCTCCTGCCAGACTTACCCGATACCGCAAGATCAGACAGAAGAATAAAGAGTTATACCAGGTAGTGTTTGATCGCACTCCGTTCTATGCTGAAAGCGGCGGCCAGGTGGGTGATACCGGTATACTCATAGCTGGTGAGGAACGCATTCCCATTCTGGATACCCGAAAGGAAAATGAACTGATTGTCCATTTGACTGACCGCCTCCCGGCCTCGAAGGAGGGTGCGCTTTCGCTCGAAGTCGATCGGAAGAGACGCATGCTGACCATGTGCAACCATTCTGCTACCCACCTCCTTCATGCTGCCCTGCGCACAGTGCTTGGAAAACACGTCGAACAGAAGGGGTCGTTGGTGAATGATCAGGTCCTCAGGTTTGACTTCTCTCATTTTGCCGCCGTGACAAGCGACGAGATCCGCAAAGTCGAGGTGATGGTGAATGAAAGAATCAGACAGAATATTGTGCTGAATGAACAGCGGAATGTGCCGATTGAAAAGGCAAAGTCGCTGGGCGCCATGGCACTGTTCGGCGAAAAGTATGGCGAATTCGTTCGGGTAATCACATTTGATCCGGCCTACTCGGTTGAATTGTGCGGTGGTACACACGTGCCGAGCACGGGGCACATTGGCCTTTTCAGAATTGTTGCTGAAAGTTCAGTGGCAGCCGGTGTAAGACGGATCGAAGCAGTGACTGCGCTGGGCGCTGAAAACTACATGAATCAGTCGATGGAGACGCTAGAGCAACTGGAAGAATTGCTGAAGCACCCGAAGGATATGGTAGCCGCTACGCGCTCCCTGCTGGAAGAAAAACACCAGTTGGAGAAGAAACTGGAGTCCCTCTATCTGCGCCAGGCGAATCAAATGAAGGAGGAATTGGCACGCAAGGTTCAGACGGTGGACGGCATACAGTTGATCATGGAACGGGTGATAGTCCCCAATGCAGAAACGCTGAAGAACCTCGCTTACGGCCTGCGTGCACTCTTTCCGGATTTGCTGCTGATACTCGCTGCGTCTGTTGATGAGAAGCCGCAGGTATGCGTGATGGTTGGCGAGCAGTTGGCTGGCACCAACCGTTATCATGCAGGCAACCTCGTGCGGGAACTTGCCAAAGAAATCGATGGGGGTGGCGGCGGCCAGCCTTTTTACGCAACCGCTGGTGGCAAGAACCTCTCTGGCCTGGATGCTGTTCTGCTAAAGGCAGGAACGCTCTTAGGCATTAGCAAATGAGTACCGGGACTTTACCGTCTGAATTCGAAGCGGTCATTGGACTCGAGATCCATGCGCAGCTGCTTACCAACACGAAAGCATTTGCACCCGAAAAGTCAACCTACGGTGAGTCTCCTAACCGGCAGGTGTCAGTGATCAGCCTCGCGCATCCCGGCACGCTGCCCAGGTTGAACCGAACAGCGATTGAGTATGCAATCCGGATGGGGCTGGCGGTGGGAAGCCGGATTTCGCAATACCAGATTTTTGACCGCAAGAATTATTTCTATCCGGATCTTCCGAAAGGGTACCAACTCACCCAGGACCGGACACCGGTCTGCGTCGGTGGCAGCGTCTCGGTTCGGCTGCGTGATGGTACTGAAAGTTCCGTACTGCTCAACCGGATTCACCTCGAAGAGGATGCTGGCAAATCAATGCACCTTGACGGGGAAGAGGATACCGCTGTTGATTTCAACCGGGCAGGTGTCGCCCTGATAGAGATTGTCACAGAGCCTGTCATCAAATCCTCCGATGAGGCAGTGGCTGTGCTCATGGAAGTCCGGAAATTGGTGCGCTATCTCGCGATTTGTGATGGCAATATGGAGGAGGGATCTTTTCGGTGTGATGCGAATGTATCGGTGCGCAGACGGGGACACACGAAACTTGGAAAAAAGGTTGAAGTCAAGAACATGAACTCTTTCCGCAATGTGCAGCGGGCAATCGACTATGAAATTGACCGGCAATCACAACTGCTGGCATCCGGCACAGAAGTGGTATCTGAAACAAGGACATTTGATGTGGGTGATGGGCATACCTATGGCATGCGCACGAAGGAAGAACTCAATGACTATCGGTATTTTCCGGACCCGGATCTAAGCCCGGTTTGGGTATCCGATGAATGGCTTGAGTCGATCCGTTCAGAAATGCCGGAATTACCAGCCGCCCGGCACGCAAGATTTATTCAGGCCTACAGCCTGTCGGCCTATGATGCCGGGGTACTGACGGAATCCAGGGAACTGGCCACGTTGTTTGAGTTAGTGGCTGCAAACCAGCCCAGATTCAAAGCAGTGGCCAACTGGCTGATGGGGCCGGTGAAGACCTGGCTGAATGAGCATCGTGCCGAAGCCAATCAGTTTCCCGTGCGCCCTGCCACCCTGGCCCGGCTTATTGAAATGGTTGAAGAAGGAATGATTAGCTTTGGGATCGCCGCGCAGCAACTCCTGCCGGTGCTGTGTGAGGATCCTGATGCGGATCCTGACATTGTAGCAAAGCAGTTGAACCTCCTTCAGGAGAGCGATGAAGAAGCGCTGACGTTGATAGTAGCTCAGGTATTGAAGGAATTCCCGCTAAAAGTGGAGGAGTTCCACAAAGGAAAGAAGGCACTGTTGGGTATGTTCATGGGTGAAATCATGAAAAGGACAGCGGGCAAGGCAGACCCAAAAGTTACCAACGGCATTCTTGCCAGGAAATTGAATGAATTAAAGTAAATACAAGCCTATGAAAAACCTTGTTTGGTTGATGCTGCTGGTGCTCGCAATGGTTGCGTGCAAAAAGTCCGACGGTGGGTGGGATGTGACAATCAGCGGAAAAGTAAGCACGACAGGACCCGGCAAGATTACCATTTCACAGTTAAAGGCTGGTGGAAAGGAAGATTCGCTTGAGTATGATCCCAAAAATGGAACATTCACCAAGTCGCTTCACCTCACAGAACCTGGCTACTATCGGATTATCTTCTTTCAGATGCAGAATGTGGATCTGATACTGAACCAGTCGGATGTGGTGATTGATCTGGATGCAAGGGAAGGGGGAACCGGTTTGAAGATCAGCGGCTCTCCGGAAATGGATCTGATAAGGGATGTTTACAATTATGCTCAGGAAGGACAATCAAGCCCGGCGCTGAATGAGCTCAATGAAAGCTACCAACTTGCCGGAGCAAAGCAGGACACTGCCCGTCTGCGCAAAATTGAAGAGCAGTATGCATCGGCAATCAATACCGTGTATGATACGATTGCATTGAGACTGCGCAATCAGGGGCCGTCCCTGGCAGTTCTGAACCTCTTGCAAAGTGGGATCTTCCAGGACCGGGATCGCTATTTTGACCTCTATGTCCATGTGGCTAATGAACTCAACCAGAAATGGCCACAGCTGGATCTTGTGAAAGAATTTCTCAAACAGGTAGAAACAATGAAAAAACTGGCGGTGGGACAACCCGCCCCCGAAATTGCACTCCCTGATCCGGATGGCAAGATTGTCGCACTTTCTTCACTCAAAGGCAAATACGTGCTGGTGGATTTTTGGGCCAAGTGGTGCGGACCCTGCCGCCGTGAGAATCCCAATGTTGTGAAGGCATACCACAAATTTCACGGCCGTGGCTTTGAGGTTTTTGGTGTGTCTCTGGACAGAACCAAAGAGGACTGGGTTAAGGCCATCAAGGAAGATGGCCTCGTCTGGACCCACGTTTCTGATCTGAAGTACTTTGATTCGCAGGCCGCCCGTGACTATGATATCAATGCCATCCCGTTTTCGTTGCTGCTGGACAAGAATGGACTCATCGTGGCCAAGAATCTTCGTGGCTCAGCATTGGAGAAGAAATTGTCTGAAGTACTGGGCGCTGCAGGGCAGTAGCGAAATCTCCTAGTTTTGGGTAAGTGACCACATGATGAGATTGGCTCCCATCCGGAGTGCCTGTTGTCTCTTTTCTTCCGGATCATTGTGTACGCGCTGATCTTCCCAACCGTTGCCTAAATCGCATTCGAAGGAATAGAATACAACCAGCCTGCCTTCCCAGAAAAGGCCCAAACCCTGCGCGGGCTTGCCATCATGCTCGTGAATCTTCGGCAGTCCCTTGGGGAAGTCAAACTTCTGGTGATAGACGGGATGGTCGAAAGGAATTTCAACCAGTTCAAGTTCGGGAAATACCTTCTTCAACTCGATCCGTATAAACTTGTCGAGGCCGTAATTGTCATCAATGTGAAGGAACCCCCCGGAAATGAGATAAGTTCTGAGGTTGGCCGCTTCTTCAGGTGAGAAGGCCACATTTCCGTGGCCGGTCATGTACACATAAGGATAGTTGAGCAACTCACGGCCGCCCACCTCAGCAACATCTTCTTCAGGCATGAGCGTTGTTGCAATATTCTGGTTGCAAAACCGGATCAGGTTAGGCAACGCGGTTTTGTTCGCATACCAGTCACCCCCACCATGATACTTAAGCTTGGCAATCCGTGTAGACTGCGCCGACAAGTCTTCCAATGGAAAAATACCCGTCAAGAGAAGTGACAGCACGAGCCTGTAGCAATGGGTCCGCATCATAACACACCAAATTTACCACTTTTGCGGTCCTGTGGGTTACCTCCAATGGGAAGGCCGAATCAAAAAAAGTTCTCGACCGGCATTAAACCTATTCTTTTCGGCGAAGTCAAAGCGCTAAATTTCGAAACTTAAACCCCAAGCAAAGTATGAAATTGCTCAACATGATGAAGTGGAACACAGTGGCGGTTGTAATTGCCATGGCGGGTTTCCTCGCGTCCTGTAACAAGAGTGCAGACGTGATTTCGGCAGATGACTCTGCCAGCGCATCCAACGAATCTGCCGATGATTCGTATCACTCAGACGTGGATGACATCTCCAGTGCCGCATCAGCTCAAAGCGACGCCACCCTTTCGGGCCGCGTAGCCAAATGGAACGACAACCGGCTCTGTGATGGTACGGTTATTACGCTGCGCAAGAAGGTAGCTGACAATCCGGATACACTTATGATCGACTTTGGAACCTCCGGCTGCACCGACGCCAAGGGAAATGTGAGAAAGGGTAAAATTGTGATCACCTACGCAAGTGCCAAACGCTGGGCACTGAGTTCTTCTTACACAGTCTCAACCGACAATTATTCAATCAACGATGTTAAGGTGGAAGGTACCCGTACTGTCACCAACCTTTCCTCCAGTCTCGACGGCGACATTACTTTTGAAATTACCCTGGCAGGAGGGAAGCTCACGTTTACGGATGGTACTACTGCTACCCGTGAGGCCCACCATTACAGGCAGTGGGCCCGCAATGGCACACCCCTGGATCTTACAGACGACGCGGTCAAGATTCTCGCTTCCTACAACGGTGGTACATCCACCGCTTCCGGAAGTAACCGCCACGGCGCAACTTATATCATGCAGGTCACCAGCGACCTGACCTGGAAGGCCAGCTGTCTGGCTTCAAAAATCTTCATCCCGGTGGCAGGAACCAAAGAACTGAGCGTCAGCAAGAACAGCAACACGGTTCAAATCACAGTAGACTACGGCGACGGCAATTGTGACAAGGAGGTTACCTTGACTGTCAATAACAAGAGCAAGACCGTGACCCTTTCCAGGGACAGCAACGGTTAACGAGCAATGATGATTCAGTGGCTGCCTCAGTAATGAGGCAGCCTTTTTTTTTGCTCAGCCGTGCCAACTGGCTCCACATGCAACTATTGAGGTGAATTGGCAGGTTTGCTGTGTTGGGAAAATGGCGCAGGGCTCGTTTCTTTGTACAAACTTTATTTCATGCGCCAATACCTCGATCTCATGAAGGATATTCTGGAGAATGGCACCTACAAATCCGATCGTACCGGCACTGGGACTCTTTCGGGCTTTGGCCGCCAGATGAGATTTGACCTTGCTGAGGGCTTTCCGCTGGTAACCACAAAAAAGCTTCATCTCAAGTCCATTATCTACGAACTACTCTGGTTCCTGAAAGGGGATACCAACATCAAATACCTCAATGACCATGGAGTGACGATCTGGGACGAGTGGGCGGATGAGCATGGAGAGCTGGGACCTGTGTATGGCAGCCAATGGCGCAGTTGGCCAGCACCGGATGGCAGGCACATTGATCAGATTGAACAAGTTCTCCAACAGATAAGAAACAAGCCCGACTCCCGACGTCACATAGTGAGTGCCTGGAATCCGGCCGAGGTGGGCAAGATGGCCCTTCCACCTTGCCACGCACTTTTTCAGTTCTATGTGGCAGATGGCAAACTGTCCTGCCAATTGTATCAACGCTCTGCCGACTATTTCCTCGGCGTACCATTCAATATTGCCAGCTATGCGCTGCTGACGCATATGTTTGCTCAACAGTGTAATCTGCTACCCGGCGATTTTGTCTGGACCGGCGGAGACGTCCATCTGTATGCCAATCACCTAGATCAGGTAAGGCTGCAACTTTCCCGTGAACCACTGCCCCTCCCCAGACTTGAGATTCAGCGGAAGCCTGGCAGTATTGCAGCGTATGAATTTGAAGACTTTGTAATTCACAACTACCAGGCCCATCCATCCATCAAGGCTCCCATCGCAGTCTAGATCTTTTACTTGTCGGCAATGAGAAGTTTGCTGTATCTTGATGGGAAGAACCTGCAGCAAATGAAATTCAATCACTTGCGCTGCCCCCTGCTTTTGGCGCTCCTTATTAGCATCATCAATGGCATGCCTGCCATTCTGCAGGCCCAGCCGGCGGATTTTTCCACGGACCTGCCGCTGGTGATTGTCAACACCGGTGCCTACCCAATCATTAAAGACCCCAGAAACCCGGCGATGATGCGTATCATCAACAACGGCCCGGGTCAATTGAATCACCCGGGTGATTCAGCAAGGGAGTACTATGGACATATCACCATCGGTATACATGGCGAATCGTCTGCCGAAGTGCCGAAAGCACCCTATCGCATTGAATTGAATGACGCCGCAGGGCTGAACCTGGATGTCCCATTACTCGGAATGCCGGCTGATGATGACTGGATCATGATCGCTCCCTGGTCAGACAAATCCATGGTCCGCGATGCCTTGTCGTATTTACTGGGAAGAAGTCTGGGACAATGGGCACCCCGTACCCGCTTTATTGAACTTTTTGTGAATGGTGATTACAGGGGAGTGTACCTGCTCGTCGAGAAGATCAAACAAAAGAAGACGCGTGTACCCATTTCGAAATTGAAGTCGACGGATCTCGCGGGAGACTCACTGACGGGTGGATACATACTTCGCGCTGACAAGGAAACCGACCTCAGTTATCCTGCCTGGGAAACCAGCGGACCAAGACTTGCAGGTGAATTTACGGTAAGGCATCAATTCTATGACCCAAAAGGTACAGCGCTGGCACCCGTGCAACGCAGTTATATTCAATCATTCATAACCGCCTTTGAAGACGCTCTTTCATCAGCCAGCTACAAGGATATACTGAAAGGCTATGGACCATTTATCGATACCAGGTCGTTTGTGGATCACATGATCGTCACGGAGCTCAACAAAAACGTGGACGGCTACAAATTCAGCACTTACTATTTCAAAGACAGGACCAGCAAGAATCCAACGCTCAGGATGGGGCCACTTTGGGACTATAACCTCGCTTTTGGCAACGTTGACTATTGGGAGAACTCACAGGTGGCGCCAGGCTGGATGTACAATGACAGTCACCGCATGTATTGGTTCAGACGACTGATGAGTGATGAGCGATTCAGTGACGCATTCCGATGCCGATGGCATGAAGTGAGTGCCACTACATTCAATACCACCTACATCAATGCAGCCATAGACTCCATGGTCAATGTAGTAAAGAATGCGGCCGCCCGAAATTTCCAAAAATGGCAGATCATGGGGACGTATGTGTGGCCTAATCAGTTTGTTGCCACCACCTATGATCAGGAAATAGCCTGGCTGAAGACCTGGATCGAACAGCGGATCAACTGGATGAACAGGGAGATTCCGGACGGATGTCCGGTTGTTACAGGACTCCCGGAAGTGACTCAATCCGCCAGTGCATTCCCCAACCCTTCTGCCGGAGCATTCTTCTTCCAATGGAACCACACCTCCGCGCTTAAACAACTGGTCATCCGAAATCCGCTGGGCCAAACCGTCCATGTGGTTGCACCCATCAATGAATCGGATGAGTTTTGGTGGGATGGCATGGGGGGTGATGGCTCACCTGCACAGCCGGGGGCATATCTGGCAACCCTGTACTTTGAGGATGGCACTCAAACGACAATCAAACTCATTCGCACATCCCGCTAGGGTAGTCAAACCATCGACAGCGAAGACAATCCGCCATCTGCATGAATCACCTGCCCGGTGATCCAGGAAGATTGCCCGGTCAGCAGAAAGTACGCAAGGCTTGCCAGGTCACTGGCAGATCCAATACGCTTCATCGGGTGGCGCGCCGATTGCTGCTGAATCTTTTCGGGACTGTTGAGCAGCGCCGCAGCCAGCGGTGTATCGGTCAGAGATGGAGCGATGCAGTTGACGCGGATAACAGGCGCCCATTCCGCAGCCAAGGCGCGGGTGAGTCCTTCTATGGCGCCTTTTGATGAGGATACCAGCGAGTGGTAACTGAAACCGCGCTGAACAGCGATCGTGGAGAACAGGACAACGGAACCACTTCCTGAATTCTTCAGAAGCGGGGCCAGGACCTGCAATGCACTCATGGGCCCCACGACCTGTGCCTCAAAGTCTGCAACAAAATCGGCGGGCTTGATGCGATTAAATGGTTTCAGTTGAATCCGCCCTGGCATCACCGCTACGCCACTCAAGGTTTCTGGCAGAAATGTCCAGTCTGGATTTTCGTGCTGCAAGTCGAGGTGGTGGTAGGATAGCCGGTCAGTTCCTTCACCCGGGTCATGATTTCTGAAAGTGGCATAGACCCGGTATTGCTCGCTCAACCGCAGGGCCAGTTCCCGCCCGATCCCGGATGACCCGCCAATAATGAGGTAGTTGTTTCTTTGCATACCTTGAAAACAAGCAGGCAGCCAATTGGTTATTATTGTCGTTCCAATCGCATCGGTTTATCTTTCGATGTGAAGTGGCTCATTTGCATGATGGTTTTCCTGGGGTCCTTTTGCGGTACAGCGCAACCTGTTGCCACAACCAATGATTCCAGGGATGAGCAGATATTCATGCCCTATGAACTGGCCTGGTGGTCTGACCCCACCCGTCGGTTCAGCATCCAGGACGTGAGTCAAAGGGATTTTGCTGATAGTTTCGCCGTTCACTCCACCTACCACAACAGGGATTTTATCGTGGGGGCCGACTATTGGATCAAGCTGCCTGTAAGGCATTCTGCCTCTTCGCAGAAAGTATGGCTTCTCGAATTGTATGACCAGACCATCGACACGGTGGATGTATTTGTGCCAGACCTGTCTGGCGGGTATTCAGTGCACCATTGGGGTGACGGAGTGCCCTTTGAAAGTCGGCTGCTGAGGCACAAGAACTTTGAGTGGATCCTGCAGGTTCACCAGGATACCGTGCTGAACTATTATTTCCGCATCCGATCCCATGAGTTTGCTGACATGCGGATTGCTTTGAGATCAGTCAACCGGTTTGTTGGTTACGCGCTGAATGAGTACTTCCTCTTCGGTACCTTCTATGGCATGATTCTCATTATCAGCCTCTACAATTTTCTGGTCTACCTCGCGGTGCGCGAGAGAAAATTCGTCTACTATATCTTCTACATCCTGAGCGTGGCCGTCTATGCCCTTAGCCTGGATGGGGTGGGTTTTCAGTACCTATGGCCCAACCAACCCATCTTGAATGAGCTCTCCAGTGGCCTGTTGCTGTATATGGTCATTCTGTGGGCGCTCTTCTTTGGAAGGCGATTCCTCGTGTTGCATGCGAATGCGCCAGACCTGGACCGGCAATTTCGATGGATGATCATCGCCCGAACTACGTGGCTGGGCGTTTGTCTGCTTCGACCTGAGTGGTTTGCCTACCGTGTGATTGAAATATTGCCACTTTCACTGGCCTTCTATGCTGGTATAGTGGTTTTCAGAAATGGCTACCGGCCGGCACGGTTCTTTGTGATAGCCTATGGCGTGCTGTTCTCGGGCTTTCTGGTCAGGGGCCTGGTGACATTCAACGTATTGCCCTTCACGATTGGTACCCACTACAGCCTTCATTTTGGGTTTGTGATGGAGATGGTTTTCCTGACACTTGCTCTGGGTGATCGCATCCGGATTCTAAAGGATAACCGCGATGCAGCGCTGAGAAAGATCATTCAGCAGCACGAGGAGTATATTCAACTTCAGAACAGAGTCACCCGGGAATTGGAAGACAAGGTTCGGGAACGAACCTTGCAAATCGATCAAAAGAATGCTGCGCTGGAGGAAAGCAATCACCGGCTGATCAGGCAGTCGGAAGAAATCAGCAAAATCAACTCGCTGCTGGACCTGGACAATTGGAAACTGAAGAACCGGGTGCGGGAGGTCCTCCATGAAATGCTCATCGACCAGACAATGACCTATGCAGAATTCAAGGTGCTTTATCCGGATACACTCACCTGTCATCGTTTTCTCGAAAGCCTGAAGTGGAAAAATGGTTATCGATGCCGCAAGTGTCAGAATGAGCGCTACTTTGAGGGCACACCAAAGTTTGCCCGACGGTGCACACGTTGCGGGTATAACGAGTCTGTAACCGCTTTTACTATCTTCCAGGGTACCAAGTTTCCATTGGACAAGGCATTCTATGTCGCTTACATGGGCGTGCTCGACCGAACACCCCATACCCTGGAGCAGCTGGCCAAAGAACTGGAGATCAATGTGAATACGGTTTGGGCCTTTCGACTGAAGGTGATGAATGCCAGAAAGTTGCTGAAACAGGCTGGACACCATGTCACCGCCTCCCGCTGGGAAGAGGTAATTCTCGCTCCCGAACCTCTCAAAGGCCGCACCCGGTCGAATGCTGCTGACCCTGTCGGGATGGGCGATAACGAAGGGGCCCAGTGAGGCTTGTTTGCTATGTTTTTATCATATGATATAGCAACCGATTGCAGGCCAAAATTCTTTAAAATTTTACTCTAATCGATGTTCTCGATCTAGGAACATGGACATTGAAATCAGCCATTAACGGACTCAGTTTTGTGTCGATTTTAGTCAGAAATCATCGACAAGTCATGCGTACTTGTCTATCTTTCTTTTCATCATTTCATACAAAATGGGTACACATAACTACTGTTTATGCATAAGTATTTGTTAATCAGTATTTTGCTGGCATTTCCCGGCCTGCTCCTTGCGCAGGAACGGACCGTTCGGGGCAAAGTCAGCTCAATCGAGAATGGGGTGGTCCAGGGGCTTCCGGGCGCCAACGTGGTCATCACCGGTACTGAACGCGGCACGACCACAGACCTGGATGGCAACTTTCAGCTCAAACTGGAAGCTACCGACCGGTCATTGACCTTTTCCTATGTGGGATACCTGGCTCAAACCATTGAGTTGGGCAATCAAACGCAATTATCAGTGACGCTGGAGATGGATGTGAAAGCGCTGGAGGAAGTAGTGGTGATCGGTTATGGTACTGTAAACAAGAGCGACCTGACGGGCTCTGTCAGTTCGGTGCGGGGCAGTGATCTTACAAAGATACCCTCCATGTCGCCTATTCAGGCGCTGCAGGGCAAAGTGCCGGGCGTTCAAATCACAACCTCTTCGGGTGCTCCGGGTTCCAGTGCCGTGGTTCGGATCCGCGGAGTTGGCACTTTTAACAATGCAAGCCCCATCTATGTTGTGGACGGTGTCATCCTGGAGGACATAGACTTTCTTAATTCCGGAGATATTGAATCCATGGAAGTACTCAAGGACGCTTCAGCCACGGCCATGTATGGTGCCCGTGGCGCCAATGGCGTAATCATGGTTACCACCAAACAAGGTACCAAGGGGCGGGAGTTTCCGACGATAAACTACTCTTCTGATTTCTCCATGCAGATAGTGCCGAGAAAGATTGGCGTGCTCAGCGGCCGCGACTTTGCTCTTGTTGCCAATGAGATCACACCAGGATCCTACAACAATGTTGACGCAGTGCCCAATACCGACTGGCAAGGCGAGATTTTCAAGGCATCGCCTATGCAGAATCACCAGTTGTCAGTATCCGGAGCCACCGGAAAGAACCAGTACTATGTCGGGGTTGGGTATTTCCGGCAAGAGGGTATCATCCGGAAATCCAACTTTGACCGCCTCACACTCAAACTGAACAACACGTACCAACTTAGCAAATCCATTCGGTTAGGCACCAACCTGACACTGGCACCGACGCACCAGCAGAACACCAACGGGAATGTGGTCTTTACGGCCTATCGTGCCCTTCCGGTGATCAACCCATTTACCCCCAGTGGTGGCTATTCAGAGGTGCGTGGGGTCGGAAACCCACTGGCTGACATTGACTATACAAATAGTTTTGGCGAGTCGTTCAGAACCGTTGGCAATGTGTTCGCCGAAGTGACTTTCCTGAAGGATTTTGTGGCCCGGTCCAGCTTTGGACTTGACATGGAAAATACCAAAGGACGGAGCTACACGCCGGTTTTCTTTGTGTCTCCGCAGCAACAGAATTCTATCTCCACCCTCAACAAGGGCTGGGGAGACCGAAGCACCTGGTTGTTGGAAAATACCATTACGTACAGCAAGGAAATCAACAAGCATCGCTTCAATGCGGTTGGTGGTTACACCATGCAGCAGACCTCTTCGGAAGTGTTGAACCTTCAGGGCAGAAATATCATTCGGGATTCACCCGATTTCTGGTACCTCACCAGTACCAACCTGATTCCTTCAGCTGTGCAGAACCCGAATGGAGTCGTGGCAGACCAGAACTATGCCATGACCTCCTGGCTGTTCAGAGGCAACTACACCTTCAACGACCGGTTCCTCGTCACCGCCACATTCCGCCGCGACGGATCTTCCAAGTTTATCAAGAAGAACCGGTTCGCCAACTTCCCTTCAGTTGCCCTCGGCTGGAATGTGATCAATGAAAATTTCATGAAGCGATTCGACAAGATCACGAATCTGAAAGTGCGCGCCAGTTACGGCGTGATCGGCAATGAGAAGATTGCTTACGACAGGCAATTCTCAGCCGTAGACAATGCCGTAAATGCAGTATTTGGCAAGACCGAAGCGATTGTACCAGGTCTGTCTTACGGCGTGGCCGGTAACCCTAACCTGCGATGGGAGAGTACCTACCAGACCGATATTGGAATTGAGGTCGGATTTTTCAATAACCGACTGACAGGTGAATTTGACTACTACCGGAAGGATACCAGGGACATTCTTATTTCCCTCAACATACCCGGCTATCTGGGGAATGGTGATGGAGCACAGATTACTTACAATGCCGCTGAAGTTTTGAACCGTGGCTTTGAAGTTAACCTCGGATGGCGCGATGAGTGGAAGGGAATCAAATACAATCTGGGGGCGAACGCCACCACCATCCACAACGAGACACTGAAAGTCAGTGGGTCAGGCACCTCCGATGACAACCTGAAATCATTCCTCAATGGCAGTGCAGTAACCCTCACGGCGCCAGGCTTGCCCATTGGTTCATTCTATGGCTACCAGACAAACGGCATCTTCCAGAATACGGCTGAATTGAATAGTTATCCTCATCGCTCGGATGCAGGGGTAGGCGATCTGCGATTCGTGGACACCGACAAGGACGGCAAGATTACGGATGGAGACCGTGTCAACCTGG
>JAIBBB010000236.1 GCA_019694905.1 Cyclobacteriaceae bacterium
TGATCCTCCCATTTCTCACAGCCTTCCTCGCAATTCTTCTGAACAACCCACGGCTGATGCCTGCAGACCAGTTGCCGGGGAAAATCTATAATACAGCCATGCTTGGCATCTTCGGTGCGGTGCTGCTGATGAGTCTTCACAATATTGACCGCGTTCTGACCGGCGTACGCGATGCCACTCACCTTCCCTGGATAGGAGGGTTCTGCCTTGTGCTAACCGCTGTGCTCACAGGGTGGATTGCAAGAATCCGGGGGATCAAATCAGACGCGACAACGCTGTGATGTAGCGGGCCGGCACTTCGCCCTTGGTAGCCATCTGATAATCCTGGTACGTGCAGGGAACGATGCTGTTCCGACCCAACCGATCGGTACGGCCATGGACAGGGATCTCCATCCACCATCGTTCGGTGAACTTGCTCTTGTAGAAGGTCAGTATCTCAGGTTCAACAGGCATTGACACGGTGTACTTGAGAAAATCATTGCCGCGAAAGTTGCGGTCATTCTTCCGGTTGTAGAATCCCTCGATGAAATACCAAATCATTGTTGCGATAACAGAAGCCGTCTTGCCGTGGGCATCATCGAGCGCCGGATTGTATTCATAAAATCCTGCTGAGCTCAGCTTTTCATTCATGCCTGCATACCAGCAGATCTGGCAAGCTTCTTCCCCTGTCAATCCAAAGGGTTGGGCCATGGCATTACCTGGTGCATCCGCAGAGCGGATCGCGGTGATATCAAAGGACAGCATGTCTGCGTTCCTGATGGCAGGCTCCATGTCGGCCATGTTGGTGCGCAACTGTCCTACACGATAGGCATCAAAGTAGAGTTTCTCCAGCACAGCGGCTGCGCCCGGGTCTACGAGGTAGCTCTGATGCGCCAAATGAGTATAGCTGAAAAGATAATTAGGCTCGTGCAGCAGAATGCGATGCGTGTGGGAGGCGGCAGGTGGAGCTGCCTTATTGTCGTCAAGATCAATGGTCGCGTCAATCGACAGCAGACTGATCAGTTTCTCCATGTCCTCATAGCCCCGGTACTGGCCATAGTCAAGGTCATGGCTGCCGCCCAGCAACACCGGCAGCGTGTTATTCTCGAGCAGGATGCGGCACACTTCGCTGATGCGCGTGTATGTTTCGTCGAGGTCGTGGCCTGGTTTCAGATTGCCAAGGTCCGCTACAGCATAACGGCCTGTACCCCTGCGGAGCCGGTACAGTTTTCGGCGGATGGCATCAGGACCACTGGCAGTGGCGGCGTTGGCGTCATGACCGCGACCCTCGCCGATTCCAAAGATGGCGATGTCAGCGGACTGGTAGTCGGGCATTTTCTCACCAAAGCAGGAGATGCTCTTGAAGAACGCGCCAGCTGACGAAATGTCGTGATAGACAGATTCATCCAGCGGCGAGAACAAAATGGTCAGGTCCATGAGCGGATCAGAATATCAGTTAAAGTACGTATACGGCCTGTTCATCACCCAGACTTACCTCCACGTGTTCGGTGAGGGTGGTCGACAGTTCGTAGCCAGTGTAACGCGGCCATACCGGAAAGAGCGAGTGACTGCGGTTGACAAGCACTGCTACTTCAATCTGTTTCACTTCCACAGCGAGAAAAGGCTTCATGGCGTAGGTCAAAGTCTTGCCCGTGTTGAGGACATCGTCAACCAGCACGATACACTTCTTTTTATAGGTAGATGGTTCGGCATCCACCGTTATCTCGCCGGCGTTCGGGTTCTGCTTGTTCAGCGACACACGCACCAGATGCACTTCCATCCTGGACAGACTGCGAAGTTCCTCTGCCAGTTGCCGGGCGAGTTCAAAACCCTGCCCCTCGACACCGGCCATCACCATTGATTTTTCCTTGAAATTCTCTTCCAGGATTTCATACACCATGCGGCGGATCTTCTGGCGCACCTGGGCCGCATTCAGGATCTGACTTCTTTCTTCTGCCATGATCAGGGAATCGGAACGACTTTGCTGTCTTTGAATGTGGACAAAATTACCATCGACTGCATGCTGTCCACCACCTCGATGTTGGAAACTTTTTCCAGCATGAGATTTTGATAGGCAGGGATGTCGGAGCAAACAATTTTAAGAATAAAATCGGCCTGACCCGTTACGTGATGACACTCAATAATCTCGCTGATCTGGCCAATGGAGCGCATGAATTTGTCGATGTTCTCCTTGTTGTGGCCCTTTAGAGAAACCATCACAAAAGTACTGACGCCCAACCCCACGGAGGCCGGGTCGAGCACTGCGTGATAGCTTTTGATCACACCCGAATTTTCAAGCTTTTTGACCCGCTCAAGCGTGGGCGCCGGCGATAGGCCGATATCCTGTGCCAACTGGGCATTGGTAATATTAGAATTGGACTGAAGAATTTCTAAAATCTTGCGGTCCGTGCTGTCTAGCTTAACTTTCATATTGGAATTGAATGTCCAAATTATATTTGGTTATTCAATTTACCAAAAAAAATAAGATTCCAAATGTGCCAACATGAATGCTTCATTTCAGAAGCATTGCCTGTCATAACGTCTATAGGGCATGATTCAATGGACGACCACTACGGTAAACCGCTGGTCGCCAAAGGGTCCTGAAAACTGGATCTGATACATTCCAGACGCCCAGCCTGTGACGTCCCATGCCAGCTCATTAAGCCCCTCACCTAAAGCTGTGTTCTCCTGCCGGAATATCAGGGTGCCGTCTGAGCGCCAGATCGTTGTATTCACAGTGGTGGCCGCTGCAGTAATCACCTGTACACGGATGGCAGATGACGCTGGATTCGGAAAAGGCGAACTGACATAAGGGCTATCACCCAGGTCCAGACAGTTTTGGTTGTCGGACTCCGCGATGTCCTTTTCCAGCACCGCTTGCACGCAGAGATACCGGAGTTGATTGGTGATCAGGTCATAGGGTAAAGAGGCTACTGTTGTTTCACCTGGTTGAAGGTTGAGGGTGAGCTGGTTGCTAACGGTATTCTTGCCCGACAGGTCGGCCTTCACCTGAATGTTCTGTAAACGGATGTTGCTGTTGTTGGTGAGGTCAAAAACTGCGGCGGCTGTGCCCGTGGCTGCGTTGGTGACCAGGTGCAGGTTTGACAAGACAATATCCAGTCGTGGTACGACCACGTGGATGACGGTTGAGGCGGAGTCCGCGCAGCCTGCGGTGTTTTCCACCCGGAGTTGCAGGAGATAGTCACCCAGATCTGTGTATGCAAACGAAGGGGATTCTTCTGTGGAGGTGGTAGCAGCGCCATCGCCCCACGACCACGCATTAGATGACGATCCGGTAGACTCATTGACGGTATTGACTGTGAGGGGCGGTCCACCAGCATCGATGTCGACTGAGAATGCTGCATGTGGTGTGTCATGCACAGTCACTTTGCGCGACAATTGGTACCTGCAGCCCGCCTGTGTCTGCGCCGACAAGGTAGCATCCCAGGTGCCCGCAGTATTGAATGCGTAATTCACAATGTCTCCGGTAGCAGAACCTCCGTCGCTGAACTGCCACTGCCGCACCTCCACCGGATCAGCATTGGAACTGGTGAGATCCGTGAAGGTTGCCAATTGGCCCGCACAAGCCAGCGTGCTGCTGAACTGTACAAGCGGCACATCCGGCACGACTACTTCCTGGTTCACGGCTCCCACGCAGCCACCGGTGGAGGTAACAACCAGGTTAACCAGATACTTGCCCGGTAATGCAAACACGTGAGATGGATGCTGAAGAGTGTACTGGCTGCTTCCAACTGACCACTGCCACGTTGCGATGTTGCCGCCGCTCAGGTCGGTAAAGTGCGCCGACTGATTTGCACAGGCACCGGCCACCGAAAAGTTGGCGATGGGTGTGGGGGCTATGGTAATTGCTTTGCTCGTCTGTGCAGCACAGCCAACATTGGTGATCACCGAAAGAGACACTGTGTAATCGCCAGCCACATCATAGCGATGTGTGGGCAGCCGGCCCGAACCCGTTTGATTCGTGGCATCTCCGAATTGCCAGGCCCACGCTGTGATGTTGCTGTCTGTTGGCAGGGCAGTGGCATCTCTGAACTGGGCGTCTGATCCGGCACAGGAGAAGGGCGGCAGGTCCAACGTAAAGTCCGGCTGGGGCATGGTATAGACCGTGACGGTTCGCATGCGTGAATTCACACAGCCGGCGGCATTGGTAGCCACCAGTGTGACATCGTAGTTGCCCGGCTGGTCAAACGTGCGCACAGTATCGGGTTGTGAGGATGTTACCTGATCCGAAAAATCCCAATGATAGGAAGTGACGGCACCAACGGTCTGGTTGGTGAAAGTAAATGGCTTTTGCGAACATGTGCCGTTCACAGTAAAGTCAACTGCAGGCCCGACATTGATCTCAGAGATGGGCCGTGTGACGGAGGTTGCGCAACCCGATACCGGTGTAAGCAGTTTCAACTGAATATCGGTATTGGCTGCTGTGGCCGTGGAAAAATTCTGAATCAAGTCAGGGTCACTACCCATCACAATTCCATTCACTGACCACTCCCATCCTATCGGCATATCGCTGTCAAACACGGAGGTGTTGAGAAACTGATAGTCCTGTGCCGTACAGAACACCGCCCCCGGAAGAGCAAAATCCGCTACAGGCTGCGTATAAATATGAACATCATGACGAATGGCATTCTGGCAGCCATTGACAGCAGTGACGGTCAATGTCACCGAATAGTCACCACGTTGTGCAAATACGTGTGCATCGTTGGGAAGGTTCTGACCTGTATTGCCATCACCAAAGTCCCAGGCATATGTAGTGAGGTCACCCGAAACGTTAGCTGCAGAGAAAGTGCTGTTAAGACCTGAACAGCCAGGCGTTGAAGCAAAATCAATGTCAGGAGAATTGGCACCGGTCACTGTCACCGACCGGGTCTTGCTGAATACATTGCCCAGCGTATCCTGTACGTGCAGACTCACGAGGTAGGTGCCGGCGGCAGCGTAGGTCACAACGGGGGTCGATTGCCCGCTGTAGTCATTCCTGATTGAGCAGGGCTTAGGAAACTCAATTACAGCAACCTCATTGTCACCGTTGTTGATGAACATTCCGAAATAACTGCTGCCTGTGCGATGAAGATAGAACCCATTGGCGCTGTTGAGCACACCAAATGTTCCCATGACGACATGAACAGGCGAAGTATTCTCCATGCTGGCGCCGAGATTGAAGCGGTGCAGCCCGGCGTTGTCGGAAGTCGCCCACACATAAAAATTACCTTGATTCATTTCAGCACTGAGTCCGACCAGATTGGTCTGGTTGCTGATCTGTGTTAAACCCGGTGCCGCTGTGATGTCAGAACCGAAGTTGAGGACATACAAACCTTTGATGTAGTCGGATGCAACCACGTAGGTATTCCCGCAGGACTGGATGACATCGATGCCGTTCAGCACTCCGCCTGCAGGAACGAGCACTGAACTCAGCACCGGGGTGGCAGTGATGGAATTCCCGAAATCAAGCACCAGCACTTGATCATAACCTGCGTTGTTTACGAAGGCCACCACGTTCTTTCCTACCCTGCTCACGCGGAGGTGCCGGAGATTGGCAGCATTCTTCAGCACAGACAATCCAGGGACAAGGGACATGACCGGCTGGTTGAGCCACGAGGTGCCGAAAGTGGCCAGCACAATGTCCTGGCCGTTGTCGGCTATCAACGCATATTTTTGCTGGCCTTCGGTCCAGAGTGCAAGACCGGTGGGTTTCACATAAGGGTTGGGGGCACCGAGGTCGTGTGTACTCAAAGTATCTGCAAAGTCACTGCTCCATTCAATCCGCACAAGGTTGGAAGATGCACTGCCACCGCGGCTGATAACAAACGAGAATTCCCGTCCAGTCTCAGTCACCGATTTGATGTCCAGTGCATCAAAGGCAGCAGGCAATGCACGTGAGACTTTCAGTTGGGGAGTGGTGTTGAGTGATCCGTCGCAAAAATCCCAACGGAAGGAAGCTACGTCCCCGGCAGGTTGATATTGGGGCTGAACGTTTTGATTCAGGCAAAAGTTGGTTGTGAGTACAAAGTCGGCCGAAGGGCACAAGGGTGAAACAGTCGCTGTGATCACCGCGGTGGCAATGTCACTGCATCCATCCGCATTGGTTGCAGTGAGCTGTGCCTGAAAGTCTCCGATCTGCGCGTAGGTGAATGCAGGGGCAGGATCCGAAGACACTGCGTTTGTCTGATCACCAAACTGCCACGCATAGGTGGTGGCTCCCGAACTGTTGTTCTGGAAATTCACAAGCAGTGGAGCAACACCCTGGGAAGGCAAGGCAACAAAATCAGCGACCGGTGTATCAAAGACAGTAACCGGCTGCGTGAGCGTGTAGGTGCAGCCTGTGTTAGTCATTACAGAAAGCGTTGCCTGGTAGCTGGCAGCCGAAGCAAATGCGTGCGCAATGGAAGTGCCGGCTCCGTTATCACCGTCGCTGAATGACCATGTCAGGCTGGCAATGCCTTCCGCACCTGCCACCGACTGATCCGTAAAGGTGGTGGATTGGTTGGCGCAGGCGATGCTTGCTGAGAATGCAGGTGAAGGCGGTGTTGCCACAGTCACCGATTGCGTCAACGTATCCTGACAGGCGTTGGCGTCGGTGACAATCAACCTGGCGCTGTAGCTTCCGGAAGTGGCAAAAAGGT
>JAIBBB010000028.1 GCA_019694905.1 Cyclobacteriaceae bacterium
AAGGCATGCAGTACGACGGAAAATACGAAGGTCCATCCCTCTTCCTGACAGGCAGCCGTTCAGATTACTATGAAGCAGGTGATGAGCGTTTGGTGTTCAACTATTTTCCTGAGGCAACTTTTGACACGTTGGACACAGGTCATTGGGTTCAGGCTGAAAAACCACAAGAGTTTGTGGAAAAGGTGCTTGCCTTCCTTCGTTAAGGTGCTCATGCCCCCGGAATGCCGCCGTTTTGGCCGAAATCAGGACGCCAAACCTGCCAATTCACTCCTTCGCCACCAAATGGAACTATAATTGCACCTGGCAAATAACTAAATTTGGAACCCCTTTTGTGAACCGCATTCCCTGCCAGTGATGCCTTTAGGGGCACATTGCAGGGGGCAATAAACCAATCCGATGCTAAAATTCATCGCCAAACTCTTCGGAACAAAATCCGAAAAAGATATCAAGAACGTGCTGCCTCTTGTTGAAGAAACCAAGAGAGAAGGAGAGAAATTGCTGTCGCTCTCCAATGATGAATTGCGCCAGCAAACCTTTGGAATTCAAAAGCAAATAGCAGACGAACTCATCTCTATTGATGAGCAAATAGCCGGCCTGAAAAAGCAGATCACCGATCAGCCAGACATGGACATGACCGAAAAGGAGTCTGTGTTTGCCCGGATCGACAAAACTGAAAAAGAGCGAAATGCAGAACTGGAAAAAGTGCTGATGAAGGTGTTGCCACGCGCTTTTGCCATTATCCGCGAAACGGCCAGAAGGTTCAAGGAGAATGATTACCTGGAAGTCACAGCACTGGATTTCGATCGCGCGGCCGCCATCCGCCATGAAAATGTGAAAATCGAAGGGGACAAGGCGCGCTGGTTCAAGCAATGGATGGCCGCCGGAAACATGATCTCGTGGGACATGGTGCACTACGACGTGCAGGTGATAGGCGGCATCGTGTTGCACCAGGGCAAGATCTCGGAAATGGCAACAGGGGAAGGAAAGACACTGGTAGCCACCTTCCCGGCCTTCCTGAACGCCCTGGCCAAGCGCGGTGTGCATATCGTCACCGTCAACGATTATCTCGCACGCCGCGATAGCGAATGGATGGGGCCTCTCTTCATGTTCCATGGCTTGACAATCGATTGTATCGACAAGCACGAGCCCAATTCAATTGCGCGCCGCAACGCCTACCTCGCCGACATTACTTATGGAACCAATAACGAGTTCGGTTTTGACTACCTCCGCGACAACATGGCGCGCGAAACCGAAGAACTTGTGCAGCGAGGTCATCACTACGCCATGGTCGATGAAGTGGACAGCGTGCTGATCGATGAAGCCCGGACTCCCCTTATTATTTCAGGCCCGGTGCCGCGTGGCGATGAGCATGAATTCTATGATCTCAAGCCCCGGATCTTTAAACTGGTAGAAGCGCAGAAGAAGATCGTCAACCAGTATCTCAATGATGCAAAGAAGTTGCTCGCCGAAGGGAACGATAAAGAAGGCGGAGTAGCGCTGTTCCGCGCCTATCGCGCACTTCCCAAGCATAAACCGTTGATCAAATTTCTGAGTGAAACGGGTATTCGTCAGGTCCTGCAGAAGACAGAAAACTACCACCTGGCCGACAACAAAAAGGAAATGCCAGTGGCCGATGCGCCGCTGTACTTTGTTATTGACGAAAAGGACAACAGCGTCGACCTGACAGAAAAAGGAATTGACCTGATCACGGGTGAAGGTGAAGATCCCCGTTTCTTTATCCTTCCTGAAATCGGACTTGAACTGAACAAAATCGAAAAGGACAGTGCGCTTTCGGAGGACGTGAGACTTCAGAAGAAAGAAGATCTGATAAGAGAGTATTCTACCAAGTCACAGCGTATCCACAGCGTCAACCAGCTGTTGAAAGCCTATACACTTTTTGAAAAGGATACTGAATACATCATTGTTGACGGCAAAGTAAAAATCGTTGACGAACAGACCGGCCGCGTGCTCGATGGCCGCCGCTACTCCGATGGTCTCCACCAGGCGATAGAAGCAAAGGAGAATGTCAAGGTAGAGGATGCTACCCAGACGTATGCCACCATTACGTTGCAAAACTACTTCAGGATGTACCACAAGCTTGCCGGCATGACCGGTACAGCAGAAACTGAAGCAGGTGAATTCTGGGACATCTACAAGCTTGACGTGGTTGTAATCCCCACCAACAAACCCGCAGTCCGCAAGGACATCGATGACCTGGTCTTCAAAACCATTCGGGAGAAATTCAATGCTGTCGTTGAAGAAATTGTTACGCTCACCAAGGAAGGAAGACCCGTGCTGGTGGGAACCACGTCCGTTGAAATTTCCGAACTGCTGAGCCGTATGCTCCAGATCAGAAAGATCAAGCACAACGTGCTCAACGCCAAGCAGCACCAGCGGGAAGCAGAAATTGTCGCAGAAGCAGGCAAGCCCTCCACAGTGACGATCGCCACCAACATGGCGGGTCGCGGAACAGACATCAAGCTGACTCCGGAGTCGAGAGCTGCCGGCGGACTCGCCATCATTGGTACCGAGCGACACGAATCCCGTCGCGTCGACCGTCAGTTAAGAGGCCGATCAGGCCGTCAGGGTGATCCTGGCTCCTCCAAGTTTTTTGTGTCTCTGGAAGACAACCTGATGCGCCTCTTCATGCCGGAGCGTATCGCACGCATAATGGACCGGCTCGGCCTGAAGGAAGGCGAGGTGATTTCACACTCCATGGTCACCAGCTCCATAGAGCGGGCGCAAAAGAAAGTTGAAGAAAATAACTTCGGCATCCGTAAACGTCTGCTGGAATACGACAACGTCATGAACTCGCAACGCGAGGTGATCTATACCCGCCGAAAGAATGCCCTGTTCGGTGAGCGCCTGCAACTTGACATCATGACTATGCTCTATGACACCTGCGAAGAAATTGCACAGAACGCCAAAGCAGGGGAAGGATTTGAGAACTTCCGGTTCAATGTACTGAGCACTCTTGGAATTGATACGCCCATCCAGGAAGAGGAGTTTGGCAAAATGGACGCAGAGGCCTTATCGATGAGACTGTACCAGGATGCTTTCAATCATTACGAGAGAAAGAACAAGGCTGTGGCTGAAAAAGCCCTGCCGATCATTCGCGGAATCCACCATGACCGTGGTGCCACCCTCGAAAACATCCGGGTTCCGTTTACCGATGGGATCAGGCAAATCGACGTAGTCGCCGGCCTGCAGCGATGTGTTGAAACCAACAACGCTGAGCTCATTCACGCCATGGAGAAAATGGTGACCCTGAGCATCATTGACCAGCAATGGAAGGAACACCTGCGTGACATGGACGATTTAAAGCAATCCGTCCAGAATGCAGTCTACGAACAGAAAGACCCGTTGCTGATCTACAAGTTTGAAGGATTCGAGGCCTTTAAACGTCTGATCGGTCGCGTCAACAATGAATCAATTTCATTTCTCATGAAGGCGGAGATTCCGATTGAAGAACCGGAACGTGTACAGGAAGCAAGGGCACAGCGTCGCCAGCGCTACCACGAGCAAAAAGACGAATCCCGTTCACTGCTGAGCGGCGGTGAACAGCAGGCTCACAATCCTTCCGCACCGGTGGAGCAAAAGGTGCTCCCTGTCAAGTCTGAAAAAGTTGCAGGACGCAACGACCGCGTGAGTGTACAATACCCCGATGGCCGGGTACTGAAGGATGTCAAGTATAAAAAGGTGGAAGAGGATATCCGGAATGGCCGGTGCCTCGTGATTGAAGAATGACCCGCTTGAACCTATATCGAATAGGCATCCTTGTGCTGACCGCCTGGTTCTTCAGCGGTTGCCGACTTCATGCCCAGAACAAAACCCATCAGGAAGACCTGAGCGGACTTCGGCCAGTGTTTCACGACACCCTGCGGATAAAACCAAAACGAATCATACGCCAGGTTCCCGCCACTCACACCGTCAACGCCAGGCTTGACAGTGTGCTGGACAGCATTGCGCGTTTCAATCTGAGCCGCACGTTTGCCGACGGCTTCACCATTCAGGTGTATTCAGGCACCAGTAAAGAGGAGGCCATGAACACAAAAAAGAAGATGATGGAGCAGGCCGAAGACCTGATGGCTGATTTGCAATACAACCAGCCCAAGTTCAGGGTGAAATCCGGCAACTACTATACACGAATGGAAGCGCAGAGGGATCTCGTGAGAATCAGAAGGCTCTTCCCCAATGCGATCCTTGTTCCTGAAAAGATTCCGGTGCGCTGACCCTTCTCATGGAACTCCTTGAACATATCAAAAGCCTTTCGACGCAGTACGCAAGCAAGACCATTGCTGACCGCAGGCATCTGCACGCAAATCCTGAACTCTCATATGAAGAAGTTGAGACTTCGCGTTATGTCGCTCATCAGCTGAAAGAAATGGGGATTACCCCTTTGGAAGGAGTAGCCTCCACTGGTGTAGTCGCGGAAATTGCAGGGAAGAATCCTGACCGAAAGATGGTGGCGCTCCGTGCCGACATGGACGCACTTCCTATCACGGAACTCAACGATGTCAGCTACCGCTCAACAAAGCCAGGCGTTATGCACGCCTGTGGACACGACGTCCATACTTCATCGCTACTTTCCACGGCAAGAATTCTGCAGGAAATCAGGTCCGACTTCGAGGGAACTGTTAGGCTGATATTCCAGCCCGGTGAAGAAAAGAATCCCGGTGGGGCATCCATGATGATCCAGGCCGGCGTACTGGAGCGCCCACAGCCTGCATCGATCATTGGTCAGCATGTCATGCCCTTGCTGCCGGTTGGCACCATAGGATTCAGAGAAGGCATGTATATGGCCAGTTCCGATGAAATCTACTTAAGGATTATCGGAAAGGGTGGCCATGGCGCCTCCCCTGAACTGTGTGTTGACCCTGTGCTGATTGCCTCTCATCTGGTGGTGGCCCTTCAGCAGATCATCTCCCGCAATGCAAGCCCCAAACAACCCACGGTACTGAGTTTTGGGAGAATTGTCGGACTGGGTGCCACCAACGTCATCCCCGACGAGGTCAATCTTGCCGGCACCTTTCGTGCAATGAACGAATCCTGGCGAGCACAGGGGTTGCGCCAAATTGAACAAATGGCCACCCAGTTGGCTGCCAGCATGGGCGCCCGATGTGAAGTGACCATAAGCAAAGGCTATCCCTTCCTCCGGAACGACCCGGAGGTAACCCGACTGATTCGAGCGGCGGCCGAACTTTACGTGGGTAAAGAAAACGTGGTTGAACTCGATCTGGCGATGGGATCGGAAGACTTCGCCTACTATTCTCAGGTGGTGCCTGCTTCTTTCTACCGCCTGGGGACACGCAACGAAGCAAGGGGCATTACCTCTTTTGTGCATACGCCCACGTTCGATATCGACGAAAGTGCCCTTGGGATTGGTCCCGGGCTCATGGCCTGGATGGCCATTAAACAGCTTGAAACACTGTAATTCCTGCAGTTTCGATTATTTTTGATCAATCCGGGGCTTGTGTGGTGGTTTGATTCCCCTATATTTGCAGTCCATTTTTGAAAACAAGGTAGTTATGGCGGACTTAATGAAAATCGCAGAGCAGGAATTGTCTGGCAAACGGGCATCTATTCCCGCCTTCAAGGCTGGCGATACGATCAGCGTACACGTAAAGATCAGTGAAGGGAACAAGGAGCGTATCCAGCAGTTCCAGGGCGTTGTGTTGTATCGCCGCGGTTCAGGCTCCAATGGTGAGAGCTTCTCCGTACGGAAGGTTTCCAATGGCGTAGGGGTAGAGCGGATTTTCCCTCTTTTGTCGCCTTCTATCGACAAGATTGAATTTGTGAAAGCTGGTAAGGTTCGCCGCGCCAAGTTGTACTATATGAAGGGTCGTCATGGCAAATCAGCCCGCATCAAGGAAAAGTTGAGCGCTTCTTCAGCGGCTTAATCAACCGATTGCAGTGAATCAAAAAGCCCGTTCTGAGTGGTCAGGACGGGCTTTTTGGCTTTTCTGGTCCTTTGGATACCACCACCCAACGGACTATATTTGCCACCTACCTTTTAAAACCTATGGCAAAGACGAACATTGCATCTCTCCTCGGCAGCGATGCAGATTACCTCCTGGGACACCAGAGCAAAACCATCCTGAAAAGCGACATCACTACGCCGAGCGCGGATTTCGTCGATAAGGTGTTTGTAGGCACTAACCGCAATACACAAGTGCTGAGAAGCCTTGGCCAGCTATTTGGTACCGGTAGACTGGCAGGTACTGGATTTCTGTCCATCCTGCCCATTGACCAGGGAATTGAGCATAGTGCGGGCGCGTCCTTTGCAAAGAACCCGATCTATTTCGATCCTGAGAATATCGTCAAACTGGCGATTGAAGGCGGCTGCAACGCAGTAGCCACCACCTATGGTGTGTTGGGGATGACGTCCAGAAATTATGCACACAAGATCCCTTTCATCGTCAAGATCAATCACAACGAGCTGCTCACGTATCCTAACAAGGCTGACCAGATCATGTTCGGCACCATTCGCGACGCCTGGAACCTGGGCGCCGTTGCGGTAGGAGCAACGATCTACTTCGGTTCAGATAATTCCACGCGTCAGATAGTGGAAGTTGCCAAAGCATTTGAAGAAGCACATAGTCTGGGAATGGCCACTATTCTGTGGTGCTATACCCGCAACAGCGCATTCAAGAAGGATGGCAAGGACTACCATGTATCAGCAGACCTGACCGGTCAGGCGAACCATCTGGGCGTGACCATCCAGGCTGACATAATCAAGCAGAAACTTGCTGAGAACAATGGTGGTTACAAGGCACTCAACACAGGTGGTAGCAGCTACGGCAAACTGGACGAGCGCATTTACACGCACCTGACTTCGGAGCACCCTATTGATTTGTGCCGCTACCAGGTAGCCAATTGCTACATGGGGAAAGCCGGTCTCATCAACTCGGGCGGTGAATCAAAAGGCGCAAGCGACCTGGCAGACGCCGTGCGTACAGCCGTTATTAACAAACGTGCTGGCGGCATGGGATTGATCTCCGGACGTAAGGCCTTTCAACGTCCGATGGCTGAAGGTGTTGAAATCCTTCAGGCTATTCAGGACGTGTACCTGGATAAGTCGATCGACCTCGCATAATTTATTCTTCACTCTGACGAACAGGCATGGCTTGGTTTAAGCGTACAGACAAAGGCATCCTCACCCCTACGGAGGCCAAACGGGAAGTCCCTGACGGGCTCTGGTTTAAATCTCCCGCCGGCAAGATCGTTCACACGCGCGAACTCAAGAACAATGCCTACGTAGTTCCCGAAGAAGACTACCATGTAAAAATTGGGTCCAAAGAGTACTTTGAAATTCTATTCGACCACAATGAATTCACCGAACTCGACAAGGATATGGAGTCTGCAGATCCACTCAAGTTTGCAGACACCAAGCCTTACCCAAAGCGAATCAAGGAGTCACAAGCCAAAACAGAACTGAAAGACGCTGTACGGACTGCTTATGGCAAAATGAACGGCCTGGATGTAGTGGTTGCATGCATGGATTTCAGTTTCATAGGCGGCTCCATGGGATCCGTTGTGGGTGAAAAAATTGCCAGAGCCATCGATTATTCACTGAAGACCAGAGCCCCGTTCCTGATGATCTCCCGATCGGGCGGCGCCAGAATGATGGAGGCAGGTCTTTCGCTCATGCAGATGGCCAAAACTTCCGCAAAGCTCGCGCAGTTGGACCAGGCCAAGGTCCCGTATATCTCTCTCCTTACGGATCCAACAACCGGCGGAGTAACCGCTTCCTACGCAATGCTCGGTGATTTCAACATTGCTGAGCCTGGATCCCTCATTGGATTTGCAGGCCCCCGAGTGATCAGAGAAACAATTGGCAAGGAACTTCCCAAGGGGTTTCAGACTGCTGAATTTGTTCTTGAACACGGGTTCCTGGACTTCATTGTCGACAGACGGAATCTCAAGAGTAAGCTTACCACACTCCTCAAGTTGTTGCGATAGACCACACGCCGGGGTGCGGCCAAGGGATTGAAGTCATAGTTTTTTGCTATTTTTAATCTTCAAATAACCATACCCCAATGAAAACGCGCTTTCTGCTTGTCTGCCTGGCTTTAATTTTTTCCGGCACTCAGGGTTACTCCCAGTTGTCGAAACAGGAGAAAAAAGAGTGGAAAAAGAAGGCAAAGGAATATGCCCGGAATCCTGCCAACCTGAAGCAGCTGTCCGAAGAGAAACAATCTGCAGACGCGACAGTATCTGCACAAAAAACTCAGATCGCACAGCTGCAAACTTCAATTGCTGACAAAGACGCTAAGATCGGCGAACTGGAAAGCCAGATTTCGCGTATGCGTTCCGAACTGACCACCGCTCAATCTGATCTTCAGAAGCTAAAAGAAGCACCTGCCAAAACCGGTACCGATTTCTCCAAAGGCCTCTTCTTCAAGGTGCAGATTGGTGCGTTCAAGAATAAAGACTTGTCGAAGTACTTCCAGAACAATCCGAATTTTGGAGGTGAGGCGGCTGAAAAAGGTGAACAGCATTTCACCATTGGAATCTTCG
The DNA here is from genome assembly GCA_019694905.1 of Cyclobacteriaceae bacterium. GTDB lineage: Bacteria > Bacteroidota > Bacteroidia > Cytophagales > Cyclobacteriaceae > ELB16-189. The sequence goes on from JAIBBB010000028.1 coordinate 8,521, forward strand.
CTGACTATTGGGCGGCAGATCAATTCAAAAAGTACATGCGCGAAATGGGTGTGAAAGATGCCTGGATCGTTCCATACAAAGATGGTCAGCGCGTAGAAATCAAGGACGTGCTTGAAAGTGTGGTGGCCGACAAAGTAGAAGAACGAAAAACCAACTGAATAAACCTGATCCACTAAAGAAGGAGCAGTGCCATCACTGCTCTTTTCTTTTGGCGCCTTTCTGAAACCCTCCTTCATCATGCGCTTGACGCAATGTACCTTACTTGTCCTGCTGAGCCTTACTGGTCTGGGCCAACCCCAACCGCGAGTCCTTCACCTTCACAAGGGGCAGCAGATGCAAGTGAAGAATTCACTTGCGCTCGATACCCTCGTCATGGAAGATTCTTCTCGCCTGATACTCACAAGTGAGGGTCATGAATTCACGTTGCGCACCCACACCCTGCGTGTGGGCGCCGGCTGTCAGCTGATAGGCAAGGGCAAGAATGGAATGTCTGGCCAGTCTGGCTTCGCAGGGACCACCGTCATTGGTCCTTGCTACAATGGCACCAATGGCACAGGTGGGCGGCCAGGTGATTCAGGACAAAATGGACTCAACTTATTTCTCTATCTTCAGTCTGCCCGCATCACTGGTAACCTTACGATTGATCTCACTGGCGGAGACGGTGGCAACGGTGGAAACGGTGGCAGTGGCGGAGGTGGCAGCCCCGGCACACGTCTGTGCCCCGGTGGTCGTGGGGGTGATGGTGGCAAAGGTGGCAATGGCGGAAACGGTGGCCATGCAGGAAATGTCACAGTCTTCTCCCGTGAGACATATATCCTTCGCGGTTGGATCGGCGATCTGATCAGACTGAGGCTGTACGGAGGAAGACCTGGATTAGGTGGGAACCCCGGCACAGGTGGCGCCGCCGGACTTGGCCCCGGAGGCGACTCAACAAAGGACGGATCAAGAGGAAGAAGAGGATCTGCCGGCAGCAACGGCAATCCAGGTGAAAACGGTGGCATGTCGTTCAAGGATCAATAATCAGAATGGAGAAACGATGGGTTTACAAACCTCTGCCCGATAAAGATGCCGTCCTCCGCCTGAGTGAACGCATCAATGTCAATGCTTATCTATCTGCGATCCTGCTTCAAAGAGGAACACAGGACTTTGAAGAGGCCCGTCGGTATTTCAGACCCGCTCTGGACCAGCTTTTTGATCCCTTCCTCATTCTTGACATGCACAAAGCGGTTGACAGGATTCATCAGGCCGTCAATCAAAATGAGAAGATACTGGTCTACGGTGACTACGATGTCGACGGCACCACAGCTGTCGCACTGGTGCTCAGCTATCTCAAAAGTTTCTACACTCACTGTGACTTTTACATTCCGGATCGCCATGCAGAGGGATACGGCGTTTCCGAAGCCGGCGTGAGGTGGGCAGAGGAGAATGGGTTCACGCTCATTATTGCACTCGACCTTGGCATCAAGGCCTCAGACATGGTCACGCTCGCCAATCACAAAGGAATTGATTTCATCATTTGCGATCATCACCTGCCTGATGAGAATATTCCAAGTGCCATCGCAATCCTGGACCCAAAGCGACCTGACTGCCAGTACCCATATAAGGAGCTGAGTGGATGCGGTCTTGGGTTCAAACTCATTCACGCCTACGCTCTTCGCCACCGTGTGGAAAAAGACGTGTTCGACTACCTCGACCTCGTTGCCGTCAGTATTGCGTCCGACATCGTACCCATCAACGGGGAGAATCGGGTCCTTTGCTTTTTTGGTCTGCGAAAGTTGAATGAGAATCCGCGCCCCGGCCTCAAAGCCCTCAAAGAAATCGCAGGCATCAAAACTGAACTTGATATTTCGGGTGTGGTGTTCACTCTGGGACCGAGGATCAATGCGGCCGGTCGCGTCGCACATGCCCGCGCCGCAGTAGAATTGCTGCTCGCCGACACAGACGAAGAAGCCAATAACCTGGCCAGTCAGATCAACTTGCGAAATGATCAACGGAGGGAATTCGACTTGTCAACTACAGAGGAAGCGCTGGCCATGATCGATGCAGACGAATCCCTGAAGCGGGCAAGAACAACCGTCCTGTACAAAGAGTCCTGGAACAAAGGCGTGATTGGAATAGTTGCCTCCCGTTGCATAGAAAAATACTACAGACCTACGATCATTCTTACCCTGTCCAACGATCGCATAACCGGATCTGCGCGAAGTGTCAACGGCTTTGACCTGTATGGTGCCCTGCAGGGCTGCAGCGACCTGCTGGACAAATTTGGCGGACACAAATACGCTGCAGGCTTAACTTTGCTGCCGGAGAATCTGCCAGCCTTTCAGAAGAAGTTCGAAGAAGTGGTAGCCCACACCATTACAGAAGAGCAGCTTACGCCGATCATTGAAATTGATATTCAGATACCCTTTGATGCCATCACGCCCAAATTCATTAATATCCTGAAGCAAATGGCTCCTTTCGGACCTGAAAACCCCAGGCCTGTATTTGAGGCACGAAATGTGTATGTAGCCAATTCACTTTCGGTGTTCAAAGATCGTCATATGCGCTTCCTGGCTGGTCAGAAAGGGAATGAGAACGTTTTTAGCGCCGTTGCGTTTGACCTGGCAGGTTACTATACTCGCGTGGCCAATGGAGATCGTTTTCAAATGGCATTTACCATTGAGGAAAACACCTTCAATGGTTCAACCAGCATCCAATTGAGAGTAAAAGACATTAAATTCTGAATGAAATATGATTTTGCGCGCACAACAACTCGTCAAGAAATACAAGAGCCGCACAGTTGTGAATGATGTAAGCGTGCATGTTGCCCAGGGCGAGATTGTAGGTCTGCTGGGCCCCAATGGCGCAGGCAAGACTACCAGCTTCTACATGATTGTAGGCCTGATCAAGCCCAACGCCGGTGAGATCTTTCTCGATGATGAGAATATCACGCAACTGCCCATGTACCAACGGGCCAAGCGCGGCATCGGCTATCTGGCACAGGAAGCTTCTGTCTTCCGCAAACTGACAGTAGAAGAGAACATCATGGCACCATTGGAAATGCGCGGCATCGATAAAAAAGCGCGGAGGGAAAAGGTTGAAATGCTCCTGGAGGAATTCAGCCTCACTCATGTGCGCAAGAACATGGGCATGGTCCTGTCTGGCGGTGAACGTCGCAGAACGGAAATAGCAAGGGCGCTTGCCGTGGACCCGCACTTTGTGCTGTTGGATGAACCCTTTGCAGGCGTGGACCCTATTGCAGTGGAGGAGATTCAGTCCATTGTAGCCCGATTGAAACGCAAGAACATTGGCATCCTCATTACCGACCACAATGTGGACGAGACATTGTCCATCACTGATCGCGCGTACCTGATGGTGGAGGGTAAATTATTCAGGTCAGGTTCTGCCGAAGAACTGGCGGGTGACCCCATGGTAAGAAAAGTATACCTGGGTCAAAACTTCCAACTGAGGAAGGCGCACGCCCTCACGCAACCCTGATCAGAGCCTCTTCGTCAGGCGGCAGATATTCTGGTTACCCTGGTGAGTGTATTCCACGGAGTCCATGATGGTTTTCACCAGGCGGATACCAAGTCCTCCTTTTCGCTTTTCCTGCACCAGATGGCTAAGATCAGGTGAATGGAATTCATTGATATTGAATTGTGATCCTTCGTCGACAATCTCAAAAACGACTTGATTGCCTGTGCGAAACTGGATGCGCAATTCAAGTTTGTCATCCGGGTTACACTGATGAGAATGAATAATAAGGTTGCTGCACATCTCATCAAGCGCAAGTACAATTTCGTTGAGCTGCACCTCAGAGTGCACATGCCCACGAAGCGTACCCCGGATAAAATCGCGGATACCCTTGAGGTTTTCCAGACTGCAGCCGATGCTATGCCGATAACTCATTCGCCAACTGTTTAGCCTCCTGCTTCCCGGTTCGGATATTCAACAAATCTGCCAATCCAAGTATCGAAAAAGTGTTCGACACCTTTTCCTTGAGCCCGAAAAGAACCATGACAAGTTGTTTGTCACGAAACTCTTCGATGTATGACATAAACACGCCAAGCCCGGCGGAGGATATGTACTCCAGGGAACCACAATCGATCAGAATTCGTTTGTATCCTTCGCCAACGCTCCGGGCAATTGCCAGGTCCAATTCAATGGCTGAACTGGCGTCAATCTCCCCCACAATAGCGAGGATATCGAAACCATCTTCCTGCAATCTCTTGATGTGAACCATGTTGTTATTAACGGGTTTGGTGGTCGAATGTTTACTGATTGAATTTGACAATCATCGTAGTGTAATCGTCATTAATATCCTCGGAACCTGAAAATGCATATAAACTCATGATCAGATGCTCCTGGATCTCCCTGGGCGTTTTGTGCACAACTTCACGGATTGTTTCCTGGAGCCTCTCATAGCCGAATTCATCATTTTGAGGGTTCTTTGCCTCTGTAATGCCATCGGTGTACAATACCATGATATCACCGGTGCCATAGGTCAACTCATTGGACTCAGTCATTCTTCCATAGTCCCTGCTCTTGACCATGCCCAGTGCCGTACCCTTGTCCTTCAGGTAGGTCAATTGACCGGTTGACGCCTGATAATACAACACAGGGCAATGCCCGGCTCTGGAATAAAGGATCGTCTTCCTCCTGGAATTGATTACGAAATAGGTGGCTGAAATAAATGATCCGCGCTCCAGACAAAATACCAGCGCCTGGTTCGCCCTTGACATGAACTCTCTTGGGTTCGATTCCTGTTGGGCCAGACTGTGGAAAATCCCCTTCATCTGAGACATGTGAAAGGCAGCCGTTGTTCCTTTACCAGATACATCGGCTATGATCAGTGCTACTTCATCGCTATTGATGCGCAAGGTATCATAGTAGTCACCTCCTACTTCATCCGCTGACTCAGAGAACGCTGCGATCTCATAATCCGGATCCGTCTCCAGTCGCTGCGGCAATAGACTTTTCTGAACCGTCTTGGCAATCTTCAATTCCTCCTTGTATCGCTCATTCTGAAGTGCCTCTTCCAGCAATCTGAAATTTTCGATGGAAATCCCTGCCTGGTTCGCAAAGGCAGACACAATATTGGTCATCTCCTTGTTGAACCCATCAGGCAGTTCCTTGAGCAAGGCCAGCGTGCCAATGTTGGTCTCCTTAACGGTGATCGGGAAAGAGACCAACGACCTGAAGCGAACTCCCCTGATGGCACGCAGGTGTTTGGACAAGTTCCGGGTCCGATCTGAGCCCTGGTCAAAGATACCTGTCACATTTTTCTCCTTCAGATAGAGCCTGATTGCATTCGCCTCCTTCTCTGAAATCTGGAAAGTAAATAGACGCCACTCGTCGCGTTCAGATTTAATTTCAAGCCAGGCTGCGTCCGCAAATACAGTACTGACAGAACTCTCAAGCAATATCTTGTATACACTTTCTTCGCTCTGCTCGGTTTGAATCGACTGGCTGATTCTCTGAAAATTGACTACTTCCTCCAGCTTCTGCTCAAATACCGATGAGGTTGGAAGATTGAACAAGATCACCAGGAATGAGAAAATACTGTAGATGCCTACAAACCCGAGCAACCCGATATTGAAAACATGTGTACGAAAATCAAGAAAAGCCACAGACTTCGTAGCGATCGTATCCGATTGAGTGGTTACCGTGAAAAAGAAATAACTCAAATAGAAGATCGTCAGTGCCAACAATAGCAGACTGGTCAATTTCTGCTTGAAATTGAGGTATGCCACCCATTTCATATTCGACGAGAGTACCAGAACAAGAATGGCCAGTACGATGTCTCTTATCAGGAGCGGGGAAAAACCTCCTGGTTTGCCCCAGTCAATGGGCAGATTGTCTGATACAAGCACCAGGAGCAACATGAACTCCAGCAGTATCCAGGTGCGGATCAGCCACTTACTTTTCTGATAGAGTATCAGTCGCTTCCAGGAAGTCAGTGCGGCAATGAGGAAACTGAGGAAGAGCGAAAAGTTGATTTGGTAGTTGAGGTAGTTGAACAGGATATTGGACGACAGTGCAGTGGCCCCTGTGAGAAACAAGAGCAGACGGATTGCCAGCGAAATGACTGTTGCCACCAGTCCTGTTGCAAACACCTTCCACAACAGATCGGTAAAATTCAGCGACTCCTCATGCTCAATCTTGAACTTGTAGTAATAGTACAGCAAAACGACATAGGATGACAGCAGAAAACTGGGCAGCCATTTGGGTACACCCGGATCCAGACCCTTGAGGTTGCTGAACAATACCGTGAGATCAGAAAAGACCATCACCAGCCATACAGCGGTAGCCACAAAGAACAGAAGCCTGATGATCGCCTTTTTCCTCACTTCAAAAAAAATAAGGCCAACCTGAAAGATTGGCCTTACAATAATAATCAAAAGCTTGCTTACCGCATGATTTTGTACACCTCACCGCGGTCCTGATCAAGGATCTGGATGAAAAAGAGTGAGGCCGAAGCATTGCGAATCAACTCATCTGCGGCTCTGGCAAGATCCGCAATACTGCCTTCCCGCTCAAGGAGGGTCTTCCCATCAGCGGTGAAGATCCGCACCCTTACCACGCCGGTAGCTCCACTGAGATCTTCAATGGTCAGATCCGCACCCGTGGTTACCGGGTTAGGATATACCAGCCATCGCTGCGAAGAGGCGTCCAGAGGATTCACAGAAACCACTTTGCTGAGTGAACTCTTGCCATCATAGTCAATCTGCCGCAGGCGATAGTAGTACCTTGTTGAACCCTGCGCCGTGCGGTCCATATGCTGATAATAGCGGGGGCCCATGCTGTTGCCAGCGCCTGGCACTGTACCTACAACTTCGAATTCCAGTCCATTGGTTGAGCGCTCAACCTCAAATCGTTCATTGTTGATTTCCTGAACTGTCTTCCATTGTACTTGCACCCCTGCCAATGTTCGAATTGCTTCAAAACTGACAAGTGTAATCGGCAACGTCGATGAGGGGTCGTCCGTGGCCAGTGTTTGAGGACTGAATGCAGTCTGTAGTGAATTCGTTACAGTTCCTGCAACCGCACTTCCTGTCTGACTGAACGTACCGCCGCCCGGAGCAATGTCCCATTGAGTGCCGTCCCACCGAACGGTCTTGAGCTTGGTAGGATCACCGATGTCTGCGCCACCATAGCTGCCCGCACCAAACGAAAGCGTCAGGCTTGCGCTCGCTGATCCGGCAGGCGCCACCATCCAGTACTCGTATTGACTTACCAGGGCCATGTTAGCAGCATTGAAGGTGTCGAATGGATACCCTGCCAGCGTGGGATCCCCGTTGATGTAGGAGACATCCCAAACATCATTGGCAGAAGTCGTACCAATTCCAACAGGTCTGTATGTAGCAGCCGACGTGCTTCCCACTGGGAAAGTGAAGGAACTTCCAGAAAGCATGGTCTTCCTGATTTGACCTGAAACAAAACTGGAAGCCGAGCCGCCCAAAGTGGTAGCCGTTGATCCTAGTTGAAGCAAGGGTACAGCGGGGTAGTTGTTGGACGCGATCTTACCATTTGTCAGGGTAAGGGGGCCATTTACAGTGGTTGTTGATCCAAGCGTTAGCCCGGCCGCATTGTTTAGTGTCAACCCATAAAAAGTAGTTGCCCCGGTAATCGTTTGCGTGGACGATCCCGCGAATGTCACGGTGCCAGTACCCGGCGTAAACGTCCCTGAGTTATTCCAGTTGCCGGCAATGCTGATGTTGCGGTTGTTGGCGCTGTTGTCCAGCGTGATGGAGGCAGAAGGAACCGTAAGATTTCCGTTAATAACCAGATCCGTATTGGTCATCGTGACTGTTCCGGAGGAAGATGACAAAATGCTCAGGTTGTTATACGTACTCCTGCTATTCATTGTCATAGGCGCCACATATTCAATGGTACCGCCACCGGTGTTGGTAAATGATGTGTAGGTTCCGGAAGGCAAGGTGCTGATGGTGGTGCGCATCGTTCCGGTGCCTGTTATCGCACCAATGGAATGACCGGCGGTTGTCACTACGAGAAGGCCACTGAGTTGGGTAGAGAACGCCCGTTGTCCAAGTACATCCAGGTTGATTCGGGCTCCAGACAAAATCACCACGGGTCGGTTCGACGGCACCGAGCCTACTGCGGCACCCATGCCGTTCGAGGAAAGTGTCCAGGACGTGTTGGTTGCCCAACTTCCGCCCGTTCCAAGGGTGCCCACCGTGCTCGGATTGCTAACGCCGTCAGCGTCGGCAAAACGGCTGTACACTGGCGTCACAGGATTCGGGAGTGTGTTGACAGTTCCGAACGTGTAATTGAATTCGCCATTTAAGCCAGGCAGTACTGTACCAAACGAGCCTGTGAATGTCAGTAAGGTATTTCCGGAAGCAGTAGACACTACTCCTCCTGCAGTCCAACCCACCAGGTTGATGGCATCAAAATAGGCACCAATGAGTGAGCCGCCAGCACCACCAACCAGTCCGGTAGGGGCCTGCACCACGTAAGTGCCTGTAGCGTTGTGCGCAAGGGTATTATCCTTTTTCAATACCCAGTAGTAGTTGAGGATCTGTTCCCCGTTAGGGCTGGCAGTTGGATGTTGATCATCTACCGGCAGCACTGTGTATGTACCGGTTGTATTCACAACGAGGTTGGTGAAGATTACAGGCGTGTAGTTTGTCCGGGTCCCCACAGTGTAAGTGAAGGAAGCAGCCGGGCCAGACTGCCACACTTTCGCTACACCGAGGTCGCTGGATACGCCGTTGGTTTTGATGAATCTGGTTGCTCCCGCATTCGAAATCGCTGCTCCAGAGCCAAAGGTGAGCAGGCTTGAACCGATGAAGAAATACCGGCTTGTGCCGCTGGCTGTAAAATCAAGCGTGCCATTGATGGTGAGATTGCCTGAAACAGTGACCAGTTTGGACGCTGCAGAACCTCCCAGGGAGAGATTGGTGAATGATCCTCCTGAACTGGTAATGGAGTGCGCAGTTGCTGCCCCGCTCAATGTCACACTTCCGGCACCAATCTGACTGCTGTTATTGATAATGTTGTTATTGACAGTCAGTGCCAATGAACCAACATCCAGGATGCCACTCAAAATGTTGAGATTATTAAGCGTAGGGGCACTGCCACTCAGTGCAACGGTTGTCCCGGCTGTCTTGTTCACCGCCATATTCAGGAACTGCGAGGCCGCGGTGAGGGCGGCTGTCTGTGCCCCTGTTCCGTTAAATGTGGTTGTGTTGTTTGATCCGTTGTAGGTTCCGGTTCCACTCAGGTTACCGGCAATGGAAACATCCAGCGAGTTGGTGGCCAGGGTCGCATTGCCCCCAATAGTCAGATTGTTCAGTATGCTGATTGGATTGGAGTAAAGGGTGCTGGTATACGTGCTTGAACTTGCTGTAAAGGCGAGGCTGCCAATATTGGTTGCTATATTCAGTTTGAATGCTGAGGCACTCGATCCAATGCCTATGTTGATCGTTCCTCCGGATGTCACGTTGCTGGACACTGGATTGAGATAAAGGTCAGCGTAGTTGCCGGTTCCGTTCGTAGGCCGCTCGATGGTCAATGACCCTCCTGTTTGGGTAAAACTACTTCCGGTGTTGTATTCGATCTCGAAAATGCCACGGCTGTTCGTCACACTTTTTCCTCGCACGGTGACAGCTCCGCCGGTTTGATTGTAAACTAATGCGCCGACAATGGTTGCTGTGGACCTGCGAATAGAACCGTTGACATTTAAGCTACCGGAAGAAATGGTGATGGTTGGTGTTCCTGCCGCCGCATATTCAATGTCATTGTCAATAGTATTGGCACTGTTGCCCACATTGACCGTACCGCCTGCCACCTCCAGTGCACCACTCAGGCTCAGGTCTGCAGCGGTGTTGTTAGCTGTCACGATATTGACGGTACCTGCCTGCACGTTCAGCTTGGCAGTTTTAGGGATGTTATAGGCAGCACTCGCGGTTGAAAGATTAAAAGTACCACTGTTGTTCATTACAAAGGTCCCATTGGTGAGTGTCAGCCATCCTGAAGTTCCAGCGGTTACCGACCCAGTTGTGTTCATCGTCAGCGTTGGCGTTTGCGAAGTGCCTTTGTTGACATTCAGGGTATAGAGGGTGGTCGTACTACTCAAACCACCTGATATCGTAGTATTGGAACTCCCCGTACAGGTAAGCGCCACCGTACTTCCGCTGAGAAAGAGAATGGTACCATCGTTAATGATTGATCCGGTCGTTGACAGGGAGTGAGCGATTGCGCCACCGCCAGGAACTCCCAGCGTTGCTCCGGCACTGACTGTGATATCACCAGCCACTGAAAGTGTTGCGGCCGCAGTGCTTGCAAAGGTGAAGCTGCCTCCAGAAACAGAAAAATTTCCATTGACAGTGATGGTTCGTGCCGACCCAGCGGTGTTAGCAATGCTTGCACCCGATTTGGTTAGGTTACCGTAAATGGTAAGGTTAAGGGCTGGGAAAGTAACTGCGCCCGTACCGGCATTGATGCTAAGGTTGTTGTAGTTTACAAGGCTCAGACTCTGAGGAGCTGACCCGGTAGTGGGTATACCATATGAGCTCGAAAATGTAGCGTCCGTATACCACTCAATGGTCCCGCCGCCTGATTTAAGGAAATTGACGAAATCACCAGCAGGAAATGTCCCTGTAGCAATCCTTAAAGTGCCTGTGCCAGAAGTGTTGACTCCAAAGTTGAGCAGGGTATTGTTCCGGCAATCCAGCGTGGAGCCTGCTGCCACAAAAAGACTTCCGCAGTTGGTGGGTGTTGCAGTAGGAATGAAGACCGTGTGGTTGTGCGAAGCATCCCCGATGACCACCGGGCAGGTAGCACACGGTGTTTGAGACGATGGATTGGTCGAACTTCCGACTGCCACGGTGCTCCAGGTTGTCGCCAGGGTCCAGTCAAATGTATTGCCGCTGCTATAAAAGGTTTTCCATGAAGCGCTGGGAATAAATGCTGCAGAGTTTCCGGCGGTGTATTCGCCGTCAAGCGATACCGCATTGGATGACCAGCCGGTAGACGGGTCAAAATTGGGAATCGCTGTCTGTGCGGTGGCATCATAGGTGGCGGTGCGATAAGTCCAGCTGTTGGAAGAAGCGTCAAAGCGGGCCGGTGAATAAGTTGCTTTCTCACCAGCCGTTCCATTTACAAGTGTCGAACTGCCATAGCTATAGCTTTTGTGCGTGACCGCGGTAATAGCGCTGTAGGAGACACTGCTGACCCTCCAGAAGTATCCAAGAGATTTTCCGGTGGCTACCACATTGGGGTGCGCATTCTTCACTGGTCTGACGGTGATTTTCCCGTGTGTGGTTGCTGCGACATTGATCGTGATCGGTGAATAGGCTGCCACAGTTGTACCAACCGGAAAGAGCACGTCGCCTGCTGCACCCTGCAAGGTAAAGCCGCCGTCATTGCGCAAGCCGTTGGTAAGCACTCTTGACGTTGCACCAAATCCTACCCCCGCTGTAATTGCATTCACCGTCAAACTATTCGACCCAATGCTAATGGTGGAATTGGTTGCCACCAGCCTTAGCGTGCCCGTGCAAGTCTGATCACCACTGGTGGTCACAGTGCCGTCAGTGGCGATATCGAGGTTACCGAAAGTTCCATTGGCGCCGCCAATGGCTGTAGGTCCGCTGACACTGATCTTGCCGGAACCTGTGTGCGTAGCGCTATTCGAGATTGCCGTAGACACCGTAATGGTGGTACCCCCATCATTCAGTGTACCCGAAGTAAGTGTAAGTGTCGGGATCGTTGGCAGTGTACCCGACAAGGTTACAGTGCCCGCCGACTTGTTAACGACTACACTGTTCAATGACACTGTTGCAGTGCCACTCGTCGTCCAGGTTTGTGCACCCGAACCATTGAGCGTCAGAACAGTCGATCCACTCGCTGTAAACGTTGTGGATGCCTGGACGTTGATGTTACCACCTACGGACAAATTGAGACTATTGGTATTGAATGTGGGTGTGCTGCCCGTGTTAATGGTGAGATTATTGAGAATAGTCAGAGAATTGTTGAGCAAACGTGCTGTCGAAGTTCCGCTGACCCGATTCACCACCAGATTATAGAATGGTGCAGTGGAATCGATATTGAAATTGTTGCTCGTACTCGTATACACCTGGACTGTCCCACCGGTCACATTGTAGTTACCCGAAGAGGAGGCTATATGAATTCCGAACACATTGGAAGACCCTGTTGAAGGTACATATACATTCAGCGTTCCGCCAGACATCTGAAAACTACTTGTCGAAGAGAAAAGGTCAAATCGCGCATGCGTACCACCATCGACAGCCGAGGAACCTCCAATGCCTACGTTGAAAGTACCTCCGCTTTGTATGAAGGTAAAAACATCCGTTCCTGATTGCTTGGGTCTGAATTGCCAGCAAGTCACAGTTCCACCCCTCGATTTGAAAAGTCCCTGCGTTCAAAGACCCAAGGCCCTTTGAAAACCCAAAGTCCATGGTCCCATTGGTCACACGTAGCAGGCCATCCAGGATGATCCGCTCGTCATCATTGGAAGTTGACGTATTTGTAACTGTCACAGAAACGCCAGCGCCATTGAGCCAAAGTGCCCCATTCTGAGGGATGGGAAAATAGTCGCCACCACCAGCCCTCGTGATCATGTTGGGAATTGTGAGCGTACCTGTCAGCTGCAAAGTGCCGTTGATGATCGAAATATTGTTGTTGGAAATTTCGCTGGGTGATGTACCCGAGCTGGCTATGTTGTTCGGGCCGAAAAGTCTGAAATTGGAAGCACCGGACGAATTCACTGTGAGAATAGCCTGCTGACCAGTGCCCTTGTTCATGATCAACTTGTATAGATCGGTCTGGTTGTTACACGTGATGGTTTGATCGGCGGTGCCGCTGAAGGTGGTTACTACGGTACTTGTGCGCGCGGCGGTGGTATACACTGCCCCACTGGTATAGTTCGGATCTGTCAGCGGGCTTGCACCTGTGTCATCGAACAAGCGGATGGATCCGTTGTTGGTGATATTGGCCAGCACAGTCATTGCGTGAGCACTACCCGGGGTTCCGGTAACAACGCG